>DATJJB010000599.1:0-41251 GCA_035492655.1 Kutzneria sp. | reverse complement strand
CGGCAGCTGGACTACTGGGCCCGCACCGAGCTGGTCGCGCCGTCGATCCGCAGCGCGCACGGGTCCGGCAGCCAGCGGCTGTACTCGTTCAAGGACCTGCTGGTGCTCAAGGTGGTCAAACGCCTGCTGGACACCGGTGTCTCGCTGCAGAACATCCGGGTCGCGGTGGACCACCTGCGCCGCCGCGGCGTGGCCGACCTGGCCAGGATCACGCTGTTCAGCGACGGCACCACGGTCTACGAGTGCACCTCGCCGGAAGAGGTCGTCGACCTGCTGCAGGGCGGCCAGGGCGTGTTCGGCATCGCGGTCAGCGGGGCGATGCGGGAGATCAGCGGCACCATCCACGAGTTCCAGGCCGAGCGGGCCGACGGCATGGTCCTGGAGCCGCACGAGGACGACGAGCTGACCAGCCGCCGGCGGGCCCGCCGGACCGGCTGAGCCGGCTCAAGACGTGATCGAGATGACACGCCGCGCTCAGCTCTGGGGCTGGTAACTCGGCCGGGGTAAACTCACGCGTGTAGTCGCACATCCCGTGCGGGAGAGTCCGGGCCTGCCAGGTCCGGCGCCGAAGGAGCAAATCCTCCCCGGAACCTCTCAGGCCCAAGGACCGTACGGGACAGACGCCTCTGGAAAGCGGGCGCGCCAGCGCCCCGCCGACGGTGCAAGCCCGCGCCGCGTCGACAGGACGCAGCGTGGGTGAAGCTCTCAGGTGCCCGTCACGGGCGGGGACAGAGGGGGAGGGCAACGGCCCGCGCCCGCTTGCCCCCGGAGGCTCGACGCATGACGACTGACCGCATTCCCTTGGCCGCGCTCGAGCACGGCACGCCGTTCGCCGACCGCCACGTCGGTCCTCGCGCCGCCGAGCTGGGCAAGATCCTGGACGTGATCGGCGTCGGCTCGCTGGAGGAACTGGCCCAGCGCGCGGTGCCGTCGGCCATCCGCAGTGACTCCCTCGCGCTGAGCCTGCCGGCCCCGGCCACCGAGGTCGAGGCGCTGGCCGAGCTGCGCGCGCTGGCCGACCGCAACCGGCCGATGACCCAGATGATCGGCCTCGGCTACTACGGCACGGTCACCCCGGGCGTCATCCTGCGCAACGTGCTGGAGAGCCCGGCCTGGTACACCGCCTACACGCCGTACCAGCCGGAGATCTCCCAGGGCCGCCTTGAGGCGCTGCTCAACTTCCAGACCATGGTCGGCGACCTGACCGGCCTGCCGGTGGCCAACGCCTCGATGCTGGACGAGTCGACCGCCGCCGCCGAGGCGATGACCCTGGTCCGCCGGGCCGGCAAGTCGAAGTCGAGCAAGTTCGTGGTCGACGCGGACACGCTGCCGCAGACCATCGCCGTGATCGAGACCAGGGCCGAGCCGCTGGGCATCGAGATCGTGGTGGCCGACCTGTCGCAGGGCATCGAGGGCCTCGGCCTCGGCGGCGACTTCTTCGGCGCGCTGCTGTCCTACCCGGGCGCCTCCGGCGTCATCCGCGACCACGAGTCCGTGATCGCCGAGATCCACGCCGCCGGCGCGGCCGCGGTCGTCGCGGCCGACCTGCTGGCCCTGACCCTGCTGCGTGCCCCGGGCGAGATCGGCGCGGACGTCGTGGTCGGCACGACGCAGCGGTTCGGTGTGCCGATGGGCTTCGGCGGCCCGCACGCCGGCTACATGGCCGTGCGCAAGGGCTTCGAGCGGCAGCTGCCGGGCCGTCTGGTCGGTGTGAGCGAGGACGCCGACGGCAACCGGGCCTACCGGCTGGCGCTGCAGACCCGTGAGCAGCACATCCGCCGCGAGAAGGCCACCAGCAACATCTGCACCGCGCAGGTGCTGCTGGCGGTGATCGCCTCGATGTACGCCGTCTACCACGGCCCCGACGGCCTCAAGGCCATCGCCACCCGAGCGCACCGGATGGCCACCGTGCTGGCCGCCGGCCTGTCCGAGGGCGGCGTCAACGTCGTGCACGGCGAGCTGTTCGACACCGTGCTGGCCGAGGTGCCCGGCACCGCCGCCGACGTGGTGGCCAAGGCCCGCGAGCTCGGCGTGAACCTGCGCCTGGTCGACGAGAACCACGTCGGCATCGCGTGCGACGAGACCACCACCCGCCAGCACCTTTCCCTGGTGTGGCGGGCCTTCGGCGTCACGGTGTCCGATGTGGACGGTCTGGACGCGGACACCGCCGACGGCATCCCGCCGGCCCTGCGCCGCACCAGCGACTTCCTCACCCACCCGGTGTTCCACCAGCACCGCTCCGAGACGGCGCTGCTGCGCTACCTGCGGGCGTTGTCCGACAAGGACGTCGCACTGGACCGAAGCATGATCCCGCTGGGCTCGTGCACCATGAAGCTCAACGCCACCACCGAGATGGAGGCCGTCACCTGGCCCGAGTTCTCGGGCCTGCACCCGTTCGCCCCGGCCGAGGACGCCGAGGGCCTGCTGTCCGTGGTGACCGACCTGGAGCAGTGGCTGGCCGAGATCACCGGCTACGACGCGGTCTCCTTGCAGCCCAACGCCGGCAGCCAGGGCGAGTTCGCCGGCCTGCTGGCCATCCGGGCCTACCACCGGTCCCAGGGGCACGGCGAGCGCGACGTCTGCCTGATCCCGGCCAGCGCGCACGGCACCAACGCCGCCAGCGCGGTGATGGCCGGCATGCGCGTCGTCGTGGTCAAGTGCGACGAGCAGGGCAACATCGACATGGACCACCTGCGCGCCACCGTCGCCGAGCACAGCGCCGACCTGGCCGCGATCATGATCACCTACCCGTCCACGCACGGCGTGTACGAGGACACCGTGCGCGAGGTCTGCGGCCTGGTGCACGACGCGGGCGGCCAGGTGTACGTGGACGGCGCCAACCTGAACGCGCTGATCGGCCTGGCCCAGTACGGCAAGTTCGGCTCGGACGTGTCGCACCTGAACCTGCACAAGACCTTCTGCATCCCGCACGGCGGCGGCGGTCCGGGTGTCGGCCCGATCGGCGTGCGCGCGCACCTCGCGCCGTTCCTGCCCAACCACCCGCTGCAGCCGGCCGCCGGCCCGGCCACCGGCGTCGGCCCGATCAGCGCCGCCCCGTGGGGCAGCGCCTCGATCCTGCCGATCTCCTGGGCCTACGTGCGGATGATGGGCGCGGACGGCCTGCGCCGGGCCACCCTGACCGCCGTCGCGGCGGCCAACTACGTGGCCCGCCGGCTCGACGAGTACTTCCCGGTGCTCTACGTCGGCGAGGGCGGTTTCGTCGCCCACGAGTGCATTCTCGACCTGCGCGGCATCACCAAGGCCACCGGCGTGACCGTGGACGACGTGGCCAAGCGGCTGGCCGACTACGGCCTGCACGCGCCGACCATGTCCTTCCCGGTGGCCGGCACGCTCATGGTGGAGCCGACCGAGAGCGAGGACCTGGCCGAGCTGGACCGCTTCTGCGACGCCATGATCGCGATCCGGCGGGAGGTCGACCGGGTCGGCTCGGGCGAGTGGCCGGTGGACGACAACCCGCTGCGCAACGCCCCGCACACCGCGGCCTGCCTGACCGAGCAGGAGTGGAAGCACCCGTACACCCGGCACGAGGCGGTGTTCCCGGCCGGCGTGCACGCGCCGAAGATCTGGCCGCCGGTCCGCCGCATCGACGGCGCCAAGGGCGACCGCAACCTGGTCTGCTCCTGCCCGCCGCTGGAGGCGTACCAGAACTGAAAGATGTGATGATTATGCAGGGAAGGACGCCTTACCTGCGTTGAACGCAGGTAAGGCGTCCTTCCCTGCATGACGGGAGGGGGGATCCGCGATGTCCTATCCGGAGATTCGCTACGACGGGGAGGGCGGCGAGGTCACGGCCTGGCTGCGTCCCGGCGACACACCGGCCGACCTGGTCGGCAACTCCGGCACCAGTTTTTCCTACCTGGCCAAGGGATCGCAGACCGGCGGCGATTTCGGCCTGTACCGGTTGGACATGCCGCCGCACACCAAGGGCGCGTCCGACCACTTCCACCGCACCATCTCCGAGTCCTTCTTCGTGCTGTCCGGCACGGTGAAGCTGTTCAACGGCGAGGAATGGATCGACGGACGGGCCGGCGACTTCCTGCACGTCCCGCCGGGCGGCCGGCACGGCTTCTCCAACCAGTCCGACGATCCGGTGTCGATGTTGCTGCTGTTCACGCCGGGCGCGCCGCGCGAGGGCTACTTCGAGGGCCTCAAGACCTTGTCCGAACTGTCCGAGCAGGAGCGGCCGGAGTTCTTCCTGAAGCACGACAACATCTTCCCGTAGCAGGAGAAAGCGGCGGCGAACTCCCCTCGGGTTCGCCGCCGCCGGTCCTCAGGGCTGGTTCTCCGACGCGATTCCCGCCGGCGCGTGGTCCAGCGCCGCGGTGATGGCCGCGACCAACGCCCGTGCCGCCTCTTCCGTGAGCTCCACCGCGACCCGGGCGCCGGGGCCCTCGGCCGGGTTGAGGAAGTCGATGTTCAGCGTGTGCGTGTAGCGGGCGTGCGTGGGGTGGTCCACGTAGACCGAGCCGTCGGTCAGCTTGAACCAGCCGGTCGCGCCCTTGCCCGCGCCGTCCAGCATGATCTTCTCAGTGAGATAGGTGCACATGAGGCCCCCTTCAGGACGCGAGGTGGCGGCCGTAGAAGTCGAACACCTTCTGCCAGCCGTCGGCGGCGGCCTCGGCGCGGTAACTGGGCCGCTCCACGGAGAAGAAGGCGTGGTTGGCGCCCACGTAGGTGTGGAACTCGGTGGTCTTGCCGTGCTCCTTGAGCACGGCTTCGAGCTCGGCGGTCTCCTCCGGCGTGGGGAACTTGTCGTCGGCGCCGAACAGGCCCAGCAGCGGCGACGACAGGTTGGGCGCGATGTCCAGCAGCGGCCCCATGGTGGTGATGCCCATGGCCGGGTCGGGGCCGCGGGTGACGAACGCGCCGTAGCAGTCCACGGCCGCGTCGACCTTGAGCGAGCAGGCGACCAGGAAGGTGTGCCGGCCGCCGGAGCAGTAGCCGATCACGCCGACCTTGCCGTTGCTGGACTCCAGCGACTTGAGGTGCTTGATCGCCCCGTCGGCGTCGCCGACGACCTGCGAGTCGGGCACGCCGCCCTGGGCGCGGGCGGCCGCCGCGGCGTCGTCCGGGCTGGCGCCGGGGGCGACGCGGTGGAACAGGTTGGGCGCGATGGCGTTGTAGCCGTTCACCGCGAACCTGCGGACGATCTCCTTGGTGCCCTCGTCGTAACCGGGCATGTGGTGGATCACCAGCACGCCGCCGCGCGGCGTGGTGTCGAGCGGCCTTGCCAGGTACGCCTCGATCTCGTCACCGGCGTCGCCGGTGATGGTGATGGTCTCGGCCAGCATCGCGTCGGACACGTCTGTCGTCCCTCCGTCGTTCGTGACGACCTCCACCCTACCCGGAATGATCGTTCCGGTTACAGCAGGAGATCGGCATCCAGTTCCCGAACGGGCAAGGGTTCGTCGGTGAGCACGGCGACGGCCGCGTGGTGGCGTGGCCCGGGGTTCAACATGGCCAACCGGACGCGGTCGACGGGGATGTCCAGCGGCCAGGACACCAGCGCCGGCGGCTGATCGGCGGGGGAGACCTCGATCCGGCTCATCGGCATCCGCAGCCCGTGCCCGGTCGCCTTGAGCAGCGCCTCCTTGCGCACCCACAGCCGGTAGAAGTCGGCCCCGGGATGCGACGACCCGTCCAGGTGGGCCAATTCCCACGAGGTCAACGTGTTCTCGGCCAGCTCGCGGTCGAAGTGCGCGGTCAGCGGCGTGAACTCGACGTCGACACCGACCTCGCCCAGCCGCGTGACGGCAACGGCGACGCGCTCGCCGGCATGCGACACGGACACCTCGATGCCGCTGCCGGTGGGCAGTCGCGGCCGCCCGTGCTGCTGACCGCAGTCGGTGCACGTGCGGTCGACCAGCACGTCCCTCGGCCGTTCCCCGGTCTGCACGGCGACGGCGGCGCGCAGCAGCCACGCGCCGACCAGCGATCGCTGTCGGTCCACCCGCTGCCGGTACCGCCCGGCGCGGCGTTGCTCGGCCTCGGGCACCACGGTCGTCAGAACGTCGTCGGGCACCTGGTCGGGACGGGCCCACCAGATCCGGCACTCACCGTCGAGCAACTGATCAGCAGCCACGTTTGCCACGGTAGGGCCGCGGCAACGGGCTATTCCGGTGACTTTGGCGTCCGATCCGGTGTACCGTACTCACCTATCGAGTTCGACCTATCGAAAACGACTTGTGGGGGACGTCTTGACCAGAGGGGGCGGCCGACCCGGCCATCGCCGGGCGGTGACGGTGCCGGACAGCGGACTGACCGGCTCGGTGGAGATTCCCGATCCGGAGCCCGCGGACGAGCCCAGGGACCTGCGGTCCCGGCTCCAGCGACTGCGGCGGTCGGTCGGCGGCCTGCTCAAGGGGCTGCCGCGGGTGGTCAAGCTGGCCTGGGACGCCGGCCGCTGGCCGACCCTGTGGCTGGTGTTCGCCACGGTGATCGCCGGTCTCACGCCGACGGCCACGGCCTACATCTCCAAGCTGCTGATCGACTCGGTGACGCACGCGATCGCCGTGCACAGCGCGCACCTGCCGGACCTGGTGCAGGTCGGCCCGCTGGCGCTGACCACGGTCCAGGTGATCATCGCGGTGGCCGGTCTGCAACTGGTCGTCTACGCGGTGAACTCGGTGATGTCGGCCGTGTCCACGATGAACCAGCAGCTGCTCAACGACCGGGTGTCGCAGACCATCCGGCTGCGGGTGATGGCCCACGCCAGCCGGCTGGACCTGTCCTTCTTCGAGGGCTCCTCCTCGTACGACCTGATCCGGCAGGCCCAGGACGAGGCCCCGTCCCGCCCGGTGGCCATGCTGACCTCGGTGTTCGGCCTGATCCGCACCGGCATCACGTTCACCTCGATGATCGCGCTGCTGCTGTCGATCAACCCGTGGCTGGCGCTGGTCGCCGTGCTCTCGCCGATCCCGGCGTTCATCGCCGATTCCCGCTACGGCGCCCGCAGCTACGTGTACGCGGTCTGGAGCTCGCCGATCCGCCGCCGCATGGACTACCTGTCCTCGCTGGTCACCACCGACACGTACGCCAAGGAGATCAAGCTCTTCGGCCTCGGTGACTACCTGGTCGACCGGTTCCGCCGGATCAGCGCCGTCTACTTCGGACGGCAGCGCAAGCTGATCACCGAGCGGAACCTGCGCGGCACCGGCTGGGGCCTGATCACCACCGTCACCGCTTCGCTGACCTACCTGTACATCGCGCTGGAGGCGGTCAACGGCCGGCTCACCGTCGGCGACCTGCTGTTGTTCACCCAGGCCTCGACCGCGGTGCAGCAGTCGGTGTCCTCGCTGTTCTCCGGCTTCACCGGCATGTACGAGAACAACCTCTACCTGGACAACCTGTACAAGCTGCTGGCCACCGAGCCGGCGGTGGTCGCGCCGCCGCGGCCCCGCCCGCTGCCCGACCCGGTGCGCGGCCACGTCGTGTTCGAGGACGTGACCTTCAGCTATCCGGGCACGGACTCGGTGGCGCTCAACGGGGTCAGCTTCGAGATCCAGCCCGGCCAGACCACCGCGGTGGTCGGTCGCAACGGCGCCGGCAAGTCGACCCTGTTCAAGCTGCTGTGCCGGCTCTACGACCCGAACTCCGGCCGGATCCTGTTGGACGGCATCGACATCCGCGAGTTCGACCCGGACGTGCTGCGCCGGCACATCAGCGCCATGTTCCAGGACTACGTGACCTACCAGGCCAGCGCGTCGGAGAACATCGGCGTCGGCGACATCGAGCACGTCACCGACCAGGAGCTGATCGACTCCTCGGCGGTGGCCGGCGGGGCCGACGAGCTGATCGCCGGCATGCCGATGGGCATGGGCACGCCGCTGGGCCGCTGGTTCAACGAGGGCGCCAACCTGTCCGGCGGCGAGTGGCAGAAGATCGCGCTGAGCCGGGCCTTCATGCGGGACGCGCCGCTGCTCGTGCTGGACGAGCCGACCTCCGCGCTGGACGCGCAGGCCGAGCACGACCTGTTCGCCCGGCTGCGCAACCTGGCCCACGGCCGTACCACGCTCTACATCTCGCACCGGTTCTCCACGGTGCGCCAGGCCGACCGGATCCTGTTGCTGGACAACGGGAAGGTCGCCGAGTACGGCACGCACGCCGAGCTGATGGCGGCCGACGAGGGCTACGCCCACCTGTTCACGTTGCAGGCTTCGGCCTACCTTGACGCACCGCAGCGGAGCGCCTGATGTCGTTGCGGCACGCGCTGTTGGGGCTGCTGTCGCTCAGCCCCAACAGCGGCTACCAGTTGGGCCAGATCTTCCAGAACACGTTGCAGCAGATCTGGCACGCCCGTAACCACCAGCTCTACCCGGAGTTGGCTCGGCTGTCGGCTGACGGGCACGTGGAGTGCGTCGAGGAAGGTGCGCGCGGCAAGCGCACGTACGCCATCACCGACGACGGCCGGGCCGAGCTGCGCCGTTGGCTGGTCGACGTCCAGCCGGACCGCACGATGCGCAGCGAGGCGTATCTGCGGGCCTGGCTGTTGTCCGTGGTGCTCAGCCGTGAGGACGCGTTGTGCGTGCTGGGGCGGGACATCGAGGCGCTGCGGGAACAGCGGGACGGCGTGTTGGCCGTGCAGGCCCGCAGTGCCGCGATCTCCCCGCCGTACGGGCCGCACAGCCTGTCGCTGGATCTCAATCTCCGGCTGACCGAGGCGATGCTGGGCTGGTCGGAGGAGGCGGCTCGGCGCATCGCCGAACGCCCGTAACGCTTTTCGGGGTAGCGCGAAGAGCAGGGTATGAGTTGGCTCGTCGACATCTTCTCGCTCCCGATCGACCGGACCGAGCCGCCGCTGCCCGAGCCGGTCACGCCGGCACCCGCCGATGCCGCACCAGCGGCACAGCCAATGCGGTGATCAGTGCCATGATCGTCAACGGGTAGCTGTTGCGGATCACGAAGGCCAGTGGTCCCTCGAAGTCGATCGAGATGATGCCGGTGGCCATCCCGTGGCCGAAGTCGATCGGCGGCGCCTCGGTGGGAATCGCCGCCCCGGCAAGGAAAACCAGCGCCGGCACGTACCACGGCAGGCGAGCGGCCAGTGCGATGATCACCGGCAGGAACCAGACCCAGTGGTGTTCCCAGGAGAACGGCGACACCGCGGCGGCGGTCATGCCGACCAGGCCGAGCGCCAGCACGCGGTCGCCGCGGCGGTCGATCGCGCCGGCCACGGCCGTGCCGGCCAGGCCGACCGCGCCGCCGAGCAGCAACCATGGCGGCCCCGACTGCGCCTCGCCGAGGACACGGGCCAACATGCCGTGAATGGACTGGTCGGACCACGACAGCACCGGGCCGACCCGGGACGAGTCGCCGAACACGCCGCCGATCCAGTAGTGCATCGCCTCCGGCACGAAGAGAATGCCGATGATCACCGTGACGGCGAAGGTCGCGAGCGCCACCCCGGCCTCCCGCCAGCGGCGGGCGAACAGCAGGTACACCACGAAGATCAGCGGAGTGAGCTTGATCGCGGCGGCCAGCCCGACGCCGATGCCGGCCCACTTCGACGGGCGCCGCCGGCACAGGTCGAACACGACCAGCCCGAGCAGGATGAGGTTGATCTGGCCCAGCGCCAGGCTCGTACGGACCGGTTCCAGCCAGACGGCCAGGCCGAGGAAAACCAGCGCCAGTGGCATCGGCAGACCGACCGTTGCGGTGCAGCGGCGGACGATCTGCCACAGCAGCACCAGGTTGCCGGTGATCCACAGTCCACACAGGATCGGATACGGGATCACCGCCAACGGTAGGAAGAAGATGGCCGCGAACGGGGGATAGGTGAACATCATCGGGCCGAGCACGCCCTGCGAGTACAGGGGCTGGCCGGTCAGCAGCGCGTTCGCGCCGGCCCGGTAGACCTGCATGTCGATCAGGCCGCCGCTGAGCCACAGCACGAACATCAGCACGGCCGCGCCGACCAGCACCGCGGACACCACCCGCGCGTGCGCGGTCAGCCAGCGCCCGACCGCGTCCAGCGGCCGGCGGAACCCGTTGTCCGCCAGGGACTTCATCAACCGCCGACGGCCGGCCTCGAATGCCTTCGTGGTCATCGGCGGCACCTCCCGCGCGATCAGGTCGACCAGCGCTGTCTCGTTCTGCATGTGGTTTATTGCCCTTTGCCGGCACGTGCGTTCCCGGGGCGTAGCGCCAGTGCGGCGAGCAGCGCCAGTCCGAGCCACACATAGGACGCGCCAGGAATGTGTTGCCACAGGGCCCAACCCAGCTCCTGGTCGCCGCTGGAGGGCAAAAAGCCATACGGTGGGCCGAAAAAGAACACTGCTGTGGGCACGGTCAGCAGGGCCATGCGCCGCCAGGCCCGCTGTTGCCACAGCGGCCAGCCGACGGCCATCAGCGCCGGCACCACCCAGACCCAGTGGTGGGACCAGGAAATCGGCGAGATGAGCAAGCCGGCCACGCCGATCGAGACCAGTGCCAGGACGTCGTTGCCGGCCCGGCTCGCGGCCCGCCAGGCCAGGGCCAGCACCAGGACCGCCAGGATCACCCACAGCAACGACTGCACGGACGCCAAGGCCGGCAACCGGTACAGCTCCGCCCGCAGCGACTCGTTGGTCATGATCGACAGAGTGGTGATCCGCTCCGGGGTGACCATCGCGTGGAACCAGAACTCGATCGTGTCCCGGGGTGCGAGCAGTAGCCCGAGCAGCGCGAACCCGGCGAACGATGCCGCCGCCGTGATGGCCGATCGCCGGTCGCGCCTGACCAGGAAGTACACGATGAACACCAGCGGGGTGAGCTTGATCGCCGCCGCCAGTCCGACGAGCACGCCCCGGAACCGTTTCACAGCAAGGCAATCCAGCACGACCAGCGCCATCAGGAACAGGTTGACCTGACCGTAGCCGAACGTCGACGCCACCGGCTCCAGGGACAGTGCGAGCACCGCGGCCGCCGGCCCGAGTGTCCATTTCAGACGCTGGTCCAACCGGCCGGCCACCACCACCGTCACCGCCGACAGCGCGAGAAGACTGGCCACCGTGACCAGCGTTTTGGCCAGCCAGAACGGGATGGCGGCGAACCCGCTGAACAGGACCGCGGCGATCGGGGGATAGGTGAACGGCAGGTTCGGTCCGCCGAGCGGACCGGGAAAGCCCACGTAGAGCGGGATGTCGCGGAGCCAGGCCAGGCCGCCGTTGCGGTACACCTCGAGGTCGAGCATCGTGATGCCGCGCAGGAAGATCAGGTCGACCGGCAGCCAGACCAGCGCGAGCAGCCACCCGGCACAGACGACCCGGCGGGCGATCCTTCGCCGGCGCTCTGACCGCAGGCACGACGTCAGCCGGCGGCGGCCGGCCGCGAACGCCTCGGCCGACATCGGCGGCACGCGGCGGGCGATGGTCGCGACCAGCTCGGTTTCGTTCGACACGTCGGGTTATTGCCCGAGGCCGTTCGGCCCGTTCCCGGCGGCCAGACCTTGACGCCGACTTCAGCTACTGATTGTCTCCAACCGGTCACCCAGGGCTGCGGGGTGACAACGTTGTCATCCGAAGGGAGCGCTGTCCGATGCGTCGAACCCTGGGGCTGGGCCTGCCACTCGTCTTAGCCGTGTCCGCATTGGCCGTCGTCCCGGCCGCCGCGGACACGGATCACGACACCGACCTCGCCGCCTATGTGAATCCGTTCGTCGGCGCGGCCGCCGGCCAGACGCCCGAGACCAACAGCTACGCCGGCGACACGTTTCCCGGCGCGGACGTGCCGTTCGGCATGGTGCAGTGGAGTCCCGACAACCCGCTCGAGCCCAAGGCGCCCGACGGCGCCGGCCGGTACTACGTGCGCGACCGCGACAGCGGCTATGCCTGGGAGGAGAACCGGCTCCGGGGCTTCAGTCTGACCCACTTCAACGGGGCCGGCTGTGGCGGCGCGGACGGCGACCTGCCGTTCATCCCGTACGCCGGCCCGGTCACGGTGTCGCCGGCGGCCGATCAGGCCCACTACTACTCGACCTTTCAGCACGCCAACGAATCCGCGTCGCCGGGCTACTACAAGGTCACCACCGACGCCGGCATCACCACCGAGCTGACCTCCACCCTGCACACCGGCATGGGCCGATTCTCCTTCCCGGCCAACGGTCCCGCCACACTCCTCGTGGACACCGCCGACTCGGCGATGGGCAGCGACGACGCCTCGGTGACCGTGGACGCGGCCAAGCACACGATCTCCGGCTGGGTCGCCAGCGGCCACTTCTGTGGCGGGCCGTCGAAGTACAAGGTGTACTTCACCGCGACCTTCGACCAGCCGTTCGCCGGCGTCGGCACATGGCAGAACGACACCGTGACGCCCGGCGGCACGCAGGCTCATGGTGGCAATCTCAGCAATGCCACGTGGGACAAGCAGGTGGTCACCGCCTCAGGTGGTTCCGGCGCTTTCGTGTCCTTCGCGCCCGGCGCAACCGTGCAGGCTCGGGTCGGTCTGTCCTATGTGGACGCCGCCGGCGCGGCGAACAACCTGCGCGCTGAGCAAGGCGGCTTCGACGAGCTCGTGCGACAGGCCCGACAGGCCTGGAACTCCCGGCTGGGCCAGGTCCGGATCGGGGGAGGCACGCGCGACCAGCTCACCACGTTCTACACCGCGCTGTACCACTGTCTGTTGCAGCCCAACGTGTTCTCCGATGTCGACGGCCGTTACACCGGTTTCGACAACAAGATCCATCAGCAGCCGCGCGGCCACGCCCAGTACGCCAACTTCTCCGGCTGGGACGTCTACCGTGACGAGATCCAGCTGCTGGCCCTGTTGGCCCCGCACGAGACCTCGGACATCGCGCAGTCGTTGTACAACCAGGCCACGCAGGCCGGCGGCATCTGGGACCGCTGGTCGCAGAACAACGACTTCATGGGGGTGATGGGCGGCGACCCGTTCCATTCCATGATCGCCAGCGCGGTTGCCTTCGGGGCCAAGGACTTCGACGTCCGCGGCGCGCTGGCGTCCATGGTCACCGGGGCGACGCGGATCCAGCAGCCGGGGGAGCGGGCGCTGGAACGGCCTGGCCTGTGGGACTACGAGACGTTGGGCTACCACGCCGACAACGTCTCCGACATGCTGGAGGAGACCACCGCCGACTTCGGCATCGCCCAACTCGCCGGCCGGCTCGGGCAGGCTGACGTGCGGAAACAGTTCATGGCCCGTGCGCAGTACTGGGAGAACGTCTACAACCCGGCCACCGGTTATCTCCAGACGCGGGACCGCGGCGGGCAGTTCGCCACGCCGTTCGATCCCGCCGCGTACCAGGAGTTCCAGTACCAGGAAGGCAATGCCGCCCAGTACACGTGGATGGTGCCGTACAACGTGTCCGGTCTGGTCACCGCCATGGGCGGGCCGACGGCCACGGTCAAGCGGCTGGACGACTTCTTCACCATCTTGAACGGCTCGGCCGACCAGCCGTACGCGTGGATGGCCAACGAGCCGTCGTTCGAGGTGCCGTGGGAGTACTCGTACGCCGGTGCGCCGGCCAAGACCGCCGATGTGGTGCGGCGCAGCGCCGAGCAGCTGTTCGGTCCCGGTCCGGCCGGGCTGCCCGGCAACGACGACCTCGGCGCCACCTCGTCCTGGTACGTGTGGGCGGCGTTGGGCATGTACCCGGAGGCGCCGGGGCGGGCCGAGCTCGTGCTGGCCAGTCCGCTGTTCCCGCGCATCACCATCACCCGCGAGGGCGGCCAGCGGCTCGAGATCACCGCGCCGGGGGCATCATCGGCCAACAAGTACGTGCAGTCGTTGCGGCTCAACGGGAAGAGTAGCAGCAAACCGTGGCTGCCGGAGTCGTTCGCGGTCAACGGCGGCCGGCTCGACTACGTTCTGGGCAGCACGCCCAGCGCTTGGGGAACCGCTGCCGCGGACGCCCCGCCGTCGTTCCGTGACGGCGAGGTCCCGGTCCGCGGCGCGGTATCGGGTCCCGTGCATCTCGCACCCGGCGGCTCGGCTGTTGCCACCGTGCGGGCCGAAGGCATCACCGGCTCGGGAACCGTTGCGTGGCAGGCGAATCCGCCGACCGGTATCACCGTGACGCCGTCCAGCGGCACGCTCACCGTCGGCCCGAACGGAACGTCCACCCAGGACGTCAAGGTCACGGGTTCGGCGCAGACCTATGCGACAGTTCCGTTCACCTTCAAGGGATCCGGCGCTCAGCAGCTACCGGCACAGCTGACCGTTGACGTAGCCACGCCGGGAAGTTTCGGCGCGGCGGCGAACAACGTCGGCGTGAGCGACGACAGCAAGGGCTGGCTGGGCAAGTTCGGCGGGACGTCTTTGTACCCCGGCAACTTCGCCTACTCCGCGCAGCAGTTGGCGGCCAAGGGTATTGTGCCCGGCGGTCAGATCGCCGGCTTCACGTGGCCGACGTCGGCCGGCACCGGCGCGCCGGACAACGTTGTCGCCGCCGGGCAGACCGTGCAGCTGACCGCGCCCGCCACCGCGACCAAGCTGGCGTTCTTGGGTGCGGCGACGGGTGGCGACGCCACCGGCAAGGTCACGATCACCTATGTCGACGGCAGCACTCAGTCGGCCGATCTCGGGCTGTCGGAGTGGCTGCTGCAAGGCGGCAGTGAGCAGCCGCGGTTCGGCAACACCGTGGTCGCGAGCACGCCGTACGTGAACTCGGCGTTCCCGCGCTACGGGTTCCGGTTGCATCGGCCGTACACGTCCTACCTGTTCGCCACCGCGCCGATCATGCTGGCGGCGGGCAAGCAGGTACGCAGCGTCACCCTGCCGGCGGACACGTCCGGCGGCGCGGCGCATGTGTTCGCCGTCTCTGTGAGCTAAGCTCGGTTACTTCGGGTCGTCCCGCTCATGTGGCGGGTCGGCGGTGGCCTCCTGATTCGAGCAGGAGGCCACCCCCGCCCCCGACCATGGCCCTCAGGCCATGTCGTCGAACTCGCCATCCTTGACGCCGCCGACGAAGGCCGTGATCTCGGCCTGCGTGTAGACCAGCGCCGGGCCGTCCGGGAACCGCGAGTTCCGGACCGCGATATCGCCGTTGGCCAGCCGAGCGACTTCGACGCAGTTGCCGACCGCGCCGCTGCGCCGGCTCTTGCGCCAGCTGACGCCGGCCAGGTCGGTCGCGGACATGCCGTTGTGGATGTCGATCTGGTCTGCCATGACCCCTCCCGGTCAGTAGCGGTTCCAGTGCACATGCACGTGCAGGGGCGCGTGCACTTGGCGAACCGTACCAGCTAATCGTGCACGTGCATATGGCTGTGCAGTCGGTCCAGCGTCGTGACCAGGGGCAGTGACCAGGGCACGTCATCCCATCGGGTGACGTATGGGGGCCGTAGACGCACAACCCCGGCCGGCGCCGCTGTGAGGTTTGCCGGGTAGCTCCGTGATCACTCGCGATGCAGGGAAGGACGCCTTACCTGCATTGGATGCAGGTAAGGCGTCCTTCCCTGCATCAGGTCACGGGATCAGCAGGAGCTTGCCGGTGGTGCGGCGGGCCTGGAGGTCCTCGTGCGACTGGGCCGCCTCGGCCAGCGGGTACCGGCCGCTGATCCGGATGGTGAGCTTGCCGGCCTGGATGCCGGCGAAGACCTCGCCGGCGCGCCAGTCCAGCTCTTCGCGGGTCAGCACGTGGTGACCCAGCGTCGGCCGGGTGACGAACAGCGAGCCGGCGGAGTTGAGCCGCTGCAGGTCGAACGGCGGCACCGGGCCGCTGGCCGCGCCGTACAGCGCGAGGGTGCCGCGGATGCGCAGGCTGGCCAGGCTGGCGTCGAAGGTGTCCTTGCCGACGCCGTCGTAGACCACGTGCACGCCCTGCCCGTCGGTGAGGCGGCGAACCTCCGGCGCGATCTCGGTCTCGGTGTACCGGATGATCTCGTCGGCGCCGGCCTCACGGGCCAGCTTCTCCTTCTCGGCGGTGGACACCGTGCCGATGACCCGCCCGCCGAGCGCCTTGACACCCTGCGTGAGCAGCAGGCCCATGCCGCCGGCCGCGGCGTGCACGAGCACGGTGTCGCCCTCCTGCACCGGATAGGTCGACCGGGTCAGGTAGTGCGCGGTCATGCCCTGCAACATCGCGCCGGCCGCCACCTCCAGCTCCACGCCGTCCGGCACCGCCACCGCCACGGCCTCCGGCACGCGGGTCAGCTCGGCGTAGCTGCCGATCGCCGACGACCACGCCACCCGGTCGCCCACCTTGAACCGGCTCACGCCGTCGCCGACCGCGACTACCTCGCCGGCGCCCTCAAGACCCGGCACGAACGGCGTCGGCATCGGATAAGCGCCGGTCCGGTGATAGGTGTCGATGTAGTTCACCCCGGCGGCCGCCACCCTGACCAGCAGCTCGCCGTCACCCGGCGTCGGATCGGCCGCCTCGGCCACCGTCAGCACCTCGGGACCGCCGAAGCTCTCGACCACTACCGCCCGCATGGACACACTCCTGTTCGCGGAAGACTGCTACTTCAGCGCCAACCAGCCTGCTCCCCGGGTTGTTCCAACACCACTCGACGAGCCAGGCCCAGCGGCAGCGCGCCGGAGCCGGCGATGCGGTCGTGGAACGACTTGAGGTCGCCGAGGCCGCGGGCCAGGAACTCGTCCCGGATGGCCTCGATCTCCATGGCCCCGGTCAGATAGGACGGTGCCTGCGTCGGCCACGCGCAGTACCGGTCGACCTCGCCCTTGGCCGTGCCGGCGGTCAGCGTGTATTTGGTCGTCATGAACTCCTCGGCCTGCGCCGGGGTCATGTCGCCGCAGTGCAGTTCGGTGTCCACGATGATCCGCGCCGCCCGGAACAGCCGGAAGTCCAGATGCGCCAGCTCGTGCGCCGGGTCGGCGAAGTAGCCCTGCTCACGCATCATGCGCTCCGCGTACAGGCCCCAGCCCTCGGCGAAGTACGGCGTGCGGAACACCTTGCGGGCCGGTCGCGGATTGCCGGCGTGCCAGGAGAAGTGCCAGTGATGGCCGGGATACGCCTCGTGCACCGCCAGCGTCGGCAGCGACGCCCGTGAGTTGGTGCGCAGCCGCTGCTCCACCTGCTCGGGCGTGGCGTCGTCCGGCGTGAACGGCACGAAGTGGAAGCCGACCCGGGACGTGGTCATCGCCGGCGGCGAGCCGTAGAAGGGCACCACGAACAGCGGCCGCAGGAACGACGGCGAGGGCACCACCCGGCACTCCTCGCCCTCGGCGAAGGTGACCAGGTCGTGGTCCTTGAGGAACTGCCGGGCCCGTTCGGTCTCCGCGGTCACGTCGGCCAGCAGCTCGTCCATGGACGCCGCGTGGTCGTCCTGGAACGTGCGCACCTTGGCCCGCCAGTCGCCGCCGGCCAGCTCCGTCGCCTCCGCGTCCAGCGCCTGCCAGGCGGCGACGCCCCTGGTCAGCAGCTCGCCCGCGCCGTAGCCGAGCAGCTCGCACTCGGTCAGCAGGGTCGAGTACAGCTTCTCGCCCATCCGCCAGTCGCCGATCGCCCGCTCGGCGAAGTCCGTCAGGTACGCCGCCAGCTCCTCCGCCGCGTCCGCCGCCTTGGCGCCCGCTTCGGCCAGCCGGGCCCGGTCGCCGTCGGTCTCCACCGCCCCCGGCAGCACCTCCGTCAGGAAGGCGCGGGTGGTGCGCAGCTGGTTCAGGGCCCGGCGGACGATCAGCGGCGACGCCTGCTCCACGTCCAGGTTCGCCCGGCACGCCGCGTACACGCCCGGCAGCTCCGCCAGCCGGCTCAGCGCCGAGGCCACCAGCTCCGGCTCCGGCCGCAGGCGGTGTTGGAACGTGCCGAACAGGCCCTGCATCGGTCCGCCGACGTACACCGCCGGGTCACGCCGCCAGGCCGGCCAGTCCGCCAGCGCCCGCTCGCGACGCAGGTGGGTCAGCACCAGCTCGTGGTCGATCTGATCACTGAACTCCGTCGGCCGCGGTGCCTCGGTGAACCGGGTCAGCCACTGCTCGTGCTCCCGCTGCCGGGCCAGGAAGCCGGCTTCGCTGTAGTCGCCGAGCGTGCCCTCGTGCTCGGTGAGCCCCAGGCTCGCCGCCGCGATCGGATGGGCCGGCAGGTACCAGTCGAGGAATGAGGTAACGAGCGTCACTGCGCCCAATCTAGTCGCCGGCCTGGCCATATGGTGGTCGAATGTCCGAGCCGACCACTATTCCCCGCCGGGCCGTCTCCTCGGCCAAGGCCTTCGTCGCCGCCCACGGCCGCCCCACCCGCGCCGTCGTCTCCCGCCTCGGCCGCGCCGGCGCCCGCGTCGTGCTCGTCGGCCATGACGGCGCCCTTGGCGACATCATCGTGCCCGACGTCCCCACCGGCGAGGCCCTCGTCGCCACCACCGACCTGCACGCCGCCGAGTGGGACCGCGACACCACCGCCGCCGCCAAGATCGGCCCCCGCCACCGCCGCCGCATGGCCGCCCCAAAGGTCTGACGTATTAGCTGGGAAGGGGGCTTTCCTACACTCCGAGTGTAGGAAAGCCCCCTTCCCAGCTTCAGTGCTGTGCCCAGGGGCGGTCCCACTGGTGCAGGGCTGCGAGCAGCGCCGGGGCGAGGGGCTGGTTGTCGACGGGGCTGCCGGCCGGGTGGAAGAAGTGGTCGAGGCCGTCGAGGGTGACGAGGTGCTCGCCGTGCAGGGCGTCGAGCAGCGGCGGCAGCGTGGCGCACGGGACGTTGGCGTCGGCGGTGCCGCAGGTGACGAGGACCCTGGTGTCGTGCGGAACCCGGCGGGCGACGTCCGGCGGGTAGATGGCGTCATCGGCGCGGAGGAAGCCGCCCTGGGCCTCGAGTACCTGGAACAACGAGGCGATCGAGGGCAGCATGCCGGCGGTGCTGACCGGCTTTTCGGCACGGTAGTCGGCGATCCAGGTGGCGATCAGTCCCTTTTGGACTCCTGCCTGGTCGGGCGGCAGGGCGGCGTCGAGCTGGGCGCCGACCTGCATGGCGATCATGTCGAGGATGCGGTCGTCCTGCGGGGCCAGCAGCGCGAGTCCGGCCGGTCGCGGCCACACCGAGGTGCCGACGAGCATGGCGTTCATGCCGCCCTCGCTGTGGCCCACGACGAGCATGGCGAACGGGTTCGTCTCGGGCTGCTGGCGCAGCGTGGCGTAAGCGGCGTCGGCCTGGCGGATGAAGACGCTGTAGTCGGCGCCGGCCGGCGGCAGGGTGTGGCTGGGGCCGCTGCCGTACTTGTCGAACCGGAACGTCATGATGCCGTCCTGCCCCAAGGCATCGGCCAGCAGCGCCAAGGTGTTCGGTCGCAGGCCGGGAAGCTGGTTGCCGTTACGGTCTGTGGGACCGCTGCCGGGCAGCAGCAGTGCGGCGGCGAGCCGGTCGCCGCGGCGGTGCGCGGGCACGTGCAGCGTGCCGTAGGCGGTGATGCCGTCCGACTGGAAGGTGATCTCCCGGTCCACGGCGGCGACGCCGTTGGCGGGGGTGATGGTGGTAGCGACCAGGGCCGCGATTACGAGGCTGTGCAAGGAAATTCTCCCCTCAGCGCAGGATGAGCGGCAGGAGCAGACCGAGCGCGACGACCACGACCGTCAGGCTGGCGCAGGTGACCAGGGCGACCCGGTTGCCCACGTTGACCGTCCAACCGAAGCCGAAACGCCGCTGTACGAACCAGGACGGATCGTTGGCGTTGCGGTAGATGATGCCGCCGATCCAGTTGCTGTCATCGTCCCGATGGGACAGTCCGGTGTGCTCGTCGGGCTCGTGGTCGCGGTTGCGCCGCACGATGATCAGGATCAGCACCGCCACGCCGACCAGGATCGGGCCGAGCGTCAGCGGCAGCAGCACGCCGACGTTCGACGAGCCGCTCCACATCGCCCAGTCAGTGGCCAGCAGACCGACGTCGATCAGCGTGGCCATGGCGATGAATCCCTTGCCCACCCTCGCGATGAACTCCCGGTGCGCCCGCACCGACGCCGCCGGCCGGGCCGGGTCCACGTCAGCCGGGCCGCGGAACACCAGCGCCGCGATGCCGCACAGCAGCACCGTCAGGCCGGCCTGAATGAACACGACCGTGAACACGCTGCCGATCGACTTGGGCGCGTACCGGTTGGCCACGCCGTTGACGTCGAAGTGCACCGGCATCGGATCCGGCAGGTCCGGGTAGCGGATCACGCCCAGCACCGCGCTGGCCGCGACCACCAGCACCGGCAGCAGCAGCCAGGCCCACGGGAACTTCGGCGGGTCGCTGCGCAGCGTCGTGTCCGCCGTCACCGCCTGCCGCTTGCCCGCGAACCACTCGCCCTGATCCTTCGCCGCCGTGATCACCCGGTTGGCGCGGTAGTAGAGCAGGTACCAGGCGACGATCTGGGCCAGCACCGGCAGCGGCACCAGCGCCACGCCCGCCGCGTAGATCAGGCCGACGCCCACCGCCGCGATGATCACCCCCGTGATCAGCAGCGTCGTGCGGAACCGCCGAATCTCCTGCTGCACCACCGGGTCGTCCACCCGGTCGTCCGGCACTCGCACCCCGAAGCGGACCGTGCGGGTCGACAACGACGGCGTCAGCCAGCCCATGTAGATCAGCAAAGCCGTCAACACCAGATGCACCGCAACACCGGTCGTGGTCACGATGACTCATCCCCTTGTTGTTCGCCGAAGCCCGCCAGGATCGATCGGCATGTCGCCAGCACGTCCTCCGCGGGCACCCCCTTCGCCACCGCTTCCGCCAGCAGCGTCCTGGCCCGGGCCGTCCAGTCGGCCACGAACGCCTCGTCCGAGGGCGTGGCCCCGACCACCGCCCCTGTCTTCCGGTTCAGGCGCACGAATCCCTGCTGCCGCAACAGGTCGTACGCCTTGTTCACCGTGTGGAAGTTGATCCCGAAGTCCGCCGCCAGCTGCCGCGTCGACGGCAGCGACTCTCCTTCCGGCAGCGTCCCCGCCGCGATCCCCTCCACGATGCGGTCCCGCAGCTGCTGGTAGATCGGCACGTCGCTGGACAGATCGAGGCTGATGATCACGTGACCCCCTCCCTTGGTGAGCTGTTGTAGTAGTTATAGAACAAAGCAACGTCAGCGGCAAGTGCCCGGCCGGCTGGGCAGATGTCCTGTCCGCGTGAACCTTGCGAGGGTTCAGGTCTAGGTTGCGGGACTGGTATCGACCAGCGGGGACCGGAACCTTGTCCCGGTGCGGAAGCTTGATCTTGCGCTTGCCCCCACGTGAAGCCGTTGAAGACCGAGGTACGAGTCATGAACGATCAAGCAGCTGTGGGCGGGAACGATCCCGCACCCGAGCCGGTGCGGGCTGAGCTGCTAACGGGAGAGCTGGCCACCGAGATCTTCGAGTACGACGGCGGACGGCGAGTCACGGTGTACATGCCGGCGGATCCGCCCGAGGCAGTGGTGTTCGCTGGTGATGGCCAGCTCATCTCACAGTGGGGCGGTCACCTTGAAGCCGCGGACGTGCCGCCCACCATGATCGTCGGCGTCCATCGGACCGACGACGAGGACGAGATGGTGCGCATCCAGGAGTACTCACCGTCATTCGACCCGGACCGGTTCGCGGCGCACGAGAGGTTCTTCGTTGGCGAGGTCCGCCGATGGGTGCGGTCGCGCTTCGGTGTCGCGCTGCCCGCCGAACGCACCGCGGTGTGCGGCGTGTCGGCGAGCGGGGAGCTCTCGCTCGCCATGGGCCTTCGCCATCCGGACATGTACGGCGCGGTCTTTTCCGCGTCGCCGGGCGCTGGCTACCGTCCTCCTGCCTCGATGCCAGGCCCGCTACCGCGCACCTACCTGGTCGCCGGCACCCTGGAGCCGTTCTTCCTCGAGAACGCGATCCGCTGGGCGACGGCGCTGCGCGAGGCCGGTGCCGACGTCGTGATGAGGGAACGGGTCGGCGAGCACGGCGGCCCGTTCTGGGCTGCGGAGTTCCCGCTGATGGTGGCCTGGGCGTTCGGCGGCTGATCCGCCAAGTTGCCCCGAACAACGAGGGCCGGCCGATGTCCGGACCTGGATTTCGTGTCGCAGGTCAGCGGCCTGCGCATCCGCAAGGTCTGCCCGGACAGGACAGCAGAGGGTTATTCGCTTGCCGGGACCGTGACGATCGACTCATGACCCAGCCGACCTTGCGTACCCAGCGGCTGACGCTCGTGCCGCTGGCCGATGAGCACCTCGAGTCGGAGATCGAGCTCGATGCCGATCCTGAGGTGATGCGTCATCTCACCGGCCGGGCGCTGACCCGCGCCGAGGCCGAGCAGGCACACCACCGTCGCCTCGCCGCCGCCCGCAAGGTGCCCGGACTGGGCTTCTGGGTCGGCTTCGCCGAGGACGGCTTCGTCGGCTGGTGGATTCTCCAGCCGCCGCACGGACCCGACCAGCCCGACGTCCCCGGCGAAGCCGATCTGGGCTACCGGCTCCTGCGCCGCCGTTGGCGCCGCGGCTACGCCGGCGAGGGCGCTCGCGAACTCATCCGCTACGGCTTCGCCGACCTCGGGCTCAACCGCATCTTCGCCCAGACCATGGCCGTCAACACCGCATCGCGGGCAACCATGGCCTCCGTCGGGCTCTCTTTCGTTCGAGCCTTCATCTCCGCCGACCCCGCCGACGACCCGGTCGTCGGCGCGGAGCAAGGTGAAGTCGAGTACGAGATCACCCGTGCCACCTGGCAGCAAGGCCAAGTGTGAACGGCGTGACCAACCGTGTGCCATGGCAGGCCGATGCCTATCTCGACCTGGCCCGACGAGCGTGCTTCATCTGCGAACTGGTCGCCGGCAATCCCGACTACCGGCACCATGTCGCCTACCGGGACGCAGTCGCTGTCGTGTTCGCCAGTCGTTTTCCGTCAGTGCTAGGGCACTTCCTGGTAGCCCCCGTCGACCATCGCGAGCACGCGGTCGGCGACTTCACGGCTGAGGAGTACCTCGCCATCCAGCGGATCGTGCATCGCGCGGGTACGGCGTTGACCAGTCTGCTCGATGTCGAACGCCTCTATGTGCTGTCGCTGGGCAGCCAGCAGGCCAACCGTCACGTCCACTGGCATCTCGCGCCACTGCCACCTGGCGTCCCCTACGACCAGCAGCAGACCGCCGTGTTCGCTCCGGAGCGAGGCTACCTCGATGTTCCCGACGACGACTTGGCCGACCTTGCGCGCAGGCTCGGTGAGCATCTGACGGCCTGATCAAGCGTGGGCCGAGATAATCCCGCGACGGCCGGCCCCGTTCCTTGGACAATGGCTGCCGTGCAGGAGATCGAGGTGGTTGTGGCCCATCAGGAGCGGGCGACGCTGCGGGTGGGGGACGTGTTCCTGAAGATCGACACCGATGAGGGGCGGATCGATCGGGAGGTGGCGGCGATGGGGCTGGCGCCGGTGCCGACGGCGGAGATCCGGTGGCGGAAGGGGCCGGTGCTGGCGCTGGGGGCGTTGCCGGGGAAGGCACTTGGGCAGCTGGGGGAGCCGTCGACGGCGTCGAGCGAGGCGTGGGAAGCGGCGGGGGCGGCGGCGAGGAGGCTGCACGAAGCGCCGCTGCCGCCCTGGCGGGGGCGCAGCGCGGAGGAGATCGCGGAAGAGCTTGAGGTGGAATGCCACTGGCTCATCGCCAATGAGGTCCTGCCGGCGGAGCTGATCAACCGCAACCGGGCGTTCGCGAAGACGGTGCTTCGGGAGTGGACGCCGGTGTTCGTGCACGGGGACTTCCAGATCACGCACGTCTTCGTGGAGGGGGACGAACTGACCGGCGTGCTCGACTGGTCGGAAGGGGCACAGGGGGATGCCTATGCCGATCTGGCCACGCTGACTCTGGGCCACGAGGAGCGCCTGGCCGAGGTGGTCGCGGGCTACGGGGCGGACCTCGACCTGGAACTCATTCGCGCCTGGTGGTCGCTGCGCAGCCTGCTGGGGTCCCGCTGGCTGGTGCAGCACGGCTTCGATCCGTCGGCGCCGGGCTGCGAGTTCGACGTGCTGAAAGCCCGGATGTGATCAGGCTGCCTCCAGGACGAAGAACAGGAAGCCCAGGAAGGACCCGGAGGGGAACCGGGCCATGTCGTCGGGGAACAGGTCGTGCGCCTCGGGTGAGGGCGGCGGCTCGCTGATGACGGAGATGCGGAAGCCTGCGGCGGTGAATGCGTCGGTCATCGCGTGCAGCGGGCGGTGCCAGTAGGTGAGCACGGCCTGCTGCCCGTTGAAGTCGTACTCCTCGGACCACTTGGTGGTCGCGAAGTAGTCGGTCTCGCGCCGCTCCATCTTGAGGATGATGGGGTGGTTGACGACGACGAACAGCCGGCCGCCGGGGCGCAGCACCCGCCGCAGCTCGGCCAGGGGCCCGGACCAGTCCTCCAGGTAGTGCAGCACGAGAGCGGCGACGACGTCATCGAACGCGGCATCGGGATACGGCAGCGGTTGGGCGATGTCGACGACCCGCAGGTCGGTGTCGGCGCCGAGTCGTCGCCGCGCCAGCTCGACCATCTTGGCGCTGAGATCGAAGCCGCTGACGATCGCGCCCCGCTCGCGCAACGCCGCCGATATCGGCCCGGCGCCGCAGCCGGCGTCGAGAATGCGACGGCCGGTCACCTCGCCGGCCAGTTCCACGATCGCCGGCCGGGCGTAGTAGGCGTTGACGAGGCTGGCCTCGTTCTCCGCCGCGTACGCCTCGGCGAAGTCGTCGTAGTCGTTCTCCACAGCGGGCATGTCTCCCATACTGCCCAGAGATCAACAAGCGCGCCACAAGCGATAACGGGGCGATACGCCGGCCGGCTAGCGTCGGCCGGCATGCGCAAACTCCTTCTGCTGCTGGTGTTTCCCCTGTTGCTGGCCACCGGGGTGACCGCGGACGCGGCTACCGGCACGGTGCACTTCGTCGGGGGCAGCCACCCCGACCTGAAGAACCCGACGACCGGTCAGTGCTTCGACACCTCGACCCCGACCCCGGGACCGCGGGTCGTCGAGAACCACACCGACACCAAGCTGACGGTCTACCTGAACCCCACCTGCACCACCGACGACAACTCCCGCGTCGTGCCGCCCGGCGGCTACTACGCGGTCAGCGGCACCTGGTGGCCGATCGTCTACATCCGCTCGATCAAGGTGGGCTGACCAGGGCGTGCCCGCTGCCGACGCGGGAGAGCGGGCACGCCACACTGGCCCGATGGTGTTCGACGCGGTTGCCGCGGCGCTGGGTGGCGAGGTCGTGGACAAGCGCGTCCTGGCCGGCGGATTCTCCCATCAGACGACGCTGCTCACGCTGACCACCGGCCCGGTGGTGGTCCGGGTCGGCGGCCCCGATCACGAGATCGAGGCGGCGGTGATGGCCGCGGCCGCCAGGCGTGTCCCGGTGCCCGCGGTGCTGAAGATCCTGCCGACGGCGATGGTGTTGGAGTACGTCGAGGGCACGCCGCTGAGCGAGGTGCTCGACGCCGGCGGCGATGTCGACGGGCTCGGCGCGGAGGTCGGGCGGGTCGCGGCGGCCGTCGGCGCGGTGACGTTCGACCGGCCAGGCTTCTTCGCCGATGCCACCCTGGCCGTGCAACCGCAAAGCCCGTGGTCGCAACAACTTCCCGGGTTCGCCGAGACCTGCATGGCGGCCGACACCCGGCTGGACGCGGTGACCCGCAAGGCGTGGACCGAGCTCTGTGCCGCCAATGCCCCGGCGTTGGCCGCGATCGACGACGACGCCCGTCTGGTGCACGCCGACCTGAACCCCAAGAACATCCTCGTCACCCGCGACGACGGCCGCTGGCGGGTCGCCGCCCTGCTCGACTGGGAGTTCAGCTTCGCCGGTTGCCCGTACGCCGACGCGGCCAACATGCTCCGCTTCGGGGCCGACTACCCGGCCGACTTCGTCGACGGCTTCACCGCCGCCTTCGCCGAACACCTCCCCGCCGGCCCGGACTGGCGGCACCTCGGCCGTGTGCTGGACATGTTCGCGCTGAGCGACCTCGTCACCCGCCCCGCCGGCAACCCTGTCGCCGACCGGGCAGCCCAGGAGATCCGCCGCTGGGTCGGCTAGGAGCGTGTCTCAGTAACGGGCAAGCGGCTTGGTGGCCGTGATCGATGGGATCGGTCGCGGCCGGTCCGTCGGTGGCTGCGAGGCTGTGGCTGGGTCCTGTGCGGCAGGTGTTCGGCCGGTGGGGCCCGTGGTGTGGGCCGGAGGGTCTGGCTGGTCAGCCGGTCAGGGTGGCGAGCCCGGTGGTCCCGGCGTGTCGGAAGATCTTGCGGAGGTTGTGGCAGGCGGCGAGCAGTCTCCATTCGCCGCGGGCTCCGTCTTCGCCGCGCAGGAGGAGTTGGCGGCCGTTCTGGCAGGTCATAATCTGTCCGAAGACGGGTTCGACGATGGCCTTGCGGCGGCTGTAGGCGGCCTTGCCGGGCTTGGTCCGCAGCTTGCGGGCCATGCGTTCCTTGAGGGTGGCGTCGGCGGGGATGCGTCCGCGTGGTGCGGGCGGAACCTGCTCGTCGTGGGCGAGTCGGCCGGTGGCCATGAACGTGTCGGTGCCGCAGGCGAGTTGGCGGTCTTTCGCGGCCTCAAGGTTGGTCTCGGAGCAGTAGCCGGCGTCGACCAGGGCCTGCTTGGGGTGGATGCCCGTGTTCGCTGCGGACTGGTCGAGCATGCTGGTGTAGTTCAGCGCGTCAGAGGGGCTGGTCGTCACGTCGGCGGCGGTGATGACCTGGTGTTCTTCGTCGACGACGGCCTGAGCGTTGTAGGCCTGGATGTAGGCGCCGTCGCTGTTCTTCATGATCCGCGAGTCGGGGTCGGTGAAGTTGGCCTGGGCCTTCGGCTTCGGGCGGGCCTTCGCGGCGGCCTTCTGGCCGGCGTCGGTGACAGCCTGCTCGTCGCTGGTGCCGGTGCGCTCCTGGCGGCGGCGTTCTTTGTCCTCGGCATGCTTGCGGGCTTTGTCGGCGGCCTCGGCCTCGATCTGCGCGCGGGCGGCCTGCATCCTGGCCAGGCGCTTCTCACGCCGGTCCAGTTCGGCGGGCAGGTCCGTCTCCTTGCCGTTGACGCCGAAGGTCTGGTCCTCGGCTTCGTCGGCGGCCTCCGCGTCGGCCAGCAGGGCCTGGGCCTTCGCTTCCAGAGCGGCGATCTCGGCCTCGACCCGCTCTTCCTTGCTGATCAGGCGGCCGTAGCTCATCGCCTTGTGCTTGGAGGCGTTGGCTTCGAGCTTGGCGCCGTCCAGCGCGACGCGGCCCATCTTGACCATGCCGAGTGTCTGGGCGAGGTGCAGTGACTGGGTGAACAGGTCGGCCAGCGCGTGAAGGTGGCGGCGGCGGAACCGGGAGATGGAGCGGAAGTCCGGTTCCTGGCCGGCCGCCAGGAACCGGAACGCGACGTCGTCGGCCAAGCGGCGCTCGATCGCCCGCGACGAGCGCACCCCGGTGGTGTAGCCGTAGACCAGCAGCCGCACCATCAGCCGTGGGTCGTAGGGCGGGTAGCCGCGCTTTCCCGTGTAACCGTCCAGGATCGGTGTGAGGTCGAGCGTCTGGTCGACCAGGTCCGCGACGAACCGAGCCAGGTGGTCCTCGGGCAACCAGTCGTCCAGCGACGGCGGCAGCAGCAACACCTGGTGCGGGTCGAACGCGCGGAACCGCTTACCCACCGCTGCTGGACGTGTCTGCTGCCGCTTCGGCTCGACCGGTTCGACCTCGAAAAGCCCCCCATCGCACATAACTATGGTCATCCCATCCGATTGATCACGAACCACAGGCGGGATGTCCGTTATGCGCTTCGGGCTGGTTGCGTAAACGTCCGTCCGCCACAGTTCATTTCCCTGCGCTCCCGGTTTCAGGGTGTGGCGCCACGTGCGGGCGGTCACGGTCGGCGCCGGAGGTGCGGCGGTAGCGGCCGGGCGTGGTGCCTGTGATGCGCTGGAACGCGTGGCTGAACGAGCTTTCCGAGGCGTAGCCGAGTTGGGCGGCGAGTGCGGCGATCGTCGCGTCCCCGTCATGCAGCGCCCGTTCGGCCAGGCGCATTCGCCAGCGGGTTAGGTAGGTGAGTGGGGGCTGCCCGGCGGCGGCGCGGAACCTTGCCGCGAAGGTGGAGCGGGACATCGCGGCGGCGCGGGCGAGTTCTTCCAGGCTCCAAGGCTGCCCGGGTTTGCTGTGCATGAGGGTAAGCGCCGGGCGCAGCGACGGGTCGCCGAGCAGATTGAGCCAGCCGGGTTGGGGCGCGGCCCGCTGTTCCAGGGCCAGCCGCAACACCTGGACAAGCAGCAGTTGCGCGTACTGCGCGGCGGCGAACGCGGCCCCTGGCCGGCCCGCGGTGCTCTCCTCGAGCAGTCGGTTTAGCAGGCCCTGCAGTTCGGCTGCCTCCGGGGCGCGGCCCATGATGCGAGTGACGCGGGGCAGTACGGACAGCAGCAGTTCCTCGCCGCCGCTGTCCGCCTCGACGTGGCCGCCGATGACGACGACCTCACCGCCGGAGCCAACCTGCTTCAGCGCTCCGCCGGACGACACGAGGGCTCCGTGTGCTTCGGCAGGCGGGATGGCGAGGTCGCTGCACAATACGAAGGCACCGGCCCGGCCAAGTACGACCGCGTCTCCTGCCTCGAGCAGTTCCGGCTGCCGGCCGTCGGCGAGGAGCCAGCAGCGCCCTTCCACCACGGCATCGATCTTGAGCGCGACTTCCGGCCGGAATCGTACCGACCACTGCCCGCCGGCGCGGAAGCCGCCCGCGATCCGGCAGCGGGCGCGGACGAGGGCGAGCGCGTCAGACAGAGGATCAGAGATCACCTTCGTACTCTCGCGCATTTTTTCAGCACTATCAAGCATCGAAAGTACGACGGCGAGGCGGCATGCTGGAAGGCAGCCAGAAGACGGCAGAGCTTGCAGTGGCCAGTCGGCAGCGGCCGGTCGAATGAGGAGAAATGGAACCATCATGAACGTGTGGCTCATTACCGGTGCGTCCCGCGGCCTCGGCCGGGAGATCGCCAGGCAGGCCCTCGACCGCGGCGACGCGGTCGTGGCAACCGCCCGGCAGCCGCAGCGGGTGGCCCAGGCCCTGCGAGGTTACGACGATCGCCTCCTCGCCCTCCCGCTCGACGTCACCGACCCAGTCCAACCGGCCGCCGCCGTGCAAGCAGCGGTAAAACGGTTCGGCCGCATCGACATCCTGGTCAACAACGCCGGACGCGGGCTCCTCGGCGGCGTCGAGGAAGCCAGCTCCGAGGAAGTCCAAGCCGTGTTCCAGGCCAACGTCTTCGGGCTGCTCGCAGTCACCCGCTCCGTGCTGCCGGTCATGCGGGCCCAGAAGGCCGGCCGCATCCTCAACATCAGCTCAGTCGGCGGATTCGCCCAGGCGCCTGGCTGGGGAATCTACGGAGCCACCAAGTTCGCCGTCGAGGGACTGTCCGAGGCGCTGCGCGCCGAGGCAGCACCGCTCGGCATCCAGGTCGTCATCATCGAGCCGGGCAGCTTCCGCACGGACTTCCTCGACGGCATCTCCCTGCACACCACCCGCCGGGTCATCGAAGACTACGCCGCCACCGTCGGACACGTCAGGAGCCAGGCAGCCCATCGCAACCACACCCAGGTGAACGACCCGGTCAAGGGCGCGGCAGCGATCGTGATGATCGCTACGACCGACAGCCCGCCCGCTCGGCTGCAATTGGGCGCAGACAGCGTCGCAGCCGTCGAGGCCAAGCTCCAGCAAATCACCGAAGAGCTGAACACGTGGCGCGAGCTCGCGGTCTCGACTACCCATCACGACACTGTCTGTTACTGAGACAGGCTCCTAGGACCCTGCCCACTCCTTCGGCCGGTCACCTCCCCACGCCACCAGCGATAACGAGGCGATACGGGGACTGGCTAGCGTCGGGCGGCATGCGCAAATTCGCAGTGCTTCTTGCCGTTCCGCTGTTGTTGGGCACGGGGACGACCGCGGACGCGGCGACCGGGGTGGTGGACTTCTTCGGGGGCACGTACCCGGATCTGAAGAATCCGCCGACGGGCCAGTGCATCATCACGGCACCGCCGTTCCCGGGGCCGCGTGGACTGGACAACCACACCAACCAGAAGGTGACGGTGTACGAGAACAACACCTGCACCACGACCGCGGGAAACACCTGGGTGGTGCAGCCGGGCAAGAGCTTCGAGCTGAGCGGCACCTGGTACCCGATCATCTCGATCGTCGCGGTGAAGGTGGGCTGACACCGGTCAGCGCTCGGGACGGGCGGCGACCGCACCCGCTCGTCCCCGCACCCACTCCTTCGGCTGGTCCGTCGATGCTGTCCTGCTGGCTAAGGTGCCAGCGGAGGGATGACCGGAGGGGGACCTTTGCCGCAGCTGAACCAGAAGATCGTCGTGCCCGTGGTGTACGTCGCAGCGGTGTTCATGTCGATCCTGGACAGCACGGTGGTCAACGTGACCCTGCCGGTGATCGCCCGCCGCTTCGACGTGCAGCCGGAACAGGGGCACGCGGTGGTCGTTGGCTACCTGCTCAGCCTGGCGGTGTTCATGCCGGCATCGGGCTGGCTCGTCGACCGGTTCGGGGCGAAAAGGGTGTTCCTGGCGGCGCTGGCGCTGTTCGTGGCGGCGTCGGGATTGTGCGGGCTGGCCCAGAGCCTGCCGGAACTGGTGCTGTTCCGGGTGGTGCAGGGCGCGGGCGGCGGACTGCTGGTGCCGGTGGGCATGACGATGATGCTGCACGCGTTCCCACCGATCGAACGGATGAGCGTGACCCGGCTGACCAACCTGGTCACGATCATCGCCCCGGCTTCGGGCCCGGTGCTGGGCGGGCTGCTCACGGTGCGACTTTCCTGGCGGTACGTGTTCCTGGTGAACATCCCGATCGGGGTGTCGGCCTTCCTGTTCGGCCTGCTGTTCCTGACCGCGACCGGGCACACCACGGCCGGTCGGTTCGACGTACGGGGATTCCTGTTGTCGGGGTTCGGTTTCGCCGCGGCGATGTACGCGCTGAGCGAAGGCCCGGACCGAGGCTGGACGCGGCCGGAAGTGATCGTCGGCGGCCTGCTCGGCCTGGCCATGCTGATCACGTTGGTACGGGTCGAACTGCGCACCGACGGCCCGCTGCTGAACCTGCGACTGGTGGGTAACCGACCGTTCCGCACGCACGGCGCGGTGACGGTGCTGAACGCAGCGGCGTTCCTGGGCGTCCTGTACCTCATGCCCCAGTTCCTGCAGACGGTCCGCGGCTTCGATCCGCTCGAATCGGGCCTGACCACGTTTCCCGAGGCGCTGGGCGTGGTGCTCTGCGTGCAGCTGGTGGCCCGGATCTATCCCCGCATCGGCCCGCGCCGGCTCCAGCTGCCGGGCCTGGTCGGGCTGGCCGTGGTTGTCGCCGGCATGGCGTTGACCGGCATCGACACGCCACGGTGGGCGATCATCGCGCTGATGTTCCTCGCCGGCGTGAGCGTGGGCTTCGTGTTCCTGCCGACGCAGACCGCCGCGTTCGCCACCGTGCGGACGGAGGAGCTGGGCCAGGCCTCCGCCCTGTACAACGTGGGGCGGCAGCTCGGGGCGGCCGGTGGCGTGGCCGTGCTGAGCAGCGTCGTTGCGGCCCTCAGCTGGAGCGGGGAAGGCCCCGGCCTGTTGGCCTACCGGGTCGCGTTTTTCACTGCCGCCACGCTCGCGCTGTTCGCCGCGGCCATCGCGGTCACCACCCGGGACGCCGACGCGGCCGCGACGATGAAGCCGCGTGAGCGTGTCGCCGACCGCAGTTAGCTGTCACCTCCTACACTGGGGCTTCAGTGCCGATTGAAGTTGATCGGCGGCGACCGGTGGGGGTGGGGCATGGCGACGCAGAGCCAGCTGTCGGCGTGGATCGAGCGCATGGCGGCGCACTTCGTGCCGGAGGGCATTCCGCTGATCGGCGGCCGCATCCTGGCCTATCTGCTGGTGTGCGACCCGGTCGAGCGCACCGCCGCCGAGCTGTCCGAGGAGCTGGAGGCCAGCAGTGGCTCCATCAGCACCAACGTCCGGCTGCTGATGCAACTCGGCGTCGTCACCAAGACCACCCGGCGCGGCCGGCAGGCGGCCGAGTACAAGCTCAACGAGCAGGGCTGGAACGACATGATCGACCGCCGGTTGCGCGCCCTCGCCGGCACCCGCGAGCTCACCGCCGCCGGCCTGCGCCTGCTCAGCGGCGACCCGCAGCGGGCCCAGCGGCTGCGCAACATCGACGAGATGTACGGCTGGCTGGCCGACGAGCTGCCGGGCGTCTGGGAGCGCCGCCCGGTGCCGCCCCGCAACTGAAACTTTTAGTCGACCAAAACTTTGGCGCTCCCAAAAATTCTGCGCTAGCCTGGCCGCATGGCCGGGCTCAGGGAGCGCAAGAAGGCGCTGACGCGTCAGCACATCGTCGACACCGCCGCGAAGCTGTTCGGCGAACGCGGCTACGACGAGGTGTCCATCGTCGATGTCGCGCGGGCGGCGGAGGTGTCGGACCAGACGGTCTACAACTACTTCCCGGCCAAGCAGGACCTCGTGCTCGACCGGGCCGAGGAGTTCAGCGAGCAGGTCCCGCCGATGGTCCGCGAGCGGCCGGCCGGCACCAGCCCGGCCAGCGCGCTGCGCGTGATCGCCGAGGCGGACCTGGACCGACATCGACGGGTCGATCCGGAGCAGACGCGTGGTGAGCTGCCGGCGATCTGCGCCAGCAGCCCCACGATCCGCCGCTACGTCCTGGAGATGCGCGACAACCACGCCGACGTCGTGGCCGAGGCGATCGTCGAGAGCACGCCGGGCGTGCATCCCGCGGTCGCGCGGGTGCACGCGGCGGCGATCATGAAGGCGCTCCAGCTGATCACCGACCGCATCGGCGAAGCCGTGCTCGCCGGCACACCGAACGACGTGGTGGCCGACGAGCTGACGCCGGTGGTCGCGGCCATGTTCGACGACCTCGACCGGCACTTCTGAGTCCCAGCAAGCAGTCGCGCCGGCCCGAGGGGCGGCGCGCGATCAACCGTGCCCGAAAACGGAGACATCCCATGCACGTCACGATCATCGGCGCCGGACTCGGCGGCCTCACCCTGGCCCGCGTCCTGCACGTCAACGGCATCCCGTCCACCGTCTACGAGGCCGAGGCGTCGCCGACCGCCCGGGCCCAGGGCGGCATGCTCGACATCCACGACTACAACGGGCAGGTCGCCGTCGAGGCGGCCGACCTGATGGCGGAGTTCCGCAGCCGCATCCTCGACGGCCGCCAGGCGATGCGGATCATCGACCCGGACGGCACCGTCCTGTTCGAGCAGGACGACGACGGCACCGGCGGCCGTCCCGAGATCCAGCGCGCCGACCTGCGGCAGATCCTGCTCGACTCCCTGCCCGACGGCACCGTGCAGTGGGGCCGCAAGGTCGAGCGGGCCGATGCCGACAAGGTGACGTTCGACGACGGCAGCACGGTCGCCGTGGACGTGCTGGTCGGCGCGGACGGGGCCTGGTCGAAGGTGCGGCCGCTGCTGTCGGAGGCCACGCCGGAGTACGCGGGTTCGGCGTTCGTCGAGACGTACCTGTACCACGCCGACACCGAGCACCCGGCCGCGGCGGAGATGGTCGGCGGCGGCTCGATGATGGTGCCGCAGCGAGGCACGGAGATCCACGCCCACCATGAGAGCGGCGACACCCTGCACACCTACGTGGTGCTCAATCGGAGCCTGGAATGGTTCGGCGCCATCGACTTCACCGACAACGCCGCCGCGACCGAGCGGATCGCCGCCGAGTTCGACGGCTGGGCCCCGGCACTCAGGTCGCTGATCACCGACGGCGACACGCCGCTGGTCTTCCGTCCGCACTACAAGCTGCCGACGGGACACAGCTGGGACCGGGTGCCCGGCGTGACGCTGGTCGGCGACGCCGCGCACCTCACGCCGCCGAACGGCGAGGGCGCGAACCTGGCGATGCTGGACGGGGCCGAGCTGGGCCTGGCCCTCGCGGCGAACCCGGACGACGTCGAGGCGGCGCTGGCCGCCTACGAGGCCACCATGTTCGCCCGCAGCGCCGAGGTCGCGGCCGAGACCGACTCGGCCAAGGACCTGACGCTGGAGGAGATGCTGACGTTCTTCAAGCAGGCCAGGGACTAGCGGGCGGCCAGCTCCGGCTCCTCCGCCGCGACCGGCTCGGCGGCCACGAACACCGGGGCCGGGCCACGGTCGCGGCTGGCGGTCCACAGCGAAGCGCCGGCGATCAGCACCAGGGTCGCGCCGAGCACGTGGACCAGGACCAGGATGTCCGGCACGCCGGTCCAGTACTGGACCAGGCCGACCAGACCCTGGGCCAGCACCACGCCGACCAGGGTCCAGTAGCGACGCCGCTGCACCGCGGTGGCGTCCTTGATCCGCATGCCGAAGCCCAGCGCGAACAGCGAGCCGATGAGCAGGAACACCAGGTCGGCGTGGATCTGGGCCAGGGTGGACACGGGGATGTCGAGTCGCGGCGTCTTGATGTCGCCTGCGTGCGGACCGGCGGCGGTGACCAGGGTGCCGGCGATGAGGATCACGCCGACGGCGATGGCCTGAGCCAGCTGGAGGGTCAGCAGCGGCCGGGGGAGCAGCGCCCGGGGCTGCTCATCGCCCTCGTCGACGGCACGGAAGAGCAGCACGGCCAACCAGATCAGCGGCATGGAGGCCAGGAAGTGCGGGGCGACGCTCCACCACTGGAGTCCGGTGAGGACGGTCATGCCGCCGATCACGGCCTGCGCCACCACACCCAGCGGCATCATCAGCGCCAGCACGATGACCCGACGACGCCTCGGCTTCGCGAACAGGGCCATCAGCACGCACAGCGCGGACACCACGCCGAGCCCACCGCCGAGCAGCCGGTTGCCGAACTCGATCCACTGGTGCACCTGCCCGCCGACCGGATCGGCGACCGGCACCAGGCTGCCCGGCTGGCACTGCGGCCAGGTGGTGCAGCCGAGCCCGGACTCGGTGACCCGCACCACGGCGCCGGTGACGGCGATGCCGGCCTGTCCGACGACCGCGGCCCCGGCGATGAGGCGCTGCACGGCGCGACTGGGGGCGGGCACACGGGACAGCAGCGAGGGGGTTGACACGACTCGATGGTAGGACCGGCGCGATCGCCGCCCGGCACCGGCCCGTTTGTCCGAAAGCAGGGGTGGGGTGATCGGAGGAGAGGGTTTTCCCGCATTGGCTGTCCGGAACCGCGTGGTTACGTTCAGGTAGCGCCCCGCCGGGCGCTCGTCACCCCCACACCCTGCGTGGAGGTCCTGTGAAACTCCTGTCCCTGCTGGCTGCCGCCGCGATGGCGGCCACGGCGCTGGCCACCGCCGGCGCCGCGACGGCCGCACCCACCGTCACCACGGTGCACTCCTGTGCCGCGAAGCCGGCCCCCGGCTACGCGGCCTGTACGGCCCTGCGCCGCACCGACGCCGGCGCGAAGTCGTTCGGGCCGGCCGTGTCCGGTCTCACCCCGGCCAACCTCCAGTCGGCCTACAAGCTGGGCGCCGGCGGTTCGGGCAAGACGGTCGCGATCGTCGACGCCTACGACGACCCGAACGCCGAGACGGACCTGGCCACCTACCGGTCGAACTTCGGCCTGCCGGCCTGCACCACGGCCAACGGCTGCTTCAAGAAGGTCAACCAGACCGGTGGCACCAGCTACCCGTCCGGCGACACCGGCTGGAGCGAGGAGATCTCGCTGGACCTCGACATGGTGTCGGCGGTCTGCCCCAGCTGCCACATCCTGTTGGTGGAGGCCACTTCCGCCTCGTACGCCAACCTCGGCACGGCCGTGAACACGGCGGTCCGACTGGGCGCGACGGCGGTGTCCAACAGCTACGGCGGCGGCGAGTCCTCGGCCGAGACCAGCTATGACACCTACTACAACCACCCGGGCGTGGCGATCACCGTCAGCTCCGGCGACTCCGGCTACGGCGTGGAGTACCCGGCTGCCTCCCGCTATGTGACGGCTGTCGGCGGCACGCATCTCACGACCAGCTCCACCAGCCGCGGCTGGACCGAAACCGCCTGGAACGGCGCGGGTTCGGGCTGCTCGGCCTATGAGTCCAAGCCGACCTGGCAGCACGACACCAGCTGCTCGCGCCGCACGGTCGCGGACGTGTCCGCGGTGGCCGACCCGGCCACCGGTGTCGCGGTCTACGACAGCTACGGCGAGTCGGGCTGGCTGGTCTTCGGCGGCACCAGTGTCGCCTCGCCGATCGTCGCCTCGGTGTACGCGTTGTCCGGCAACGTCAGCGGCGTGCCGGCCGCGCTGGCCTACTCGAACACCGGGTCGCTGTTCGACGTGACCAGCGGCTCCAACGGCAGCTGCGGCGGCACGTACCTGTGCACCGCGAAGGCCGGCTACGACGGGCCGACCGGCCTCGGTACGCCGAACGGCACAGGGGCCTTCTGACAAGAAGCGCCGGGCGGGGTCACCCCGCCCGGCGTTTTGTCGTGTTTCGCCAAGGGTTCCTGCGTTGAGCGTATTGGCGCATGGTGACCGGGTGCCTACCGTCGGGGAGCTTCGTCCCGCTCCGTGTGGAGGTATCGGTGACCAAGAAAGTCCTGACCATCCTTGCCGTCGTCGCGCTGTGGGCCGGCGTGTCGGCGCTCAGCGGCCCGGCCCAGGCCCAGACCTCATCAGCCCAGACCATCACCACTGCCCGGTCGTGTGCCGAGAGGCCCGCGCCGGGCTTCGCGGCGTGCAAGGCGTTGGTACGCACCGACGCCGGGGCGCGCTCGTTCTCCCCGGCGGCCCCGTCCGGGCTGTCGCCCGCCAACCTGAAGGCCGCGTACAAGCTGCCCGCGGGTGGCGCCGGCCTCACGGTCGCGATCGTCGACGCCCAGGACGACCCGAAGGCCGAGTCCGACCTGGCGGTCTACCGGTCCACCTTCGGCCTGCCGGCCTGCACGACGGCCAACGGCTGCTTCAAGAAGGTCAACCAGAACGGCGCGGCGAGCCCGCTGCCGGCCGGCGACACCGGCTGGGCCGAGGAGATCTCGCTGGACCTCGACATGGTGTCGGCGGTCTGCCCCAGCTGCCACATCCTGTTGGTGGAGGCCACTTCCGCGTCCATCAACAACCTCGGGGCCGCGGTGAACACCGCCGTGCGCCTGGGCGCGGTCGCCGTCTCCAACAGCTACGGCGCCGCGGAGTTCTCCACCGAGACCTCGGCCGACACCTTCTACAACCACCCGGGCGTGGCGATCACCGTCAGCTCCGGTGACTCCGGTTACGGCGTGGAGTACCCGGCCGCTTCCCGCTATGTGACGGCTGTCGGCGGCACGCATCTCACGACCAGCTCCACCAGTCGCGGCTGGACCGAAACCGCCTGGAACGGCGCGGGTTCCGGCTGCTCCCGGTACGAGACCAAGCCGACCTGGCAGCACGACACCGGCTGCACCCGGCGCACCGTCGCCGACGTGTCCGCGGTGGCCGACCCGGCGACCGGCGTGGCCGTCTACGACACGTACAACGTCGGCGGCTGGCTCGTGTTCGGCGGCACCAGCGTGGCCGCGCCGCTCGTGGCCGGCGTCTACGCCCTCGCGGGCCGTCCGGCGGCCGGCAGCAACCCGGCGTCGCTGGCCTACTCGCACACCGGGTCGCTGTTCGACGTGACCAGCGGCTCCAACGGCAGTTGTGGCGGCAGCTACCTGTGCACCGCCAAGGCCGGCTACGACGGCCCCACCGGCCTCGGCACCCCCAACGGCACCGGCGCGTTCTGACCCCAACGCAGGGAAGGACGCCTTACCTGCATCCAATGCAGGTAAGGCGTCCTTCCCTGCATCAGCGCTTGACCAGCGAAGAGATCTTGTCCAGCGCGGGCTTCAACTCGTGCACGCGGAGCAGGGCCATCATGCCGAACGCCGCGAGCAGGCCCAGAATCCCGCCCACGACAAGGGAAGTGAACGCGCCGAGGGCGCCGTGGATGCCGCCGGGGATGTAGGTGCGCACGCCGAGTTCGACCACCAGGGCCACGGCCGCGCCCCAGACGGCGGCCACCGCGACCTTGACGTACGTGCGGACCACGCGCCGGCTGCCGAGCCGCCCGAACCGCTTGCGCAGCCACAGTTCCCCGACCAGCACGCCGAGCGTGAAGCAGATGGCGTCGGAGAAGGTCAGGCCGAACACCACCGCGTCGGGCGGCAGCAGCTGCGCGGCCAGCAGTACCACCGGGACCTTCAACGCGATCATCACCGCGTTGATCAGGGTCGGCGTGCGTGAGTCCTTCATCGCGTAGAACACGCGCATCTGCAACATGGTCAGCGCGTACGGCAGCAGCCCGAAGGCCGACGCGGTGATGGCCAGGCCGAGGCGCGGGGCGTCCGAGCCGCCCTTGCCGAACACGGTGATGGCCACGGCCAGCGCCGGCCCGAGCACGGTCATCAGGGCACTGATCGGCGCGAGCATCACCGCCGACATCCGGCTGCCCAGCGACAGGTCGTCCAGCAGCGCCGGGATGTTCTTGGTGGCGGCGGCCTTGCTCATCCGCGGCATGATCGCGGTCAGCAGCGACACGCCGAGCACGCCGTACGGCATCTGCACCAGCAGCCACGAGTACGTGTAGATGGTGATGCTGCCGGGCGCGGCGTTGGTGGCGACCCGGGTGATGGTGATGTAGCCGATCTGGCTGACCACCACGTAACCGATGACCCACAGCGCCAGGCCGCCGAACTCGGACAGCCGCTTGTCCCAGCCCCACACCCACCGCGGCCGGTAGCCGCTGCGCAGCAGCGGCGGGATCAGCACGGCCGCCTGGATCACGATGCCGAGCGTGGTGCCGGCGCCCAGCACCAGCAGCTTGAGGTCGGTGATGTGCACCGGGTTGGTGGCGATGTCGCCCGGCAGCACGAAGTACGCGCCGATGGTCAGCAGCAGCGTCACGTTGTTCAGCACCGGCGCCCACGCCGGGGCCGCGAACACGTTGCGGGTGTTGAGGATCGCGCCCAGCATGGCGAACAGGCCGTAGAACAGGATCTCCGGCAGCAGCAGGTAGGCGAACGCGGTCACCAGCGCCGGATTGCCGTTGCCGCTGCTGCTGTCCACGAACAGCTTGGTCAGCAGCGGCGCGGCGGCGACCGCCAGCACGGTCATGCCCAGCAGCATGGTCAGGCTGACGGTGAGCAGCCGGTGCGTGTACTCCTGGCCGCCGTCCGGGTCCTCGTGCCGGGCCCGCACCAGCAGCGGCACCACCACGCTGGTCAGCACGCCGCCGAGCAGCAGCTCGTAGATGATGTTCGGCACGGTGTTGGCCACCGTGTACGAGTCGTTGATGGCGCCGGCCGAGAGGCCGATGACGGCGCCGAGCAACAGCTTCGACACGAAGCCCGTGATGCGGCTGACCAGGGTGGCGACGGCCATCGAGCCGCTGGCCCTCGCCAGTGACGGCTCTTCTTCTTGGTTCTGGTCCACAGTAGTCGTGCTCAACTCGGGGGATGCCCTCTCGGGGGTCAGGTCAGCCGGGTGGTCCTGGTGGCGATGCCGCCCGCGGCGGCCGCCCAGATGATCAATACCAGCACCGGTTGCCAGCCCGGCGGGCCACCCTGGGTCAGCACGGTGTGCAGCCCCTCGGCCAGCGCCCCGGACGGCAGCAGCTCGGCGACGACGCCCAGCCCGTCCAGCTGGCTCGGCGGCAGCGCGATGCCGCCGGCCAGCAGCAACACGAACCACACGATGTTGGCCACCGCCAACACGATCTCGGCCCGCAGCGCGCCGCCCAGCAGCACACCGAGCGCGCCGAACGCGAACGTGCCCAGCAGCAACAGCACGACCGCCCAGCCGATGCCCGAGGCCGCCGGCGACCAGCCCAGCAGCGCGGCCACCACGCCCAGCACGACCACCTGGATGGCGACCACGGCCAACGCCGCCAGCACCCGGCCGGCGCCGATCAGCCAGCGCGGGATCGCCGTGGCGGCAAGGCGTTTGAGCACGCCGTAGCGACGGTCGAAGCCGAACGCGATGGCCTGCCCGGTGAACGCCGAGGACATCACGGCCAGCGCGAGGATGCGCGGCGTCAGCTCGTTCACCCGGGGCTCGGCCAGCGGCACGATCTTCAGCAGGGTCAGGCCGATCAGCAGCGCCAGCGGGATCAGCAGGGTCAGCAGCACCTGCTCGCCGTGCCGCAACGCCAACGCCGTCTCGGTACGGGCCTGCGTCAGCAGCATCCTGCCGAGCTTGCCGCGGCCTGGCGCGGGGGTGAACGCACCGGGGGAGAACGCCCGGGGGCTTGATGCTGTCACGAGCGCAGCTCCCGTCCGGTCAGCTCCAGGAACACGTCCTCCAGGCTGCGCCGCGCCACCCGGAGTTCCTCGGCCAGCACGCCCTGCTGCGCACACCAGGCCGTCACCGTGGACACGACCTGCGGGTCGATGCAGCCGGCCACCAGGTACGAGCCGGGGCCGACCTCGTCCACCTTGAGGTTCTCCGGCAACGCGTCGACCAGCAGCCGGGTGTCCAGGCCCGGACGGGCCCGGAAACGCAGCTGCTGCTCGGCCGGGCCGCTGCTGGTCAGGTCGTGCGGGGTGCCACTGGCCACCACCTGGCCGTGGTCGACGATCACGACCTGGTCGGCCAGCGTCTCCGCCTCGTCCATCAGGTGCGTGGTCAGCAGCACGCCGACTCCGTCGCTGCGAAGCGCCTGCACCAGGTCCCAGACCAGGCGGCGGGCCTGCGGGTCGAGGCCGGCGGTCGGCTCGTCCAGGAACACCAGCTCGGGCCGGCCGACCAGGGCGCAGGCCAGCGACAGCCGCTGCTGCTGCCCGCCGGACAGCCGCTTGTACGGGGTACGGCGCACGGCCGTCAGACCGAGGACGTCCAGCAGCCAGGCGGGATCCAGCGGCGTGGCCGCGCAGGCCGCCACCAGCCGCAGCATCTCCTCGGTGCGCACGCCGGGATAGGCGCCGCCGCCCTGCGGCATCACGCCGATACGGGCCCGCAGTTCGGCCCCGTCACGGACGGGATCGAGGCCGAGCACCCGGACCGTGCCGCCGTCCGGGCGGAGGAAGCCCTCGCACAGCTCGACGGTGGTGGTCTTGCCGGCGCCGTTCGGGCCGAGCAGGGCGAGCACGGTGCCGCGGTCCATCCGCAGGTCCAGGCCGTTCACCGCGACGGTGGAGCCGTAGCGCTTGAGCAGGCCCGACACCTCGACAGCCGGGGTGGTCGGGGTGGCGGTCACATCGATCGAGCCTAGGGGGTGGCTCTCGTGGAGGCTCGTGGTGGGGCTCATCCGAGCTTTCCGGCGGTGGCGGGGGTCACTAGGGGTTCACCTCGGGGTTCGCGTTCGGGGAGCTTGCCCCGAACCAGCAACAGCAGCAGGCCGACCAGGATGAGGGCGGCCACCGCGGCGGTGGGGATGAGGAAGGCGCGGCCGTCGAACGTGGCCCCGGTCGGCGGGGTGACCAGGGCGATCAGCGCGCTGAAGACCATCACCCAGAACCGGAAGCGGCGGCTGCACTTGGCCGTGGCCAGCGGA
>DATJJB010000598.1:0-5066 GCA_035492655.1 Kutzneria sp. | reverse complement strand
CATCCCCGTCGTGGACGTGACCGAGACGCTGCCCGCCGGGACGACCGACTACGTTGGTTGGATCGGCAAGGAGGTCGACGCCCTATCGAAAGCGCTCGTGAAGCAGTGACGACTGACGCGCTCGTCGACGCCGCCCCGGTCACCGCACCGGCGGCGGCGCTGCGCATGCGTGGGGCCCGGCTCGCCTACGGCAGCCGCGTCCTGTGGGACGGCCTCGACCTGGACATCAGGCCGGGCGAGTTCCTGGCCGTGCTCGGCCCCAACGGCTCCGGCAAGACCAGCATGCTGCGGGTGCTGCTCGGCCAGCAGCCGCTGTCGGCCGGCGAGGTGTCCATCGCCGGCAGCCCGCCCGGCAAGGCGAATGCCAAGATCGGGTACATCCCGCAGCAGCGCTCCATCGACCCCAACCTGACCCTGCGCGGCCGTGACCTCGTCGGTCTCGGCCTTGACGGCCACCGTTGGGGCCTCGGCCTGCGTGGCCGCGCCGAGCGGCGGTTGCGCGTGGCCGCCGCGTTGGCCGAGGTCGGCGCCAGCGACTACGCCGATCACCCGGTCGGGCTGCTTTCTGGTGGTGAGCAGCAGCGGCTCCGGGTGGCGCAGGCCCTGGTCGGCGATCCCCAGCTGCTGCTGTGCGACGAGCCCTTGCTGTCGTTGGACCTCGCCCACCAGCGCGTGGTCAGCGACCTCATCGACGCCCGTCGCCGCGCCGCCGGCACCGCCGTGCTGTTCGTGACGCACGAGATCAACCCCGTGCTGCCGCTGGTGGACCGGGTGCTGTACCTGGTCAACGGCCGGTTCCGGATCGGCACCCCGGACGAGGTGATGACCTCGGAGAACCTGTCCGAGCTGTACCGGACGCCGGTCGACGTGCTGCGGGTGCGCGGCCAGATCGTGGTGGTCGGCGCGCACCAGGAGTCCCACCACTGCGCCGACACGACGCCGTCGCCGGAGGTTCGGCCCTAAATGTCCGACTACATCTCCACCACCCTCATCCTCCTGCCCTTCGTCGGCACCGCCCTCGTGGCCGCGGCCGTGCTCGGGGTGCTGGCCGGGGTGCTGGGGCCGCTGATCGTCACCCGCAACATGGCGTTCTCCGTGCACGGCACCAGCGAGCTGGCGCTGACCGGCGGCGCGGCGGCGCTGCTGGCCGGCATCAACGTCGGCTACGGCTCGCTGATCGGCGCGGTGGTGGCGGCAGTGATCCTGGGCCTGCTCACCCGCAAGGTGTCCGAGCACGACTCCGTCATCGGTGCGGTGCTGGCCTTCGGGCTGGGCGTCGGAGTGCTGCTGCTGTCCTTCTACGAGGGCAACTCGGCCAACAAGTTCGGGCTGCTCATCGGCCAGATCGCCAGCGTCGATCCGGGCAGCCTGGTGCTGCTGGTCAGTGCGGCTGTCGGGGTGCTGGTGGTGCTGGCGCTGATCTACCGGCCGCTGTTGTTCGCCAGCGTGGACGCCGAGGTGGCGGCCGCTCGGGGCGTGCCGCTGCGGATCCTGTCTCCGGTGTTCGCCGTACTGGTCGGCGTGGCGACGGCGCTGGGCGTGCAGACGGTCGGCTCGCTGCTGGTGCTGTCATTGATGATCACGCCGGCGGCCGCCGCGTCCCGGGTGACGGCGTCGCCGGTGGTGGCGACCGTGCTGTCGATCGTGTTCGCGGAGCTGGCGGTGCTCGGCGGCATCGTGCTGTCGCTGGTGCCGGGCAAGCCGGTGAGCGCGTTCGTCACGGGCATCTCGTTCCTCATCTACCTGATCTGCCGGCTGGTCGGCGTGCTGCGAGCCCGGCGGATCGGCAGCGGGCGCGGCATGGCGTCGGCCCATCTGGCGCCGAGCCGATCCTGATTTCTGGGAGATGGCCAGCGGATTCGTACTAGCGTTGAGCCATGACTGACATCGACCCGGGCAACCTGAGAGTGTCCAACGTCGAGCGGGAGCGGGCCGGCGTGCTGCTGCAGGACGCGCTGGAGCAGGGGATGATCACGCTCGACGAGTACGGCGAGCGCAGCGCGATCGCCGCGTCGGCCAAGGTCCGCGACGAGCTGACCGCCGTGCTGGCCGACCTGCCGGCCGCCGTGCAGAACGGCGTGGTGGCCCTGACCTCGCCGGCCGCCGCCGACACCGAGCGGCCGCTCGAGCTCAACGCCGGCATGGGCAACGTGAACCAGGTCGGCGAGTGGATCGTGCCGAGCCGGATCAACGCGCGCTGCTCGATGGGCAACGTGAAGATCGACTTCAGCGACGCCGTCTGCCGGCACCGCGACGTGTGGCTGCACGCCGAGTGCGGCTGGGGCAACATCAAGGTGCTGGTGCCGCGCGGCTGGACCGTGGTGGTCGAGTCGGTGTCGGTCGGCAGCGGCCGGCTCACCAACAAGGTCAACTCGCCCGGGCTGCCCACCCTGCCCGTGCTGCACGTGGAGGGCAGCGTGAGCGCCGGCGACATCAAGATCCGTTACACGGACTGATAATCGCTAGGTCCCGCTCGCTACCGTCAGCTGCATGCAGACGTACTACGAGCGGGACGAAGAGGAAGGGCGGCTCGGCGTGGGCGCCGGGCTGCTGGAACTGGTGCGCACCAAGGAACTCGTGCGGCGCTATCTGCCGCCCGCGCCAGCGTCCGTTGTGGACGTCGGCGGTGGGGCCGGGGTGCATGCGCGCTGGCTGGCTGAGCTGGGCCACCGGGTGGATCTCGTCGACGCCGTGCCGCTGCATGTGGCCAAGGCGGCGGAAATCCCTGGTGTGACCGCGGTTCTCGGTGACGCGCGCAAGCTCGATGCTGCCGACGAGTCGTACGACTTCGTGCTGATGTGCGGCCCGCTCTACCACCTGCTGACCGTCGAGGACCGTCTCGCGGCCTGGCGCGAGGCCTATCGGGTTCTGAAGCCCGGCGGGCACATCGCCGCCGCCACCATCTCCCGGTTCTCGTCCTTCCATGACGGTCTCTACCGGAACCTGTTCCAGCACAGCGAATTCCGTGACATGGTCGAGTCCACTGTGGGCGATGGCCACCACCGTCCGCCCGAGGGTCGCGACTACAACTGGTTCACCCACACCTACTTCCATCGCCCCGAGGAGTCCGTCCAGGAGGCCTTGGATGCTGGATTCGTTGCGCCGCAGGTGTTTGCCATCGAAGGTCCGGGGCGGGCGCTGTCCGACGACGAGGTCGAGGCCCGGCTGGCCGACCCTGCGCAGCGTGAACAGCTGCTGTGGGCGTTGCGGCTGATCGAGACCGAGCCGAGCGTGCTCGGCGTCTCCTCGCACCTGCTCACCGTGGGGCGCAAGGGTTAGGCGTTCTGGCAGGCTCGGGCGTAGGCGCTGGTCAGCTTGAGCGTGGCCGGCATGGACGGACGGGCCGGCCATACCTGCACCAGGTATTCGTCGACGATCTCGTCCTCGTGCTCGTCGGCCGTGTCCAGGTCGTGCCCGGCGTCCATTCCCCTTGCGTGGTAACGCAATCGATGGTTGCCCGGCCCCTTGGGCAGTGGGCCGAGCGGGTGGCTGTCCTCGCCAGCCCACTCCACCAGGTGCAGTTCGTCCTCGGTCGGGACGAAGTCGATCTCCACCACGTCCTCGTAGCGCTCCAGCTGTGCCCCGGGATCGGCCGCCGCCACGTCCACGCGGACGCCGACGTGGCCGGTGTGCAGGCCGGTGAGCAGGATCGCCTCGCCGCCGTACACCCCGACGATGCCGACCGGGTTCGCGGTGAAGCAGCGGTCCCAGTCCGGGCTGCCGTGGGGGTTTCCGCTGAGGTAGAGCTGGCCGTCGTGGATCCAGACGTGACCGTCGAACGCCATCACCTGATGATCCTAATGGGTGACGTCGTATGGTGGGCCTATGACCGAGCACGAAGATCGACAGGCCCGGTTCGACCGGGGGATGGCGCTGCTCAACGAGGTCAGCGGGGGACTGGGACCGGCCGTCGTCGATTCGCTCGCCGACGTCTCGCCCGAGCTGGGGCACCAGGTCGTCGCCTGGGGCTTCGGCGAGATCTACCGTCGGCCGCAGCTCGTGCCGCGGGACCGGCAGCTCGTCACCATCGGCATGCTCACCGCGATGGGCGGCTGCGAGGCTCAGCTCCGGGTGCACGTCAACACCTCGCTCAACGTCGGCCTCACCCCGACCGAGATCGTCGAGGCCATGCTCCAGGCCGCCGGCTACTGCGGCTTTCCCCGTGCTTTGAACGCCACCGCCGTCGCCAAGGAGGTTTTCGCCGCGCGCGGACTGCTTCCCGTCGACACCGGTGAGTGACTACCGTTGATCGGTGCTGGAATTCCTGCAACCGCTGGTCGACCTGATCGCCAAGGCGTTGCCGGCCCTGGCCAAGCGTCGGGAGCGTGACGAGGCCGCCGAACTCGGCGCCGAGCTCTTCCTGCTCTACGTGCAGTGCAACGAGGCGTTGATCCAGGGTGAGCGCATCGTGCTCGCGCTGGAGAGCTATCTCGTACGGCGGGATGAGAACCACAACTTCCGGACGGGCCTGCTGGCGATGCTCCAGGAGCAGTCGCGCAACCTCGTCGGTGTCGCCGGCCGGCTGCGTGACTTCCAGTTCGAGTTCCACCTGCTCGGCGGCGACTCGTACCGCGAGCTGCTGCTCCTGACCGACCAGAAGGCCAACGTCCTCCAGGCGTTGACCAACGTGATCGAGCAGCGGCAGCTGCCGCTGCGGTCCAGCGGTCTGTTCATCGACGGCGGCGTGGTGACACCGGGCCCGGAGCGGTCCATCACCCAGCGCTGGAACCTGCGCCATCAGCTCGCGGCTGAACTGACGGCGAGCGCCCTGCCCCTGGACCGGCCGTGGGACCAGGACACGCCGGCGGTGATCGAGCGCTACCTCGCCGTCCGCAAGCCTCGCGAGCAGCTCGAACACATCCGCCTCGCTCTGGAGAAGATCCGTTCCGCCCTCCTGGCCAACTTCGTCCTCGGCGACGTCCTCCTGCGCGCCGGCGACCCCCGCGCCGACCGCCGGAGATGACCGTGTTCACCGAGAGCCATGTGCCGGTCGACCCCGACGTCACCCTCTTCGTCGCGCGGACCGCGTCCGCCGCCGGCACGCCCCTGCTGGTCGTTCACGGCGG
>DATJJB010000597.1:0-2367 GCA_035492655.1 Kutzneria sp. | reverse complement strand
CCGTCGCGGTGATGTGGTCGATGAGCCCGGACAACCGGTTGGGGGCGTTGGCCACGTCGACGTTCTGCAGGATGTCGTTGGTGCCGATGTGCAGCAACACCGTGTGCGGCGTGGTGTTGCGCAGCCAGCTGACGATGTTCGCGTCGATCTGGTCGATGCGCCACCCCGAATGGCCCTCGTGGTCGTGGTCGCCGAGGGCGGCCGGGCCGTTGGACAGCGACCCGACGAAGTCCTCCCGGTAGCCGCCGGCCACGAACCGCTGCCAGAGTCCGATCCGGTAGCCGCCGGGAGTCTGGACGCCGTCGGTGATGGAGTCGCCCAGCGGCATGATCCGGACCCCGCCGTTGGATTCGGCGGCGGCGGGACCGACACCGAGCAACGCGCTGGTAGCCAGCGCCACCACCACGGTGGTGAGCAATCTGAGCACTGGTCGCATTGTCTGTCTCCTCGGTGGTGACGGGATGGCGTCGGCCGGTGGCGGCGGGGTCAGCTCACCGAGGTGCTGAAGGACTGCACACCGAGTCCGGTGCCGCCCTGCCAGGGCTCGAAGCCGAACTGGATGCTGGTGAGGTACCAGGACCTGCTGATCTTGCCGCGCCCCACCGAGTCCGATGTGAACGCGCCGATGTCGACGTTGAGCGAGTTCGTCGGCGAGGTGCGGACGTAGCTGATGACGTTCCAGCCGGTGTTGCCGAACCAGACGTCCCAGCTCGCGCCGCCGATCCACGCGGTGGCGATCTTGGAGCCGACCGGCTGCGGAGCGCCCTGGTGGTTGCCCCAGATCATCAGTTCGGCCCCGGTGTTCTGCCCCGACGGGTTCGGGTTCGGGTCGTACCAGATGTCGTACGACGCGTCCCACTGTCCACTCGCGACGGTGTAGTTGACCGAGGACTGGACCGAGTGGAAGCTGGACACCTGCTTGGGCAGCCCGCTGCCGCTCGTGCAGTTGCCGTAGTGGCAGCCGGCGTAGATCGACGGGTAGGAGGCGGGTGCGCCGTTGGTCGGCTTGTTGTGGTTGGCCGTGGTGACCGTGAAGCCGTTGTCGCGGACGGAGAGGCACTGCGTGGTGGTGTCGCCCCACTCGTTGTTCTGCACGACGTAGCGGCCGCCCGACACCCGAACCGATCCGTACTTGTCGCAGATCTGGGTGTCGGCACTGGCCGCTGACGTGGTCGTCACGGTGGTCGCACCGGCGAGCAGGGCCGCCGCCCCGAGCACGACCGTCGTCCTCCACAGCCTTGACAACATCAACACTCCCTTGTGGTGGCGTGCAGGTCTGGAAGCGCTTCCACACGTGAGCGTGCCCAACCGGCACCGGTTCGTCAACCGGCCGACTCGGCACGACACCGGGCAAAACCTGAGATAGGCGCACTTTCCCCGTGTCGTCGGGCCGAGTTCGCGGTCGGCCTCGGCCGAGTCGCACCGCCACGACAGCGTCAAGCGGTCGATGGCGGCGGCCGGCCTCAATCGTGAAAGTTTCAGCGCCGGCCATGCCGACATCGCACGGGTTGTCGCTGGTGGCTTGACGGGCGTCGGATGGGCCCGAGCATCCTGTCGCCAGGTCAAGAACGTCCGCGCACTGCACCGGGTGGAGGCGTCCGTGGTGGGTACTCGGCGATGGCGGCGGCAACCGGTGACGGCTGTCGGCCTGGCGGCGTCACTGCTGGCGATGATGGTCACGGATCCGGCGGCAACGAGCGCCGCGGCGACCACCGGGCCCGCGTTGTCGGTGGACGTGTCCGCCGCCCGGCACGCGATCAGCCCCGACATCTACGGTCTCAACGGCGGCGATCCGGCGTTCAGTGCCGAGATCGGCCAGTCGGTGGCCCGTTGGGGCGGCAACGCGTCGACCCGTTACAACTTCAAGAACCACACCTACAACACCGGCAGCGACTGGTACTTCGAGAACATCGTCGCCGACGACCAGCACTCGGTTGAAGGCGTGGTCAAGTCCGACCTCGACCGCGGCATCAAGCCGGTCGTCACCGTGCCCCTGATCGGCTGGGTGGCCAAGGACTCGCCGTCGTCGCACCCGTTCGCCTGCGGCTTTCCGGCCACCCGGTTTCCGCAGCAGGACGGTTTCGACCAGTGGGACGCCAACTGCGGCAACGGCCAGCTCAACGGGCAGAAGCTCGCCGGCGTGCCCACCGACACCTCGATCCCGCAGGACGCGTCGTTCGACGGGGAGATGGTGTCGCACCTGGTGAGCCGGTTCGGCTCGGCGGCGCAGGGCGGCGTGCCGATCTACGAGCTGGACAACGAGCCGGTGCTGTGGTCCAGCACGCATCGGGACGTGCATCCCGAGGCGGTCTCGGACGACGAGCTGGGTGGCAAGGGCACCGCCGCCGCGGCGGCGATCAAGGCCGC
>DATJJB010000596.1:0-2959 GCA_035492655.1 Kutzneria sp. | reverse complement strand
CCACACCGAGGCGCCGGCCAGCTTCTCGATCTTCGCCTACGGCGACGTGTCCCGGCCGGACTGCGAGAACGTCAAGAGCATCACCGTGCCGGCGCTGCTGTCCTTCCTGGCCCACAACGACTTCTCCACCGAGGTCAAGGGTGTGCAGGACCTGATCCCGCTGTACCAGCAGAAGTACGGGCACAACTACCCGGTCGACCCGAACCTGGGCGCGCTGTCGGGGCAGCCGATCGACTACGTGCCCGACCTGCCGGTCACCTACTGGGGCTTCCGCTTCATGATCGGCTTCGGCGGTATCGCGGCCGGCGCGGCGCTGCTGGCGCTGTGGCTGACCCGGCGCGGCCGGATCCCGCGCACGAAGTGGTTCCCGCGGCTGGCGTTGCTGTCCATCGCGACCCCGTTCCTGGCCAACAGCTTCGGCTGGATCTTCACCGAGATGGGCCGGCAGCCCTTTGTCGTCGTGCCCAACCCGACCGGTGTGGACGGTGTCTTCATGTACACCGCCCAGGCGGTGTCGCCAGGGGTGTCGACCGGCCAGGTGCTGACCTCGCTGATCGCGCTCACCGCGGTGTACGGCGTGCTGGCCGTGGTCGAGGGGTTCCTGCTGGTGCGCTACGCCAAGGCGGGGGTCGCGGGCGTCATGCCGCCCCCTGACGACAAGAAGCCCGACGACGTGCTCGCGTTCGCGTACTGAGGAGCCTGCCGTGGACCTGCCTACCCTGTGGTTCTGGGTGATCGCCGTGCTCTGGACGGGCTACTTCTTCCGGGAGGGCTTCGACTTCGGCGTCGGCATGCTGACCCGCCTGCTGGCTCGGGACAACACCGAGCGCCGGGTGCTGGTGAACACCATCGGCCCGGTCTGGGACGGCAACGAGGTGTGGGTGATCGTGGCCATCGGCGCCACCTTCGCCGCGTTCCCGCCCTGGTACGCCACCATGCTCTCGGCCGAGTACCTGCCGGTGCTGCTCATCCTGCTGGCGCTGATCGGGCGCGGCGTGGCCTTCGAGTACCGCGGCAAGGTGGACAGCGACCGCTGGCGGCGCGGCTGGGACCTGGTGATCCTGCTGGGCTCCTGGATCCCGCCGCTGGGCTGGGGCCTGGTCATCACCGGCGTCGCCACCGGGCTGCCGATCGGCAAGGACGGCGTGCTGGTCGGCGGTCTTGGCGCGTTGTTCACCTGGCCGGCGGTGCTGGGGGCGTTGGCGCTGGCCGGCTTCAGCCTGCTGCACGGCGCGGTGTTCGTGGCGCTCAAGACCGACGGCGAGATCCGGCAGCGGGCGCACGCGTTGGCGCTGCGCGTCGGGCCGTTCTGCCTGCTGCCGATGGCCGTGCTGATGGTGCTGGTGCAGATGCGCCAGGGCGGTCTGGTGACGATCGTGATCGCGGCCATCGGGCTGCTGGCCGGGGCCGGTGCGCTGGTGCGGCTGGCGGCCAAGCGCGAGGGGCAGGCGTTCGCCTTGCTGGGAGTGCTGATCGCCGCCGCGGTGGTGTCGTTGTTCGGGTCGGACTTCCCGACCATCATCGCGTCCACCGTGGACCCGAGCTTCTCGTTGACGGTGGCCAACTCGGCGTCCAGCCCGTACACGCTGGGCGTGATCACCTGGGTCGCCGCCTTCGGCACGCCGGCCATTCTGGTCTACCAGGGCTGGACGTACTGGGTGTTCCGCAAGCGGATCAGTGCCGCGCACATCCCGCCGGTGCACGTCCCGTGAGCCGCGGACCGCTGGGCGACCTGCCGGCACTGTCGCCGACCACCCGTCGCGCGCTGGTGGTGTGCGGGCTGTTGTCGGTGCTGAACGCCGTGGCCGTGGTGGCACAGGCGTGGGCACTGTCCTCGGTGCTCGCGTCCGTGGTCACCGGGCACGGCGAGCAGCCGTTCGCGCTGCTGGCCGGCGCGGTCATCGCCCGGTCGGTGCTGGTCTGGGCGCTGGACACGATGTCGGCGCGGGCCGCCGCCGGGGCGAAGGAAGAGCTGCGGGCCCGAGCACTGGACCGGGCCATGGCCCACGGCCCGGAGTGGATCGCCGCCCGAGGGCCGGCCGAGCTGACCGTGGTGGCCACCAAGGGATTGGACGCGCTGGACGCGTACTTCACCCGCTACCTGCCGGCGCTGGTGACGGCGGCCGTGGTGCCGCTGCTGGTCGGCCTGGCCATCCTGGTCACGGACGTGCAGTCGGCGGTGCTGATCATGATCACGGTGCCGCTGATCCCGGTGTTCGCCATCCTCATCGGCCGGTACACCGAGCAGCGCACGGCGAAGTCGGCCGATGCCACCGCGCGGCTGTCCGGGCACCTGCTGGAGCTGGTGCGCGCGCTGCCCGTGCTGACCGCGTTCGGCCGGGCCGAAGCGCAGGCCGAGGCCGTGCGCCGGGTGGGGGAGCAGCACCGCAAGGCCACCGGGACCACGCTGCGGGTGGCCTTCCTGTCGGCGTTCGCGCTGGAGACCATTGCCACGTTGTCGGTGGCCTTGGTGGCCGTGGACATCGGCCTGCGGCTGGTCGGCGGCACGCTCGGGCTGGCCACCGGGCTGCTCGTGTTGGTGCTGGCCCCGGAGTGCTACCTGCCGCTACGGGCCGCCGGCGCGGCCTTCCACGCCAGCGAGGACGGGCTGGAGGCGGTGCGCCGCGTCGCCGAGATCGAGGCCGTTGACCAGCACGACGGCACGATCGTCGACGGCGAGATCACCGTGGACCGGCTCTCGGTGGAGCGGCGCGGCCGGCTCGCGCCCGACGGGGCCTCGTTCACCGTCCGATCAGGACACATCACCCGGCTGGATTCGCCCAGTGGCGCGGGGAAATCGACCACGCTGGCCGTGCTGCTCGGCTTCGTGCGGCCGACGCGGGGCCGGGTCACGGTCGGCGGTGTCGATCTGTCTACAGTGGATTTGTCGACTTGGCGACGGCAGGTGGCGTGGGTGCCGCAGCGCCCGGCGTTCAGCGCCGAGATCGTCGCGGACGAG
>DATJJB010000595.1:0-10317 GCA_035492655.1 Kutzneria sp. | reverse complement strand
CCCGGCGGCGGCGATGATCGGGTGCAGCGACTGGATCAGCTGCCAGTTCTCCTGGTACAGCTCGTCCTGCCAGGACGACCAGGTCCGCGGGTTGTTGGCGTCCGAGGGATGCAGCACCACGGTGACCTCGGCGAAACCGGCCTGTTTGATGTCGGCCAGCAGACCGGCGAGGTTCTCCTGGCCACGCGGCGGCAGCTGGCCGCCGGTGGAGTCCATCGCCGTGCCGTCGCCGGCGCCGTGATGGTGGTAGACGCCGATGGACAGCCGGTTCTGGCCGGCCCGCTTCATACCGGCCAGCTGCACGGCGATGATCGTCGGCGCTCTGTCGAACGCCGCCGTCACCTGGTACGGCTGCCGGTAGCAGCCGTCGAGGTAGTAGAAGTCGTAGTCGGAGCCGCCCGAGACGGCGGGCGCCGGCGCGACCGGGTCGGCGCCGGCCGGCGCCGCGAGCGCCGTGACGAGCAGGATGACCGTCGCGGCGACCAGTGTTCGAGTGTCCATGACGGAATCCCTCCCGCCGGTAGATCACCCGAGCGTCGCACCGCCGCCGGGAAACGACCGGCCGGGCCCGGTCGTTTTCACCGCTTCGGGTGGGTTTTCGCAGGTTAGGCCGCGTGGTTGCAGGTGGAACAAGTGCAGTCGGCGCAGGCGCAGTTGGCGCACGAGTCCGAGCAGTTGCCGCACTGGCAGGCAGCGTGGTTGCACGTCGCGCAGGTGCAGTCGGCGCAGGTGCAGTTCGCGCACGAGTCCGAGCAGTTGGCGCAGGCGCACGTGGAGCACTCGTCGTAGTGCACGCCGTCGCCCGCGTTGTGCTCGCGGTGCACATGGCCGTCGTGCAGGTAGTCCACGTGGTCCGCGTGCAGCACCGAGTCGTGCCCGCATCCCGGGCCGTGGGTGTGTCTGTGCAGCTCAGCGGGACGATGGTCGGTCACGGTGGTCATGTTCCGATGCTCATATGCGCACCTGTGCACGTCCATCCGAAGCGCGGCCGTTCGCTCGAACGAGTTAGCTTGGGGATCATGACGTCTCGACCGAATGCCCTGATCACCGGCGCCTCCCGCGGCATTGGTGCCGCAGTGGCCGCCGCCCTCGCCCCTACCCACGACCTCCTGCTCGGTGGCCGCGACGTCGAGGCCCTCAAGACGCTCGCAGCCCAGTTCCCGTCGGCCAGCCCGTGGACCGTCGAGCTGTCCGACGCCGCCGCGCTGGTCGAGGCCACCTCCGCCATCGACCGGCTCGACGTCCTGGTGCACAGCGCCGGCGTCGCCACCCTCAGCCCGCTTGCCGAGACCTCCGTCGACGTCTGGCGGACCACCATGGAGGTCAACGTCATCGCCGTCGCCGAGCTGACGCGCCTCCTGCTGCCCGCCCTGCGCACCGCCGCCGGCCAGGTCGTCCTGATCAACTCCGGCGCCGGCTTGAACGCCAACCCCAACTGGGGCGCATACGCCGCCAGCAAGTTCGCGCTACGCGCCTACGCCGACGTCCTTCGCGCCGAGGAGCCGGCCCTGCGCGTCACCACCGTCTACCCCGGCCGCACCGCCACCGACATGCAGCGCGCCATCCGCGAGAGCGAGGGCGGCGGCTACTCCCCGAACGAGTACTTGACGCCGGAGACGGTGGCCCAGGCCGTCGCCTTCGCCCTGCTCGCGCCCGCCGACGCGAACGTCAACGAGATCAACGTGCGCCCCCGACCGCGCTAGTTGTCCACAGCCCCCGACTTGTCCACATCTGGATCTTCGCCGCCCCTGGCCGTGACCCCAGCTCGGTAGAATGGACCCGGGGCGGCCACCCCAGGGAGCGGCGGGCCGTTGGGGTGCGGGCCGTTGGGGTCATGGGGGCGACGGGCCGTTGCCGGGGCCGGTCACCGTTGGTGGGACCGGTCAGGGTCGGTGGGGACCGGTCGCCGTCGGTGGGACCGGTCGCCGTTGGCGGGGCCGGTCGGGGTCGGCGGGGCCGCTCACCGTTGGTGGGTCAGGGCGATTCGGGTGTCGAGCAGGGTGAGCAGCCTGATCACGGCGGGGTGGTCGGCGACGGCGTCGCGGACTCGGACGGAGATGCTGCGCTGCGGGGTGGGGTTCACGATGGGCACGGCGATGGTGGACGGCGGCAGGGCGCCGAGGCCGAGGTGGGGGATGACGGTGATGCCCATGCCCTCGGCGACGAACTTGATCGCGGTGGGGTAGTCCTGGGTCTCGATGTGGAAGGCGGGGCTGAAGCCGACGGTCGAGCAGGCGTCGAGCACGGCCTGGCGACAGGCGCCGCGGGCGACGTCGTTGTCGACCCACACCTCGTCGCGCAGGTCGGCCAGGTCGACCGACAACCGGTCCGCCAAAGCGGAACCCCGCGGTACCACGGCGAAGTAGGGCTCGGTGAGCAACGGGCGCACCCGATAGCCGCGCAGGTCGGCGGGTTCGGTGCCGTCGACGAAGATCTCGACGTCGGGCGGACCGGCGTCGGTGCCGACGAGTTCGATCAGCCGCAGGTCGAGGCGGAGGCCGGGGAACTCCCGGGCCAGGGCGGCGACCATGGGTGGGATCCAGACGGCCCCGGCGGAGGCGAAGTAGCTCACGGACAGCGCGCCGACGCGGCCGGCGCGTAGGTCGGAGACGACGGACTCCAGCTCGGCGAGGCGTTCGAAGACGCGGGCGGCCTGCGCTGCCACGGTGCGGCCGGCGGCGGTGGGCTCGATGCTGCGGCCGGTGCGCTGCACCAGCGTGAGGCCGGTTTCCCGTTGCAGCGCGGTGATGTGCTGGCTGATCGCCGACGGGGTGTAGCCGAGGCTGGTCGCGGCGCCGCGGATGGAGCCGTCCGCGACGACCGCGCGCAGCACGCGAAGCCGGTGAATGTCCACGCGATCGACTCTACAGTCAGACTGAACAATGCGGCAGTTTTTATTGCTTGTGCTTACGTTTTCCAACGGTCATCGTCGAAGACATGCCAACCAAGTACCGCGCCCTGGCCGCCGTGCTGACGACCGTGCTGCTCTGGGCCTCCGCCTTCGTCGTCGTGCGCGCGGTCGGCGAGGACCTGTCCCCCGGCTCCCTGGCCTTCGCGCGGTTGACGGTCGGCACGATCGCGCTGGCGGTGGTGGCTCTCCGCTACCGCCGACCGCTGCCCCGCGGACGGGCGCTGGCCTTCGTGCTCGGCTACGGCGTCGTGTGGTTCGCCGGCTACACCGTCGTGCTCAACTGGGCCGAACGACACCTCGACGCCGGCACCGCCGCGCTGCTGGTCAACGTGGCGCCGATCCTGGTCGCGGTGGTCGCCGGCTTCGTGTTCCGCGAAGGCTTCCCCCGCCCGGTCATGATCGGCATGCTGGTCGCCTTCACTGGCGTCCTGGTGATCGCTATTGGCGGTGACGGCGGCGGTGTGGTCGACACGCTGGGCATCGTGTTGGGCCTGATCACCGCCGTGCTCTACGCCGCGGGCGTGCTGATGCAGAAGGTCGCGCTGCGCTCGGTGGACGCGGTCACCGCGACGTGGGTCGGCTGCGCCGCCGGCCTGATCGCCACGCTGCCTTTCGCGCCGCAGGCCGTGGTCGAACTCGCCCACGCCCCGGGCGGCGCGATCGCCGGCGTCGTGTTCCTGGGCATCGGGCCGACCGCGATTGCCTTCACCACGTGGGCGTACGCCCTGGCCCGGACCGACGCCGGCCGCATGGCCGCCACGACGCTGTGCGTCCCGGGCATCGCCGTGCTGGTGTCGTGGGTGACGCTCGGCGAGGTGCCGACCGCCCTTGGCTTGGTCGGCGGCGCACTGTGCCTGGTTGGTGTGGCGATCAGCCGCCGCAAGCCCGGTCAGGCGTCGGCCAGCAGCCGCTGGGTGACCTTGCGGACCTCGGCCGCCGCGGCGGTGCGGTCGATCCGGGTGGACTCGCCGGCGGCGACGACCTCGGCACCGGCGACCCAGACGTCACGGACGCGACGGGAGCCGGCGGCCCAGACGAGGTTGGACAGCAGCTGGGCGTCGGGGATGTCGAGGCCGGCGGCGAAGGCGGGGTCGTCGAGGTCGACGTGCACGAGGTCGGCCCAGTAGCCGGGGGCGAGGGTGCCGAGGTCGTGACGGCCGATGGCGGCAGCGCCGCCACGGGTGGCCATCAGCAGGGCCTCGGCGGCGGTGACGGCGGCGGCGTCGGCGGAGCTCAGCCGGGCGAGCAGGGCGGAGAGACGGATCTCCTCCCACAGGTCGAGGTCGTCGTTGCTGGCCGGACCGTCGGTGCCGAGACCGACAGGGACGCCATGGCGGCGAAGGTCGAGCAGCCGGGCGGTGCCGGAGGCCAGCTTGGCGTTGGAGCCGGGGCAGTGCCCGACACCGACGGCGTTCGCGGCGTAGAGCTGAATGTCCACATCGGACAGATGGACCGAGTGGGCGGTGATCACGCGGCCGCCGAAGACGCCCAAGGAGTTGAGCAGCAAGGGAACGGAGCCGTGGGCGTCACGCACGTGGGCGTCCTCGGCCAACGACTCGGCGACGTGGATGTGCAGCAGGGCACCACGCTGCTTGGCCTCGGCGGCGATGACGGGCAGGGCCTCGGCCGGCAGGGTGTAGGCGGAGTGCGGCCCGTAGCCGAGCTCGATCCGCTCGCCCGGACCGAAACGCAGCCCGTCGGCGTCGATCCACGCGCTGATCTGGTCGGTCATGTGCAGCCAGCTGCCGAGCCGGTCCCAGCCGGGAGCGGCGATCACGGCCGGGGTGAGCACCATGCGGGAGCCGACCTCGAGCACGGCCTCGACCATCTGCTCGCCGTAGAAGTACATCTCCACGCTGGTGGTGACGCCGTGCCGCAGCATCTCGACGGCCCCGAGCCGCATCCCGGTCCGCACGTCGTCGCCGTCGAGCCGACCCTCGGCCGGCCAGATGACGTCCTGCAGCCACGACATCAGCGGCAGGTCGCCGCCCATGCCGCGGAGCACGGTCATCGGGCTGTGCGCATGCGTGTTGATCAAGCCGGGCAGCAGGATGCCGGACAGCTCCCGGACCGGCACGCCGGCCGGCAACGACGGCGCGTTCGACGCGGGGCCGACGTAGCCGAGCCGACCGTCGGCGGCGACGTCGACGACGGCGTCGCGAACGACCGAGCAGGACGCGTCACAGGGCAGCACGACCGGGGCGTGGAGCCGGAAAGCCGAAACCATGACGGGATTCTGTCATCCGCCCAACGGCAGCTCGGCCACCACCGTCCAGCCACTGCCCCCGGTGGGACCGGCGCTGAAGCTGCCGCCGAGCAGCTCGACCCGCTCCCGCATGCCGACGAGCCCGAAGCCGCCGGACCCGCCGACCGGGCTGCTGTGCTGACCGGTTCCGTCGTCGGCGACCCGTACCCGCACGGCGCCGTCGTCGGTGCGGACGTCCACATCGATCCGGCTGACGCCGGCGGCGTGCTTGCGGGCGTTGGTCAGCGACTCCTGCACCAGCCGGATCACCGACTGCGCCAGCTCGGGCGGCACGGTGTCGGAAAGCTGCACGTCCAGCCGCACCGGTCCGCCGACCTGGTCGACGGTCCGTTTGATCTGGGCGGTCAGCTCGTCGTTGTCCCGGCTGGTCGGCGTGGCCTCGGTGCCGCGCAGCGTGCCGACGAGCCGGCGCATGGCGGCCAATGCCTCGTGCCCGCTGGCGGTGATGATCGGCAGCACCTGCCGGGCGGCCTCGGGGTTCTGGTCGGCGATGGCCTCGGCGGCCTGCGAGTGCACGACGATGCCGGTCACGTAGTGGGCGACGACGTCGTGCAGCTCACGGGCCAGGGCCAGCCGCTCGGCCTGCTGGGCGGCGGCGACCGAGGCGGCCTCGGACTTGCGGCGGTCCCGGTCGCGGGCCCGGAAGTACAGGCCGGTGCCGATGGCGATGCCGTAGAAGAACACCGTGACCGTGATCAGGTTGGGCAGGCCGAAGCCGTAGCCGGGGGCATAGTTGGCCCGGTCGAGGGCGCTGGGCACGACCCAGGCCGACATCAGCGCGAGAGTGCCGAGCACGGCTCGGGTCCGGGTGGCCTGCCGGACCAGGATCGCGGTGACCGACATGCCGACCGCGAGCGGCACGAAGTCGCCGCCGACCCGGAGCAGGCCCAGCGAGTGCAGCAGGATCGCGTCGCCGATGACGGCGATCGCGATGGCCAGCGAGGCGTCGAACGGACGGCGCGGCGAGACCACGGCCAGCACGGAGATGAGCAGGTCGACGGGCAGCTGCCACCAGACGCCGTCGTCCAGCCCGCGCCAGCCGACGACCTGGCCGGCGATGATCAAGGCGAGCGCGCCGGCCAGCGGCCACTGGCGGCGGGCCAACTCACGCCAGCCGAGGTACCGGTTCTCCACGCGGGCCACCGTAGGACGTAGCCGGGGCCGCCGCCGTCAACCTGTGGGCGGGCACCTGGTCAGACCTGGGGCGTAGCCGAGGTCGATGCGTCAGGCCGACGCCCGATGACGCCCCCGCCGACGACAGTTGGGTCAACGTCGGAGAGAGGGGCTCGAAATGCTCGCAACGGTGATGACCTGGAGTGGTGCGGTGGTCGGCATGCTGGTGCTGGCGGTCATGGTGGTGACCGGCATCCTGGTCGACAGCGAGCAGACGAAGTAGCCCTCAGCCAAGGCGTTTGCGCAGCAGGGCGGCCAGCCGTCCGCCGTGCGGCTCGGTGTTCACGGTGTCGGCGAACCGCGCCGGAGTGCCCTGCCTGGCCCGCTGCGCGGTCGCCGCGTCGACCCGGAACGAGGGCCGGTTGCCGCCGGCCCGCTGCCGCGAACGCAGCCAGGCCAGCCGGTGCAGCGCCTCGGCGTGGTGGTCGGTGATGGTCACCTGGGCGGCGTCGAAGGAATGCAACACTGCCCGATTGAGCTCCACGGTCGCCCGATCGCGCCACAGCGTCCGCTCGGTGCGGGTGTCCAGCCCGAGCCGCGTGGCGACCTCCCTGGCCACGGCGTACGCGCCCTCGTCGGCCAGGCTCCTGGTGCCGATCTCGGCGCCGACGAACCAGCTGTTGAACGGCGCCGCCGGATAGGTCACGCCGCCGATCACCAGCCGCATGTTGCTGATCACGGGCACGGCGTGCCAGCGCAGCCCCAGCTCGACGAACCAGGACAGGTCGGGGTGCTCCAGCGGCACCTCCTGGATCACGTCCCGCGCGATGGTGAACAGCTGCGGCCCCTCGTGCGCGGTCTCCACGACGAGCGGCAGGTGGTCGAACCGGCCCCGCTGGGTCGGCGGCCGCCAGCCCATCGTGGTGACCGCCTCGGTGAAGTCGGCGTAGCGCGGGTCGCCCATGATCCGGCCGGTGGCGTCCCGGTAGCCGGCGTAGCGGATCAGCTGTTCGTTCCAGATACACGGCCCCGGCGCGGACGGCGTGTCCGGCGCGAACACCGTGACCAGGGGTCGGATCTCGCCGCCGTTGGTGGCCAGCCGCAGGTGCTGCACGCATTCGGCGGCGACGGCCGCCGCGTTGCGCAGGCCGCGCAGGTCGCGCACCTTGAGCCGGCGCCAGGGCACGCCGCTGGTGCACCAGCCGCTGTCGCGCAGCGCGACCCGCGCGCCGTAGGCGAGCTCCTGCGGCGTGTGCCGGTACGTCCCGGTGTTGGCGATCTCGGTGCGCACCTCGATCAGCCGTGGGCCCACCGGCCCGGCCTCCGGGTGCGCGTCGTGGAACATGCGGAGGAACTCCTCGGCGGCGTCGAGATCGACGGAGTCGAGGGCAGGGAGGGTTGCCAGAGCCGTCACGGTCGGCAACCGTAATCCCCGTTCGGGCTCACTCGTCACTGCCAGAAGGGGCACACCTCGGACTAGTGGATCTCCGCCCGAACGGGTGAGTGCTAGACGCAGAGTGGCCGACTCGACCGGCCGCCGTCCGGACTTGAGTACTCGGTCGGGTGACCTAGTCGACCTTGGCGAACATCAGGTCGTGGCTGATCCGGCCCTCGTCGACGGCCCGGTTCTCGAACTTGGTGACCGGCCGCCAGTCGGGTCGGGGCGCCCACCCGCCCGGCTCATCGGCGTACACGTTGCGCAACCGAGCCTCGCCGCTACAGACAGTCATCATCTGCTCGGCGTACTCCTCCCAGTCGGTGGCCATGTGGAACACGCCGCCGGGCACCAGTCGGGACGCCACCAGTGCGACGAAGTCCGGCTGCACGATGCGCCGCTTGTGGTGGCGGGCCTTGGGCCACGGGTCCGGGAAGAACAGCCGCACGCCGTGCAGCGAGTCCGGCTCGAGGTGGTCGGTGAGCACGGTGACGGCGTCGCCACGCAGCAGCCGCAGCGAATCCACCGCCAGCACGTCGGCCCGGAGGATGAGCTGGGCCAGGCCCGGCTTGTACACCTCGCAGGCCAGGTAGTTGAGCTCCGGCTGCGCGGCGGCCAGCTGCGAGGTGGTCTCGCCCATGCCGGAGCCGATCTCCAGCAGCACCGGCGCGGACCGCCCGAACCACTCGTCCAGCGCGAGCGGACCGGGCGGCAGTGCCTTGACGTCCTGGCCCAGTTCGGGCCACCGGGTGTCCCAGGCGCGCTGCTGACCGACGGTCATCCGCTCGCCGCGCTGGACGTAGGACACGATGGAACGGTGGTACGGGTGCCGCTGGTCGGCCCGATTGGCGTCTGGCTGGCTCACAGTGGTGAGACTCTTCCAGATCAGGTCGCCTCGACGTCGTCCAGCCTGCTCCGCAGGTCGTCAGGGCCCCGGACGGCGATCAACTTCGGCGCGCTGCCGCGGTGTGCCGGGAGCACGTCCAGCCAGCCGCGGTGGCGGGCGGTGAACAGGACGGTGGTGGGCACGTTCGGCGCCTCGCCGGCCGCGTACACCTCGGACGGCACGTACTCCCAGTAGCCGTCTTCCCAGGGCACGTAGACCCAGCCCGGCCGGGCGGCCAGCAGCTCGCCGACCTCGTCCTCCAGCCGGAAGGCGGCCTTGCGGGTGGGCAGCCCACCGGCGGCCAGCGCGCGCAGCCACCAGGGGGCGGGCAGGTCGGGCTCGAACTTGGTGAGCACCCGGTACAGGCCGACGACCTGTCGTTCGGGGGCCCGATGGATCCAGGCGCGGCGGATGTCCACGGGTCCGGCGGCATCACTGAGCTCACCGGCCAACTCGACGGCCTGCGACCACTCCAGCGTGGCCGTCGGCTCCACCCGCACTTGCTTCTTCACGTTTCGACGTGGGTGCGATTCGGTCACCGCCACCGCTCACCTCCATGGGCTGCCTGACGGGATATCTCGATATGATCACCAATCTCGGCTTCGCGCACGTTCCTGTGCGGGAGTTCACGTGCTCTTCATGCACTTCTTACGCCATTCGTATGGCCGAACCACCGAACGCGACTTGGTCTGGACCAAGCGGATGATCATTGGGACCGGTGCTCGACCGCGTCCTCGGTGTGGTGCAGGTAGGCGTCCTCGAGCGAGCCGCGCCGCGGGCTGAGCTCGTGCAGGACCACGCCGTGCGCGGCGGCCAGCTCGCCGATCTCGGCCGCGTCCAGCCCGGCCACCACAAGTGCGCCAGGCTCATGTCGGACCGTCGCGCCTTTGTGGACCAATGCCGTCTGCAATCGTTCCACCTGGGCGGTGCGAACACGGACCGACGACTCGGTGGCCTCGCTGATGAATTGGGCAGTGGGGCATTGCGCGATCAACCGGCCGCGGCCGATGACGATCAACTCGTCGGCGGTCTGCGCCATTTCCGCGAGCAGGTGGCTGGACACCAGCACGGTCCGGCCGTTGTCGGCCATGGTGCGCATCAGCTTGCGGACCCAGGCGATGCCCTGTGGATCCAACCCGTTGACCGGCTCGTCGAACAGCAGCACCTGCGGATCGCCGATCAGCGCGGCGGCGATGCCCAGCCGCTGGGACATGCCGAGCGAGAAGTCGCCGGCCGGGCTGCGGGCCGCCTTGGCCAGGCCGACCAGGTCGAGCACCTCGTCAACGCGGGTCTTCGGCATGTCGGCGGCTCGGGCCAGCCAGCGCAGGTGATTGCGCGCGGTCCGGTGCGGGTGCGCCCACTTCGCGTCGAGCAGGCCGCCGACCACGCGTAACGGACGGCGTAACTCGTCGAAGCGCCGGCCGTCGATGAGCACGAACCCGGTGTCGGGCCGGTCGAGGCCGAGCACCATGCGCATGGTCGTGGACTTGCCGGCGCCGTTGGGCCCGAGGAAGCCGGTGACCACGCCGGGACGGGCGGTGAAGGACAGGTCGTCGACCGCGACGGTACGGCCGTAGCGCTTGGTCAGGCCCACCGCTTCGATCATGCCGCCGATGATCCCAGTAACCGCGACGATGCCCGGAATCGGACGTGGACCTGGGCGAGCACTGGTTGGCGCTGGTCCGGGCCGCCCCCCGATCGGCGGT
>DATJJB010000594.1:0-6449 GCA_035492655.1 Kutzneria sp. | reverse complement strand
CGCCGCCGGTCGGGCACGCCGAGGCCATCGCCCAGAACTGGGGCGGGCCGGTGCAGACGCGGACCATCCCCGGCGCCAACCACCTCGGTTTCGCCGAAGGCCGGCACTGGAGCGAGCTGCTGCTGAGCGGCCGCGGCGAGGCCAGGACGCAGACCGTGGCCAAGGCGGTGATCACCGCGTTTCTGTTGCGGCAGTTGAACGGCGACCGCACCTACGACGAACTGCTGTACGGCGACGTGAAGCGAGCACCCGTCACGTACCAGCGTGCGGGCCGTACGACGACGGCCCGCACGCGGGGCTAGCTATTCCATCCAGCTCTGGTTCGAGTAGTCGTCGTCCTCGTCGTCGAAGACGGGACGAGCGGTCCGCCGCGGCGTCGGTCGCGGCGGCGGGGTGACCTCGGGCATCTGGAACGACGGCGCGGCCGGCGGGTTGTACTCGTCCTCGCTGTCGAAGAACGTGTACTTCTCCTCGCGAACCTCTTGCACCGGACGGGAAACCGGCCGACCGGCAGCCGCGGCGTCCCGCTTGGCCTTGGCCTCGGCCATGGCCTTCTCGCCGGCTTCCCGGTTCGCCTGCTTGGCGTCGGCGAACTTCTGCTCGCTCGCCGCCCGCTGCTGCTTGACGTCGTCCCGGAGCCGCCGCATCTCCGCGACCGCGGTGCTCGCGGCGAACGCTGCCTGATAGCTCACCGCTGGCTCCCCTCGTCGTCACCGAGCACGCCGTTCATCCGGCTCACGCCGGCCTGGCCGGCGTCGTCGAACACGGCGCTGGGCGTCCGCCAGGCCGCGTTGGTGCTGCGTTCCTGGTCCTCGCCGCCACCGCCGTGACCGCCGCCGCCCATGGCCCCCATCATCGGCATGCCGCCGCCCATCGGGGAGCCGGCCTGGCCGGCCGCGGCCTGGTGCGCGCCGCCGAGCTGGGCCAGCCCGGCGTCGCCGGCCGCGCTGGCCTGGTCGGTCGGCGTCTGGCCACCCATGCCCGGGGCCGCGCTGTGCGCGGTGTCCCAGGCGCCGGCGTGGTGCGCGCCGCCGCCCTGGTCGCCGACCATGCCGTGGCCGCTGTCGCCGCCGAACGTCCAGGCCGACGTGCCGCCGGTGTCGGCGGCGGCCGGCGTGAACGACGCCGCCGCGACGGTGGTGGCCGCCGGGGTGTCGAACAGGCTGCCGGAGAAGTTCCCCTGGTCGTGCTGGTCGGTCGGGGCGAAGGTGAAGCCCGGGTCGGCCGCGGCCGGCGCGGTCCACGCCGGCTCCGGCATCGCCACCGGCACGTCGTCCGGCAGCGCGTGCGCCGGGCCGGCGGATGCCGGGGTGTCGTGCGCCGGGGTGTCGCCCGGCATCGTCCAGCCCGAGGCGTCCGCGCCGCCCGTGTCGGCGGCCGCCGGGTCGGTGCCCAGCGCGCTCGCGTCGTGGTGCAGCGGCTGGCGGGCCGGCTCGTCGATGGCGTGCGCGCCACCGGAGGTGCCGGTCGGCTGCGTGCCGACACCGTCAGCGCCGGCGGGGTGGGTGCCGGCCGGCGACGCCGTCGGACCGGCGGCGTCGTTGTAGTCGATGGTGTACGTGTGCGGGGCCTTGCCGGTGCCGTCGTCGATGGAGACCTGCACCTCGCCGGGCACCTTGCCCTGCTGCGCGGTGATGGTCAGGTCGCCGTCGTGGATGACGGCCTTGCCGTCCGGGCCGGCCTGCGTCGGGATGGAGCCGTCCGGGTTCGTCCCGGGCTGGCCGGGAGCGCCAGTGCCCGGCACCTGCCCCTGGACACCGGTCTGGCCGACGGCACCAGGATGGTTGATGCCGCCGTGACCCGGCACGCCAGGCTGGCCGCCGGCACCGGGCTGACCGGCGAGGCCGGCCACGGCCGGGTTGTTGGCCACCTTGCTGAAGTCGACGTCGTAGGTCTTGGCCGGCTTGCCGTCGCCGTCGTCCACCTTGATCTTGACGTGGCCCTGCCCGTCCGGGCTGTCCACCTCGATCGTGTTGGCGCCGTCCTGGATCTTCACCGTCTCGGCCGACTGCGCCGTGGTCGGGTGCGGGATCTCGGGCGTCGGCGGGGTCGGCGGCGTCACCGGCGGGGTCGGCCCGCCACCACCGGGAGGCCCACCGCCGCCAGGGGGAGGCCCACCGCCACCGGGAGGTCCACCACCGCCAGGAGGCGGCCCACCGCCACCGGGGGGCGGCCCGCCACCGTTGGGCGGCGGTCCACCACCGGTCTTCGGCGGCTCCGGCTTGCCCTCCGGCACCGGCGACAGCCCGGAGAACGGGCTCTGGTTGATCGACTCGGCGGTGCTGATCAGACTCTGGAACGCCTGCTTGATGCCGGTGTCCGCGCTCTTCGAGCCCTGCTGCAACAGCTGCAGGTTCTGCTCGAACGGCTCCTTGAAGCCGGCGTCGAGCACCTTCTGCACCAGGCCGGCGATGACCTTCAGGAACTGGTCCTCGGCCCAGCCGAGGCACCACAGCACGCACTCGGCGATGGTGGAGCACACGTACATCGCGGCGTCCATCAGCGAGCCGCCGGGGAACGGGAAGCCGATCATGTCGGCCAGCCCGTCCTTGAGCTTGTTGACCAGGTCGTCCAGACCCGTTTCCAGCTTGTAGATCGCGATCAGCTCGGCGACGGTGACGATGTCGAACTGGATGTTGCCGAAGTCGATCTGGTCCAGCGTCTCGCCGTAGGCGTCGACCACCTGCTTGGCCGCCGAGGTGCTCGACAGGATGGCCTGGCTCAGCTTGTCGGCATCGCTGTCGATGGTCTGGGCCTTGCTGCCGAACTGCTGGATGTACGAGCCGAACGCGTTGGCCGCGTCGCCCGTCCACGAGCTGCCGACGACCCCGGTGACCTTGCCGTTCATCTCGTCGCGGGTGGCCGAGAAGTCCGACGCCAGCTGGGACAGCTCGTCGGCCGCCTTGGCCAGCTGGCCGTAGTCGATGCCGCGGGGCTGGTCGAACGGCTTGACGATGTCGTTGTCGAAGCTGAGGTTCTTGCCGGTGTACAGGTTGTAGAGGTCGAGCCAGGGCTTGAAGCCGTCGCGCTTGTCGGTGTGCGCGTCGCAGACGTCGTCGGAGCGACCGCTCAGATCGCCGCCGCCGTCGCCCCCGCCGTCACCACCGGGGCCGTCGCCGTAGTCGCCGCCGTCTCCCCCGTCGCCGCCATCACCACCGTCGCCGCCGTCGCCCCCATCACCGCCGTCGCCGCCGTTCCCCCCGTTACCGCCATTGCCCCCGTTGCCACCGCGGCCGTTCTGGCCGTCCTCACCGTCCTGGCCGTCCTGCCCGTTGCGACGACGGCGCTCGTCCTTGCCCTCGTCGTCCTTCTTGGGATGCGGGCCGTTCGGGTCCTCGTCATCCTTCTTCGGATGGACGGGCTTGGTCGTGTCGGGCTTGTGATGCGTGGTCGACGACGAGCCGCCGCTGTGGTGGCTCCCGTGTGTTTTGGACATCAGGCGTTACCCCCCGCGGACGAGATCGACGACGCATTCGAGGAATCGGTGTCGGCGTAGTTCTTCGCGGTCGCGTTCAATCCGGCGCAGATGTCCTCCGCGTGCGAACCGAAGTCCTTCATGTTGGCGCTCAAGGTCTGCACGGCCTTCGCCGCCGCATCGCCGGCCTGCGGGCACGACTTCCCCGTGATGTCCCCCGTCACGTGCACCGAGTCCAGCGTGTTGCGATATCCGACCGCGGTCGTCTCATCGAGGTCCCGGAAGTACGAACCGAGAGTCGTGATCGCCCCGCCGTCGGCCTTGACGCTGCCCGACATGATCTTTGTCCTCCCCTGCCCCCTGCTGTGGATGACTACTCGGACTCCGCGGCGGGCGATTCGGTTCCACCCCGCGGTTCACGCCGATGCGTCGCACACTATTACAGAAACCGGACAGGGCAGGGCGCTATCACCGAAGTGATGACCGCCGGTCAACGCACCGCGGAAACGACCTCGGCCAGTCGGGTCGCGGCGCCGTGCGCCTCGTCGTGGCTGGGGGCCTCGACCATCACCCGGACCAACTGCTCGGTGCCGGACGGGCGCAGCAGCACGCGGCCGGTCTCGCCCAGCTCGGCCGTCACCTCGGCGACTGCCTTGTTCACGGTCTCGGCCGCGGCCACGGCGGCCTTGTCGGACACCCGCACGTTGATCAGCACCTGCGGCAGCCGCCGCATCACGCCGGCCAGCTCGCCGAGCGACTTGCCGGTGGCGGCCACGCGGGCCATCAGCCGCAGCGCGGTCAGCAGGCCGTCGCCGGTGGTGGCGTGCGAGGGCAAGATCACGTGGCCGGACTGCTCGCCGCCCAGCGAGTAGCCGCCGGAGCGCAGCTCCTCCACCACGTAGCGGTCGCCGACCGCGGTGGTGAGCAGCCGCACCCCGTACTCCTTCATGGCCAGGTGCAGGCCGAGGTTGCTCATCACGGTGGCGACCAGCGTGTCGTCCTTGAGCTCGCCGGCGTCCTTGAGGGCCAGCGCCAGCACGGCCATGATCTGGTCGCCGTCCACCTCGGCGCCGGTGCCGTCCACCGCCAGGCAGCGGTCGGCGTCGCCGTCGTGGGCGATGCCCAGGTCGGCCCCGTGCTCCAGCACCGCCGCCTGCAGCACGTCCAGGTGGGTGGAGCCGACGCCGTCGTTGATGTTCAGGCCGGTCGGGTCGGCGTGGATGGCGATCACCTCGGCGCCGGCCCGGCGGTAGGCCTGCGGCGCGGTGGTCGAGGCGGCGCCGTTGGCGCAGTCCACCACGATGCGCAGGCCGTGCAGATCGTGCGGGGTGGAGAGCAGCAGGTGGTCGATGTAGCGGTTGACCGCGTCCGGCACGTCGCTGACCCGGCCGACGCCGGCGCCGGTCGGCCGGCCCTCGGTCTCGCCGAGCCGGGACTCGATCTCGTCCTCCAGCTCGTCGGACAGCTTCAGGCCGCCCTTGGCGAAGAACTTGATGCCGTTGTCGGGCATCGGGTTGTGCGAGGCGGAGATCATCACGCCCAGGTCCGCGCCCAGCTCGGCGACCAGGAAGGCCACCGCCGGGGTGGGCAGCACGCCCAGCCGCAGCACGTCCGCGCCGGCCGCCGTGAGGCCGGCGGTGACCGCCGCCTCCAGCATCTCGCCGCTGGCCCGCGGGTCCCGGCCCACCACCGCGACCGGGCGGTGCGTGGTGTCGTGCTCGGCCAGCACCCGGGCCGCGGCCGCGGCCAGCGAGAGCGCCAGCTCCGGGGTCAGGTCGGCGTTGGCCATACCGCGGACGCCGTCGGTGCCGAACAGACGGGACATGGACGCTGCTACCTCCGGGGGCGGGGACGTGAGGGATCGCCAGACTACGGCTTAGGCGTGCGAGGTCCGCCGCGGGTTGCTCACGCTCTGGCCCAGACATGCCGAAAGGCGGCGTGACCTGCGAAAACCGCAGGTGCACGCCGCCTTTCGGACAAACTCAACGCTTGCTGTACTGAGGCGCCTTACGGGCCTTCTTCAGGCCGTACTTCTTGCGCTCCTTGGCCCGCGGGTCACGGGTCAGGAAGCCGGCCTTCTTCAGCGCCGGGCGGTCGTCGGCCTCGAACTCGATGAGCGCGCGGGCGATGCCCAGCCGCAGCGCACCGGCCTGGCCGGAGATGCCGCCGCCGACCAGGGTGCCGATGATGTCGAACATCTCGACGCGCTCGACGGTCACCAGCGGCTCCTTGATGAGCTGCTGGTGGACCTTGTTCGGGAAGTACTGCTCCAGCGTCTTGCCGTTCAGCGTGAACTTGCCGGTGCCCGGCACCAGTCGCACGCGAACGATGGCCTCCTTGCGGCGGCCGACGGTCTGGATCAGACGGTTGGGCAGCGCGACCGGAGCGGGCGCGGGCTCGGCGTCCTCGTCGGCGTCCGCCTCGACGGCGGCGTCGAACTCGGCGACGGCGTCGGCCTCGGTGGTCTCGACAGCCTCGGCCTCAGGGGTCTCGACGGCGTCGACAGCCTCGGTGGCCTCGGCAGCGACGGCCTCGTCGGCGAGCTGCTCGGGCTCGTGGTCAGGAGTGGTCACTGAAACTTCCTCGGTCACTGGGCGATCTTGGTGATCTCGAACGGCTGCGGCTGCTGGGCCGCGTGCGGGTGCGCCGGGCCGGCGTACACCTTGAGCTTGCTGGCCATCGCACGGCCCAGACGGGTGTGCGGCAGCATGCCCTTGATCGCCTGCTCGAGAAGACGCTCGGGCTGCTTCTCCAGCATCTCGCCGAAGGAGCGCTTGCTGAGGCCGCCCGGGTGGCCGCTGTGGCGGTACACGAACGCCTGGTCCCGCTTGTTGCCGGTGAGCGCCACCTTCTCGGCGTTCACGATGACGACGAAGTCACCGGTGTCGACATGCGGGGCGTAGATGGGCTTGTGCTTGCCACGCAGCAGCGTCGCGGCCTGGGTGGCGAGCCGGCCGAGCACCACGTCCTGGGCGTCGATGACGTGCCAGGCGCGGTTCACCTCGCCGGCCTTCGGGCTGTACGTGCGCACGGA
>DATJJB010000593.1:0-6864 GCA_035492655.1 Kutzneria sp. | reverse complement strand
TGTTAACCCTTGCCCAGGAAGAGGTGCCGCTGATGAAACCGCTTACCGAGACCGAAGCCGGGGCTTGCCTTCCAGGTGGGACAAGCCGTTCCACGCCAGGTTGACCAGGTGCGCGGCGACCTCGTCCTTCTTCGGCTTCCGCACTTCCAACCACCACTGCCCCGTCAACGCCACCATGCCGACCAACGCCTGGGCGTACAGGCCGGCGAGCTTCGGGTCGTAGCCGCGGGTGTCGAAGTGGAGGCCGAGGATGTGCTCTACCTGGGAGGCGATGTCGTTCAGGAGGCTGGAGAAGGTGCCGGTGGAGCTGGCGACGGGGGAATCGCGGACCATGATGCGGAAGCCGTCGGAGGAGCCCTCGATGTAGTTGAGGAGGGCCTTGGCGGCCCGCTCGAGGAGTTCACGGGGGTGACCGTCGCCATCGCCGAGGACGGCGACGACGGAGTCGAGGAGGTACTGCATCTCGCGGTCGACCACGACGGCGTAGACGCCTTCCTTGCCGCCGAAGTGCTCGTAGACGACGGGCTTGGAGACGCCGGCGCGGTGGGCGATCTCCTCGATGGAGGTGCCGTCGAAGCCCTTCTCGGCGAACAGCTCCCGAGCGACGTCGAGCAGCTGCTGCCGGCGCTCCTTGCCGGTCATCCGCACACGCGTCACAGGGGCGACGCCGTCCGCGTCGCCCCTGCTGTCACGTGTCCTGCGGCGGGCAGCCATGGCCTGCCACGATATGTCACCTACTTCGCGGCGCTGATCCTGGCCAGCCGCTGCGGGCTGGGCCAGCGGACGTTCCAGGCCCAGCCGAGCTTCTCGAACAGCCAGATGGTCCGGGCCGAGATGTCGATCTGGCCCCGCTGCACGCCGTGCCGAGCCGAGGTGGGGTCGGCGTGGTGCAGGTTGTGCCACGACTCGCCGAAGGACAGGATCGCCAGCGGCCAGAAGTTGGCGGAGCGGTCGCGGGCGGCGAAGGGCCGCTCGCCGATCATGTGGCAGATGGAGTTGACCGACCAGGTCACGTGGTGCAGCACGGCGACCCGGACCAGACCGGCCCAGAAGAAGGCGGACAGGGCACCGGCCCAGGACCAGGTGATGAGGCCGCCGAGCGCGGCCGGCGCGAGCAGGCTGACGACGGTCCACACGGGGAACAGCTTGTCGACCTTGATCAGGTCGTCGTCGGCGACGAGGTCGGGCGCGAAGCGGTCACGGTTGGTGAGGTCGCGCTCGTAGAGCCAGCCCATGTGCGCGTGCCAGAAGCCCCGGGCGAGCGCGATCGGACCGGTGCCGAACAGCCACGGCGAGTGCGGGTCGCCCTCACGGTCGGAGAAGGCGTGGTGGCGCCGGTGGTCGGCGACCCACTTGATCACGGAGCCCTGCAGCGACATGCTGCCGGCGATGGCCAGGCCGACCCGCAGGCCGCGCTTGGCCTTGAACGAGCCGTGCGTGAAGTAGCGGTGGTAGCCCACCGTCACGCCCATGCCGCTGATGCAGAAGAAGACGGCGCCGATCGCGATGTCGACCCAGCTCAACCCCCAGCCCCAGGCCAGCGGGACGGCGGCGACCAACGCGACGAAGGGCACGATGGTGAAGATGTAGATGAGGGCCTGCTCGACTCGGCCGTGCTGGCCTTCGAGCATCGGCTTCGGCCCCCCGCCGGCCGTTTCCCTTGGCTTCTCCAGGGCTGTGGTCATACCGTGACACCTCGCGGTCGTTTAATTGGGTTGACTTAGGCGAACCTCGCCTACGGAACCGTAACTTACGCAAGCGTAGGTTGTGCCGGCCCGGAATACCAGCCCGCACATGGACGTTGTAGGCATCTTCACAGGATCGACAGGCGGTCAGCTCTTCCGTGTCAACACAAGGTCTTCGCCGCCACAAGGCCCTCCGGATCACCGTCGTCACCGTGCCGATCGTGCTGGTCGTCGCCGTGCTCGCGCTGCTCGGGATCGGCTGGTACTACAGCGGCCAGCTGCTCGATCCGGCACAGGCGCGACCCGGCTATCCGGACGTCTCACTCGGCCCAACGTCTGTCAACGGTGTGAGTTCCGTCGCACTGCAAAAAGCGAGCGACACCACAGACGCCGGCCAGTGGGCGCTGCTCTGGGACGGCGGCTACGCCCAGGTCGGCGAGGTGCTCAGCGACCGTGACAACAAGGTTGAGCGCCGCCTCCTCAAGGGACAGGCGCCACCGGCCGGCACCCGGGTCCGGTTCAGCCCGCAGATGTGGCCGGGCGACCCGAAATCCGCGCTGGGCCAGGACTTCCAGAACGTCGACGTGCCGACGGAGCTCGGCCCGGCCCCGGCCTGGCTGGTGCCCGGCAACGACACCTGGGTGATCGCGATCCACGGCCGCGCCGGCACCCGTCAGGAGACGCTGCGGGCCATCCCGCCGCTGCACCAGCTGGGCTTCGCGGTCCTGTCCATCACGTACCGCAACGACGACGGCGCGCCGAAGTCCCCGGACGGCTTCTTCCACCTCGGCGACTCGGAGTGGCGGGACGTCGAGTCGGCCATGAAGTACGGCAGCCAGCACGGCGCCAAGCGCTTCGTGCTCTACGGCTGGTCGATGGGTGGCGCGATCGCCGAGCAGGTGCTCAAGCAGTCGTCGCTGGCCGACCAGGTCGACTCGGTCGTGCTGGACGCGCCGGCGGTGAGCTGGAGCAAAACCCTGGTGTTGCAGGCCCAGGACCGTGGCCTGCCGCTGACCGGCCTGCTGACCTGGGACGCGGAACTGGTGTCGGGCTGGCGCGGCGGCATCGACTTCGGTCGGATGGAACTGGCCGACGCCCCGCCCGCGCACAAGCCGCCGACCCTGCTGTTCCACGGTTCGGCGGACACCACGGTTCCCGTGCAGGCCTCACGTGACCTCGCCGCCGCGGCCGGCGGTCTCGGCTGGCCGATCACCTACGTCGAGGTGCCCAAGGCCGAGCACACGGCGGCGTGGAACGTGGACCCGAGCGGGTACGAGCGTCATCTCAGGGACTTCTTGGGTGGTCGCCCTGACCTGACGAGGTGAGACGTGACAACATGGGGGCCAGCACTGCCCCGGTCCGCTGTGGTGTAACGGCAGCACCTTGGATTTTGGTTCCAATGGTTCAGGTTCGAATCCTGGCAGCGGAGCAACCGAGAAGGAGTCGAAGCTGCACGAGGACACGGTCGACCAGCACGAGGACGGCGCGCCGGCGCTGGCCGAGATGTCGGACGCCTGGCTGGTCGGGCGTGCCCGCGAGCTGGCGATGTCCTCGGGCGGCGACGTCGAGGGCACCTCGGACACGGCGGTGGCCGAGGCCGACCGCCTGCTGGCCGAGGCGCAGCGGCGCGGCGAGCCGCGCATGGTCGCCCAGGTGCTGCGGACCAGCTGCCTGGTCCGGCTGTCCGGCGCGCACTCGCCCAACGAGACCGATCCGCTGCTCGACGAGATGATCGCGCACACCCGCCGGCACGGCCTGACCGTGATGGAGGCGGGCGCCCACGCCCTGCGTGGACGGCGGTTCTTCCTCGGCGGCTACGAGGACGAGGCGCTCACCTCGGCGGCAAGGGCGCTGGCCATCCTGGACGAGGACCTCACCCCGGACACGCTGATCGGCGTCCGGTCCTGGACCCGGCTGCTGTCGGCGGTGCTGGTCGACATCGGCCAGCTGCTCAGCCAGCTCGGCGTGTACGAGATCGCCTCCGGCGTGTTCAACCGGGCCGGCGCGGCCATCCGCGGCGACGGCGGCCCGTACGAGATCGCCGAGCACATGATCAACCAGACCCGGCTGCTGCTGGGCTGGGGCCTGCGGCTGGAGCGGGTCGGCCAGTACGACAAGGCGGCGGAGAAGTTCCTCACCGCGTCGGCCATCGCCGCCGCGGCCGAGGTGCCCTGGCGCAACTCGCAGCCGACCCGGCTGTCCGAGGCCCCGGCGGCCGAGCAGCTGCCGGTGGTGGGCGCCGCGCACGCGCTGGCCCGGCCCGGCGCCGAGCACATCGACCGGCTGCGCGGCCTGACCGACCGGGCGGCCTCGCCCCGTGAACTGATCATGGTGTCCATCGCGCTGGCCCGCTGCCTCGAACGCGAGGACCGCTTCTCCGAGGCGATCCACGTGCTGGCCGGGGCGGCCGACCGGCTGCTCAACGACACCACCGAGAACACGCTGCGGCTGTGCCTGATGCGGGAGTTCGCCCGGCTGTCCGGCTCGGAGCAGACCGAGATCGGCGCGAACGCCCTTGAGCAGTACGCCACCGAGCTCGAGCACGAGATGTGGCAGATGGGCGAGTCCAAGGTGACGAGCCTGCAGACCCGCCGCGAGCACGAGCGGCTGTCCCGTGAGCACGGCGCGATCTCGCAGCAGGCCAAGCAGGACCCGCTGACCGGCCTGCCCAACCGCCGCGCGCTGGACGAGCGGCTGGAGGGCCTGGTGGCCGCGCCCGGCGACCAGCCGCTGGCCGTGGCGCTGGTCGACCTGGACGGCTTCAAGGGCGTCAACGACCGGGCCTCGCACGCCGAGGGCGACGACGTGCTGCGGGTGGTGGCCAGCACGCTGCGCAGCGCCGTCCGCGGCGACGACATGGTGGCCCGCTACGGCGGCGACGAGTTCGTCGTGCTGCTGCCGGGCGCGCCGCTGAGCGCGGCCGAGGCGGCGCTGAGCCGGGCCGTGGACGCCGTCGCCCGGCTGCCCATGGACCTGTCCCGCGGCGTGACGCTGTCCATCGGCGTCATCTCGCTCCGTCCACAGGAGAGCGCCGCGCAGGCGCTGGCCCGGGCCGACGCGGCGATGTATCTGGCCAAGCGGGACGGTGGCAACGGCGTCGCGGCTGTGGCCGGGGACACTGTGAGTGAGGCCAACAGCCGGTCGGCCGTAGCAGTGGAGGGCGCACCGTAGGATCGTCGTCATCCAAGGCGTCGACTCCTAGGGAGCAGGTCCATGCCTCAGGGCGGACAGGTCAGCACCATCGTGCTCGCGGCGGGTGAGGGAACCCGGATGCGCTCGGCGACACCGAAGGTGCTGCACCGGATCGCCGGCCGAGCACTCGTCGAGCACGCGGTGCGGGCCGCGGTCGGCGTGGACCCGGACCATCTCGTCGTGGTCGTCGGGCACGGCCGGCAGGCCGTCGCCGAGTACCTGGACGGGCTGTCCGGCGACCTCGACCGCAAGATCACCGTTGCGGTGCAGGAGGAACAGCGCGGCACCGGGCACGCCGTCGGCTGCGCGCTGGCCGCGCTGCCCGAGGTCGAGACCGGCACCACGATCGTCACCTACGGGGACGTGCCGCTGCTGGACGGCGACACGCTGGGCCGGCTGCTGGCCGAGCACCACGCCGCCGGCAACGCCGTGACGGTGCTCACCGCCGTCGTGCCGGCGCCGCACGGGTACGGCCGGATCGTGCGCGACGCCGACGGCCAGGTGCTGGCCATCGTCGAGCAGAAGGACGCCACGCCCGAGCAGGCGGCCATCACCGAGATCAACTCGGGTATCTACGTCTTCGACACCGCGGTGCTCAAGGACGGCCTGTCCCGGCTGACCACCGACAACGCGCAGGGCGAGCAGTACCTGACCGACGTGCTGGCCATCGCCCGCGGCGACGGCCGCCCGGTCGGCGCCTCGATCTGCGCCGACGAGTGGCTCGTCGAGGGGGTCAACGACCGGGTGCAGCTGGCCCGGCTGGGCGCCGAGTTCAACCGGCGGCTGGTCGAGAACTGGATGCGGGCCGGCGTCACCATGACCGACCCGACCAGCGTCTGGCTGGACGCCGACGTCGCGCTGGCCCGTGACGTGGTCATCGAGCCCAACGTGCAGCTGCGCGCCGGCACCGCCGTCTACGAGGGCGCGGTCATCGGTCCGGACACCACGCTGAGCAACTGCGTGGTCGGCCCGGGCGCCTCGGTGATCCGCACGCACGGCTCGGACTCCGAGATCGGCGAGCGGGCCAGCGTCGGCCCCTTCGCCTACCTGCGGCCGGGGGCCAAGCTGGGCACCGCCGGCAAGATCGGCACGTTCGTCGAGGTGAAGAACTCCGAGATCGGCGACGGCAGCAAGGTGCCGCACCTGACCTACGTGGGCGACGCCACCATCGGCGAGCAGAGCAACATCGGCGCCGCGTCCGTGTTCGTCAACTACGACGGCGTGCGCAAGCACCGGACCGTGATCGGTTCGCATGCGCGCACCGGATCGGACACCATGTTCATCGCCCCCGTGACCGTCGGGGACGGCGCGTACACGGCGGCCGGCTCGGTCATCACCCGTGACGTGCCGCCCGGCGCGCTCGCGGTGGCCCGGGCGCCGCAGCGCAACGTCGAGGGCTGGGTCACCCGACGTCGCGAAGGCACCCCGGCGGCCGAGGCCGCCACCAAGGCACTCGCCGCCCAGCAGGACGGTGACGCAACACCCGACCCGAAGGAGCAGTGACCGTGGCCTCCATCTCCGGAACACCGAAGAAGAGCCTGATGCTCTTCAGCGGCCGCGCCTACCCGGAGCTCGCCGAGGAGGTCGCGAAGTACCTCGACGTCTCGGTGGTGCCGCAGTCGGCGTACGAGTTCGCGAACGGCGAGATCTTCGTCCGGTTCGAGGAGTCGGTCCGCGGCTGCGACGCCTTCGTGGTGCAGTGCCACTCCGCGCCCATCAACCAGTGGGTGATGGAGCAGCTGATCATGGTGGACGCCCTGAAGCGGGCCAGCGCCAAGCGCATCACCGTGATCATGCCGTTCTACCCGTACGCGCGGCAGGACAAGAAGCACCGCGGCCGCGAGCCGATCTCGGCCCGGCTGATCGCCGACCTGTTCAAGACCGCGGGCGCGGACCGGATCATGACCGTCGACCTGCACACCGCGCAGATCCAGGGCTTCTTCGACGGCCCGGTCGACCACCTGTGGGCGATGGCGCTGCTGGCCGA
>DATJJB010000592.1:0-9650 GCA_035492655.1 Kutzneria sp. | reverse complement strand
GATCACCGCGTCCGTCTCGGCGGACGGCACGTGGTCGGCGATCGGCAGGTGCAGTTGGGCGCTGCTCGAGATGACGGGGATGGGCGTCGACAAGGCGGGCTCGCCCGTCTCCCGCGCCGAGCATCCGGCAGCGAAGGGGATTGCGGCCGCCACGACGGCGGCCGCAATCAGCGTCATCCTCAACTGAGGACGAACGACGAGGCCTGGTCGTTCCAGTTCGGACCGACGGACTTGCCGCTGTCGCCGCCGTCGATCCACCCGGTGTGCGTGTCGCTGGCCAGCGCGCCGTCGTTCTTGAACAGCATGACGTCACACTGACGCCAGTCCTTGACCATCGAGACGGCGTCGTTCCAGCTCGACGGCATCACGGTCATCGTGTAATCGCGGTTCGTCGTCGACGACGTGCAGTTGGCGGTGCCGTAGACCGAGATCTTGTGACCGGAGCCGTCGGAGTTCTCGATCAACTGGGCCCGAAGCAGGCTGCCCGTGCCGAGAATCGGGTTGTTCACCGGAGTGTCGGCATTCGCCGCGGGAGCCAGTAGGGCCAGCAGTCCGGCCGTGGCCACGCCGGCCGTGACAATGCGCTTGAACAAGATGTCTCCTCGAACGATTCGGGGACGCGAACCCCGCTCCTCGATGTTCGAGGTCGGCCACGCCCCCTTGACCAGGCCAGTTCTAGTGCGGACGGGTTGTCCGGCGCCCGGCGGACAACGCCGGACAAACAACCTCCGGACAATTGCCCGCCCCCGACCTGCGCGGTCATCACTGCTCGTTCAGGTACGTCTTTCGTTCCTGCGGCGTGAAGTCCCTGGTGATTCGCTTCTCGGCCATTCGCAGTGCCTCGTCGATGGGCATGCAGGGCTCGCAGTGGGCTATACGCGCGGTTCCGTCGCCGTGCCCGGTGATCAGGGAACGGCCGTCTGGGCTGAATGCGACGGTGCTGACCGAAGTCCCGTAACCAGTGATGACAACGGAGTCGCCGGCACCGTCGGTTCGCCAGATACGCACGGTGTGATCACTGCCATTGGTGGCCAAATGCTGGCCGTCGGCGCTGAACACCGCACCTGCCACCGGCCCCAGGTGCCCTTCGAGGACGATCGGGTCCTTGTCGGAGAGCGACCGCCAGATCCGTACGGTGCCGTCGGCGCTGGCAGTGGCCAGCCGCTGCCCGTCGGGGCTGAACGTGGCCGACCGGGCCCCGCCCTGGTGCCCGCCCAGGATGATCGGGTCGCCGGGATTCGCGGTGTGCCAGATCCGCACGGTGCCGTCGACGCCGGCGCTGCTGAGCAGCGTGCCGTCGGGACTGTAGGAGACGTTGTAGACCGGGCCTTCATGACCGCGCAGCACGGTCGGCGGGTCGCCAGGGTTGGTCGTCCAGATCCGTACGGTGCCGTCGTTCCCGGCGCTGGCCAGCTGCCGGCCGTCGGGACTGAACGCCACATCCCACACGTCGGCCTGGTGGCCGCGCAGCACGATGGGGTCACCCGCGCCGCTGGCGTTCCAGATACGGATGGTGCCGTCCTCCCCGGCGCTGGCCACCCGCCGGCCGTCCGGGCTGAACGTCACGTCCCACACCTCGCCGTCGTGCCCGCGCAGGACGACCGGGCTGCTGTCGCCGGTGGCCTTCCAGATGCGGACGGTGGCGTCATGGCCGCCGGTCACGACGTGCTGGCCGTCCGGGCTGAACTCGACCGGCGCGACGCGCCCGGTGTGGCCGCGCAGCACGATCGGATCCCCAGGCGGCGTGACGTCCCAGATCCGAATGGTGCCGTCCGCGCCCGCGCTGGCCAGCCGCGAGGGCGTGTCAGGGTCGAAGGCCAGGTCCCACACCACGCCGCGATGGCCGCGCAGCATCAACGGATCGGTGGAGCTGGTGACGCTCCAGATCCGGACCACGCCATCCTGGCCGCCGCTGGCCACGGTCCGCCCGTCCGGGCTGAACGCCAGTGTCTCGACGGTGCCGTCATGCCCGCGCAGCACCACGGGATCGCCCTGCCCCAGGTCCTTCCAGACCTTGACGGTGCCGTCGTCGCTGGCCGTGGCCAGCCGGCCGTCCCGACTGACCGCGACCCGTTTCACGGTGTCGTCGTGGGCGGTGATCACGGCGTCCTGGTGCCCGTCGGCCAGGTTCCAGACGCGGACCTTCCCGTCCTCGCCGCCGCTGACCAGCCGTCCGTCGGGCGCGAAGGCGACGCTGAAAACCGCGCCCTGGTGACCGCGAAGCACGGTCACCTCGCGCCCGGTCGGCACGTCCCAGATGCGCACGGTGCTGTCGTCCCCGGCGCTGGCCAGCTGGTTCCCGTGAGCATCGAAGGCCAGGCCGCGCACCGATCCCTCGTGCCCGCGCAGGACCTGCTCGTGGCCGTCGACGAGATCGCGGAGCCGGATCGCGCCGTCCTCGCCGACGCTGGCCGACTTCCGCCCGTCCGGCGTGACGGCCAGCTTGGCGGCGTCGCGCTGCTCACCGGACACCACCGCCGGCTGCGGTGCCAGGCTGGCCCCTGCGCGATCCCACACCCGTACGGTGCCGTCGGTCCCGGCGCTGATCACCCGCCGCCGGTCCGGGCTGAAGACCACGCTGTACACCTCGCGCTGACCGCTGGGCACCGTCGCCACGACCCGGGTGTCGAGGCTGGCCTGCCGCAACGCCGCTTCGGCCTCCGCGGTCGGCACGACGCGATAGGCCTGCCGGGCGAGCAGCAGGGCAAGCTCGGGATCGAGCGCCAGCTGGGCACGCGCGTCGGCCACCAGCTGCCGGGAGAAGGCCAGGTCCCGCTCACGGCCGGCGCGATTGGCCGACACGAGCGCCAGCACCGACAACAGGCTCACCACTACGACAACGACCCCGGCACCGATCAGCGTCCGGCGGATCCGCCGGCGGCTCAGCGTGAGTTCGTGCGCGTGCCGCTGCTTGCCCGCGTCGAGGAAGGCGCGCTCGGATTCGTTGAGCCGGCCGAGATCCCGGTCTTCCCAAGCGGTCAGCCGGGCCCGCCGATAGAGGTACTCCTCGTCACGCTCGTTGCGTTCCCACTCGGCCGCCGCGTCGCTGAGACGCCGCTGGGCCAGCAGCAGCTCCCGGTCCTCGTCGATCCAGCCGCGCAGCGTGGGCCAGCTGCGGATCAAGGCCTCGTGCGCGAGCTCGACGGTGTTGTCGCCCAAGGTCAGAAGCCGGGCGCGCACCAGCCGGTCCAGCACCGCGACGGTGTCGGGATCGGCGTCGAACTCACGTCTTGAGACTCGTCGGCCGCTGTCCTCGGTGCCGTCGCCGAGCGCGATCAGACGCAGCAGGATCCGCCTGGCCACCTGTTGCTGATCGGGGTCGAGATCCTGGTACACGCTGTCCGCGGTCTGGGCGACAGCGCCGCGCACCCCACCGGCGGCCAGATAGCCGGACAGCGTGAGGGCGTTGCCGCGCCGACGGCGCCACGTCTCCAGCAACGCGTGCGAGAGCAGCGGCAGGTATCCCGGCTGTCCAGCCACATCCGCGAGGACGGCCGTGGTCAACGCCTTCTCCGCGACCAACCCGTTGCGGGCGGCCGGCTGGGTGATCGCCTTGGTCAGCTCCGCCGTGGTCATCGGTCCGACCAACAACTCGGCGTCCTGGAGGGCGGCGACGAGGCCGGGGTGTTCGGCGCACCGGGCGTAGAAGTCGGCCCGCACGCCGAGCACCACCCTGGTCCGGCTGCCGCCACGGCTGGCCGCGGCCAGCAGGGCGGCGACGAACTGGTCCCGTTCCTGCTCGTCGTCGCAGAGGGTGAAAACCTCCTCGAACTGGTCGACGATGAACACGACTTCCGCCTCCGGCGGCGCGTCGACCAGCGCCTGACGCACGTGGATGCCCAGGTTCGCCGGATCCTCGGCCAGACCGGCCACCAGGGCGTCAGGGTCGGTGTCCAGCAACGCGGCCAACCGGATCGCGCACTCGCGCAGCGGGTCGGCCCCGGGCGTGAGCAACACCGGCCGCCACGGTGCCGGCAGGGCGGGAATGAGCCCGGCTCGCAACAGGGACGATTTGCCGGAACCCGAAGCGCCGACGACCGCGAGGAATCGCCGGGACGTCAGCCGGGTCATCAGGTCGTCGACGAGCCGTTCCCGCCCGAAGAACCGGTCCGCGGCCGCCGGCTGGAACGGCGCCAGTCCGGCATAAGGGGGCTGGTCGTCGGAGTCGCGCGGCGAAACCGACCGGGTGGGCGTCAATTCGGCCGCCGCGGCCCGCCACCGCGTTTCCCATTCAGCCGGATCGCCGCCGCACACGGTGACGAAGGCCAACGTCACTTCCAATGACGGCAGCCGGTCGCCCTTGGCCGCATCCGCCAGCGTGGTCACCGAGTAATGGGCCTGCTGAGCCAATCGCCGGTAGGTCGGCCGCCCCGCCTGTTCCCGCAGCTGCCGCAGCTCCCACGCGAACCGCTGCACCGGACCGGCCGACGGATCCAGCGGCTGTTCCGGACGACCCGCACCCATCCGTTCCCCCTCCTACAGAAAGTCCCGCCAGAATGGCACGGTCGCCACCGGCTGCCAGGCCGGGTCGGCGCGGGACATGCCGGGGCCGCCGAACTCCTGGTGGATGTAGTCGGACAGATCGAGGCCGTAGTAGATGATGTCGGTCTGGTAGACGGACAGCACCGGATGCCCGCTGATGCCGGCCGGCAGATAGCGGTGGGCGTAGACCGGCACCAACTGCGGCACGGACGCCAGGTGCCGGCGGGCGAGATCGAGGCGTTCGGGCACCGTGTCCGGCCGAGGACCCCACGAGGGGTCCCACATGACGTTGTGCTCGACGTCGAACAGCACCCCTTCGACCGGCCAGTCGAGCATGTCCCGCAGCACGGCCGGGTCGCCGTCCCGCCAGTCGGGCCAGCCGTGCGGACCGTCGTCGACCGGCAGGGCGGTGGCGAGGAAGGCTCGGTGGTCGTCGGCGAAGGTGAAGCCGTACCGGGCCTCCACCTGGGCGAACTCGGCGGATGTCAGCCCGGGGGTGAGCCGGCAGCAGTCCAGCGCGGCCAGCCGGGCCGCGGCATCCCTCAACTGGGGCATCTGGTCGCACCCTCCGCCATCTTTATCGATCCGTGCTCGTTGTCGACGACAACATATGCCACCTTTTGAGAGCGCTCCCAGCCGCCACTGCGCGCCTGTCCACGTGTGCTCAGTGAGGAGAACCGTGTCCGCACGTCGCTGGCTGGGTGTAGCCGCAGCCGTGAGTCTGGCCGTCACCGCGTTGACACCGACAACCGTGGCCGCCGCGCCGAACGCGGCCTGCCCGTGGGTGGGCTCGACGGCCCCGGTGCCGCAGCGAGTAGCCCAGGTGCTGGCCCAGATGAGCCAGGCCCAGAAGATCAGCCTGCTGCACGGCGCCGGCGGCGCCTACGTGGGCAACACGCCGGCGATCCCGGCGCTGTGCATTCCGGCGTTGGGCCTGGAGGACGGCCCGGCCGGCGTGGGGGAGAACCTCAACGGCGTCACCCAGTTACCGGCCCCGGTGGCGGCCGCGGCGACCTGGAACGTCGACGCCGAGACGCAGTACGGCCAGCTGGTCGGCAGCGAGGAGGCCGGCAAGGGGGCCAACGTCAACCTCGGCCCGACGGTCAACATCGTCCGCGACCCGCGCTGGGGCCGCGCCTTCGAGTCCATGTCGGAGGACCCGTACCTGGCCGGCCGGCTCGGCGCGGCGGAGATCCGTGGCGTGCAGGGCACCGGTGTGCTGGCGCAGATCAAGCACATCGGCGTCTACAACCAGGAGACGAACCGCAACACGCCGTCCGACAACGCGATCGTCGACAACCGCACGCTCCAGGAGATCTACCTGCCGCAGTTCCAGGCCGGCGTGCAGCAGGGCGCGGCGTCCTCGGCGATGTGCTCGTACAGCACGGTCAACGGCACCTACGCCTGCCAGAACCCGTCGCTGCTCAACGGCCCGCTGCGCACCCAGTTCGGCTTTCCGGGCTTCGTGACCTCGGACTGGGGCGGCACGCATTCCACGGTGGCCTCGGCCAATGCCGGCATGGACCAGGAGATGCCCGGCGGCGACTTCTTCGGCAACGCACTGCAGACGGCCGTGCAGAACGGCCAGGTCACGCCGGCGACGCTGGACTCGATGGTCAGCCGGATCCTCACCGAGATGTTCGCCTTCGGCCTGTTCGACAACCCGCACACCGGCGGCACCGGCGCGACCGTGACCTCCACGGCGCACAAGACGGCGGCCCGCCAGATCGCCGCCGAGGGCACGGTTCTGTTGCGTAACAACAATGTCCTGCCGGTGAACACCGCCAACGTGCATTCGATCGCGGTGATCGGCGCGGACGCCAGCACCTCGCCGCAGACCGCCGGCGGCGGCAGCGCCCGGGTCAACTCCTCCGGCACGGTCACGCCGTTGCAGGGCATCACCAGCCGCGCCGGCTCCGGCGTGAGCGTGCAGTACGCGGCCGGCGACAGCTCCGGCAACATCGCCCAGGCCGTCACGTTGGCCCGCAACTCGAACCTGGCGGTCGTGTTCGCCAGCTACAACGAGTCCGAGGGCAGCGACATCGGCACCATCGACCTGCCGGGCGTGCAGAACTCGCTGATCAGCCAGGTCGCCGCGGCCAACTCGAACACCGTGGTGGTGCTCAACACGGGCTCGGCTGTGACGATGCCGTGGGTGGACGGCGTCGCCGGCGTCCTGGAGGCGTGGTACCCGGGCCAGGAGGACGGCAACGCCATCGCCTCGGTGTTGTTCGGCGACACCAACCCGTCGGGCAAGCTGCCGGTGAGTTTCCCCAAGAGCCTCAACGACGTTCCGGCGCACACCCAGGCGCAGTGGCCGGGCAGCAACGGGACCGTGCAGTACTCGGAGGGCGTCAAGGTCGGCTACCGCTGGTACCAGGCGCAGAACATCGCCCCGCTGTACCCGTTCGGTTTCGGCTTGTCCTACACCAGCTTCGGGTTCAGCAACCTGCAGATCACCCCGCTGGACGCGCACGGCAAGGCGACGGTGACGGCCACCGTGACCAACACCGGCAGCCGCGCCGGCTCCGAGGTCGCGCAGCTGTACGTCGGCGATCCGGCCACCACCGGCGAGCCGCCCTTGCAGCTCAAGGGTTTCGACAAGGTCAGCCTCCAGCCCGGGGCCAGCACGACGGTCAGCTTCCCGCTGACCCTGCACGACCTGGCGTACTGGAACAACGGTTGGACGACGGCGCTGGGCTCGTACCGGATCGCGGTCGGCAACACCTCCGCCAACCCGCAGCTGTCCGGCACGCTGAGCGTCACCAGCACCGACGCCGGCAACACCGTCACCGTGACGAATCCCCAGGGTATGAGCAGCCCGGTCGGCACGGCGGTCAGTTTGCCCGTACAGGCCACCGGAACCGGGCTCACCTTCACTGCTTCCGGCCTGCCGGCCGGCCTGACGATCAGCGCCGACGGCACGATCTCCGGCACGGCCACGACCGGCGGCACCAGCACCGTGACCGTCACGGCGACCGACAGCACCGGGGCCTCCGGCGACATGACCTTCGTCTGGACGGCGACGACCGGCAACGGCGGCGGCACCGGGCACACCGGCCCGATCCTCGCCGGCGTCGGCAGCAATCTGTGCGTGGATGTCCGCTCCGCCAACACGAACAACGGGACACCGGTGCAGATCTACGCCTGCAACGGCTCCGCCGCGCAGACCTGGACGGTCGGCTCGGACGGCACCGTGCAGTCGTTGGGCAAGTGCATGGACGTCAGCGGCGCCGGCACCGCCAACGGCACCAAGGTCCAGCTCTACGACTGCAACGGCACCGGCGCCCAGCAGTGGCAGGCCCAGAACGGCGCGCTGGTGAACCCGAATTCCGGGCGCTGCCTGGATGATCCGTCGGCGTCCACGGCCAACAGCACGCAGTTGCAGATCTGGGACTGCAACGGCCAGCCGCAGCAGCGCTGGCAGCTGCCGGCCTGAGTCACGGCACGCGGATCCGCCGACCGGGTGATCGTCGGCGGTTCCGCGGTGTCGCGAAGTCGGCCGCCGTAAGGTGCGCAGACGGTGAGCATCGACGCTGAATCCGCAGCAGGGCGATCTCCCGACGCTGAACCGTGGCGGCTTCGCCTCAAGGACAGCCGCGGCACCATTCTCGGCGCCGGCATCGCCCTGACCGGCGGTGCCGTCCTCACGTGCGCCCATGTCGTCACCAAGGCCCATGACTACGGTGAGAACGTCGAGATCACCGCCGAATGGGTCGAGCTCGGCACGTCGGCGACGGCGATGATCGTGCCTGGCTGCTGGGCCCCGACGCTGCCGGGTGGCGGCGCGGACATCGCCCTGCTCCGGACCACGACGCCGACCGATCTCCCCGGCGCCACGCTGCACCGACTGCCCGCGCCGCGCAACCGGACCGTGCACGCCTTCGGTTTCCCGGTCGAGCACGACTTCGGCATCTGGGCCTCGGCCGTGCTGGCCGGCACCGGCGGCCCGGACTGCGAGTGGATCCAGCTCGACCACGGCGACCTGGGTTCCCGGATCCGCCCCGGCTTCAGCGGCGCGGCCGCGCTCGACGACGTCAGTGGGTCGGTCGTCGGCATGGTCGTCACGAGCTTTCGGGAAGCCAAGCTCGCCTGGATCATTCCGGTCGACACGCTGCGCCGGCACGTGCCGGCGATCGACCAGTGGATCGGCGACGACGTGGAGCCCGACGGCTGGCAGCCGACGATCGGCGTGCTGGTGATCCAGATCGGGTCGCTGTCCTCGGACCGGGTCGTCGACGCCAGCGGCAAGTCGACCGCCGAGCTGTCCGAGGCCGTCCGCCCGATCGACAAGCACCTGTCGCTCGGCCTCGCCGGCATCGAGCAGGCCCAGCAGCCCGAACAGGTGCTGGACGACGTGGTCGGGCCGCTGGTCCGCCAGGGCGCGACGGTGGTGCTCCAGTTCGAGGACGACTCGTCCCCGTCAGCGGTCCTGGCCAAGCAGTGGCAGCTGGACGCGCTCCAGCAGCGAGTGGACGAGCTGGCCCGCGGCGTCGAGCAACTGGCCGAGTACGAGGGCCGGGCTCGTCGGCGTCGGGCGATGATCCGCACGAGCTTCACGCCGCGGCCGAACCTGGCCGACATCCCGGCGCTGGCGGCGGAACTCGAGCTGCCGCTGGCCATCCTGCGCTCCAGCGTCCGCGACCAGGAAGCCACCCGATTGGCCCGGGCGCTGCGCCGCTACGAGCGCGAGCTGGTCGACAGCCTCGACGCCGTCAAGCAGGCCAACGAGGAGAACGACGCGGCGCTGAAGGACTTCGAGCTGCTGCGCGGCCTCCTGATCAGCTACAACGCCAAGGCCGCCGAGCACGGCCTGATGGAGGACGCCGTGCTGGCCGAGATGTACCGGGCCGCGCTGGCCGCCCTCGACGCCCACCCGTGCGAGCTGACCACCGCCCATGACCGAGTCCACGCCTACGTCGCGGAGGTGCGTCGGCGGACATGACCGACACGATGTGCTGCGGCCAACCAGTCGCCCCGACCGGGTTCTGCGACATCTGCGGGCAACGCAAGATCGCGAAACCGGTGCACCACGAGGAACCGACCCCGCCGCCCGCGACGAGCTCGTGGGGCGGCACCGACGTCTACGCGCTGTCCTCGCTCCCGGTCGGCGAGCCGAGCCTGCTCACCGATCCGGCCTACCCCGAGCGCCGCCAGTTCTGCGGCCA
>DATJJB010000591.1:0-7857 GCA_035492655.1 Kutzneria sp. | reverse complement strand
TGGAGTCCTCGGTGCCGGACTTCGGCATCGACTTCGCCGCCATCGCGGTCCCCGCGCCGACCCCGCAGCAACCGGCCGCCACCCCGCAGCCCGACGCGGCGGCGATCCTGGAGCCCGCGCCGGCGCCGGAACCGGTGGCCGTCCCCGCGGCGGCGCCGGCGATCGGCGCCCGAAGTGTCGCGGTGCAGCCGGTTCCGGCCGCCGGTGCCTGCGCGGTGCCGCCGACCCGTGGCCTGACCGAGGAACGAGCCTGGCTGCGCAAGGCCCTGAGTTCCCAGTACGACGTCGCGGCGAGCACCGTTTCCCGGATGCTGTCGCAGGTCCCGGGCCTGCGCGTGGGTATGCAGGCCGACGAGGTGCTGGCCGACCTGGTCGGCGTCCGGCTCTACCTGACCGGCGACAGCGCGGGCGTGGACGAGGCGATCCGCACGGCGGCCCCCGGCCCGCACGTGCCGCTGGCCCGCGTGGTCACCTCCGGTCTGAAGCGCCTGCCGTCCTACCGCGGCGCGACGCAGCTGTGGGCGGTGGCCGGACCGTCCGAACTGGACTGGTACCGCAACCGCTTGCTGGTCAGCGAATGGGCCTTCCTGACCGCCACGATCAACGGCCGGCCGGCCGTGACGGGCCAGGTGGAGTTCCGGGTGTGGTCGATGACCGCCCGCCGGACCCAGCTGATCGACCCGTCGGTCGCCGACCAGGTGCTGTTCGTGCCGGGCACCAACTTCAAGGTGCTGGACGTGCGGGACGAGCCCACCCCGGTGGTGCTGCTGCGCGAGCTGTCCACCGCCGAGATCGGCGAGGACGGCCAGGTCAACACCGGCCGCAGCATGTTCGACGACCTGGCGCTCTCCGGCCTGGACCAGGCCACCGAGGCCTGGTCCGGGGTGACCGCCAAGGACGCGGCGCGGCCGACCGCGAGCGCCCCGCCCGGACTGCTTTCCGTCACGTCGGAGAGGACGAGCGCATGACCCGCCAGGTCCTTCAGGTGCCGGGCGCGTTCCGGACCATCGCGGAGGCACTGACCAGAGCGACCAACGGCTCGGTGATCAACGTCGCCGCCGGCCGGTACGAGGAGTCGCTGGCCATCACCGGTGTGGTGACCATCAGCGCCCAGGACGGCCCCGGCACGGTTCGCCTGCACGCCACCAAGGGCAGCACGCTGGTGGTCGCCGGCGGCGCCGTGCAGCTGTCCGGTCTGGACATCACCGGCGACGACGCCGAGCTGCCGGTGCTGGACGTCCGGCACGGCGAGGCGGCGCTGGACAACTGCCGCGTCGGCGGCGCGGCCTGGACGGCCGTGCTGGCCCGGCAGACCGGCGTGCTGGCGATGCGGCAGTGCCGGGTGCAGAACCCGACCGGCGCCGGCGTCGTGGTCACCTCGGTGGGCAACAGCTCCGTCGAGGAGACGGTGATCGCCGAGGTCGGCTCGTCGGCGATGGTCGTGGCCGAGAGCGGCCGGGTGCAGGTGCGCGGCTGCGTCTTCGACCACGTCAAGGGCAACGGCCTGTGCGTCAACGGTTCCGGGGTCGGCCAGATCGTCGACACGAAGATCGTCGGCAGCGGCAAGCCGGCGGTGGTGATCGAGCAGGACGGCCGGGCCGAGCTGACCCGGGTCAGCATCACCGAGAGCGCCAGTCTGGACGCCTACCTGACCGGCGCGGGCACGGTCACCATGACCGACTGCACGTTCAGCGGCTCGGGTGGCCAGGCCGTGCACATCGCCAACGGTGCGAAGCCGACGCTGAGGGGCTGCACCTTCACCGGCGCCGCGCGCCAGGGCGTGCACGTGACCGGCGGCGCCTCGCCGGTGATCGAGAACTGCACCATCAGCGAGAGCCCGATCGGCCTGCTGGTCGACGCCGCCGCCGACCCGTCGATCAGGATGCTGACCGTCACCAAGGCCGACCAGTCGGCGGTGTTGGTCAGCGGCGGCGGAAAGCCGCGCATCGACGGGCTTTCCGTGGACGGGGGAGTGCGGGTCGTCGACTCCGCCATCGACCTGCGCCGCGCCGTCATCGAGCTGGCCAACGGAGTCGGTGTCGCGCTGGAGGGTTCGTCCACCGGCCGGGTCGACGAGCTGCGGGTGCGCACCACCGCCGCCGCGGGCCTGCTGCTGACCGGCCAGGCGCGGGCGACCGTGAGCTCGGCGGCGGCGCTGGGCTGCCCGATCGAGATCGGCTCCGGCAGCGTGCTGACGCTGGAGGCCAGCGAGGTCACCGAGGTCAGCGGCGCCGGCATCGTCGTCGCCGACGGCGGCACGCTGCGCGCCACCCGCTGCCGCGTGCACCACAACTCCGGGCCGGGCATCGACGTCCGGGGCAGCGGAGTGTCCGAACTGGACTCCTGCGAGATCTTCGACAACGAGGGCAGCGCCCTGCCGGCCCCGTCCACGCCGCCGGCCGCCCCCGCGGCTCCCGCGCCGGCCCCGACCGCGAGCGCCCAGCCGGCCGCGCCGGCCGCACCCGCCGCGGCTCCGGCGGCCGCCGCCGACCAGGGCGAGGAGCAGGCCGGGCACCGCGGCGAGGGCCCGCTGGCCGACCTGCACAGCCTGGTCGGCCTCGACTCGGTGAAGGCCGAGGTCACCGGCCTGATCAACCTGAACCGGATGGCCCAGCGGCGGGAGCAGATGGGCCTGCCGATGCCGGCGCTGAGCCGGCACCTGGTCTTCGCCGGCCCGCCCGGCACCGGTAAGACGACGGTCGCCCGCCTCTACGGCTCGGTGCTGGCGGAACTGGGGATTCTCCGCCAGGGCCACATGATCGAGGTCGCGCGGCAGGACCTGGTCGCGCAGTACATCGGCGCCACCGCCATCAAGACCACCGAGGTGTTCGAGAAGGCGCTCGGCGGCGTGCTGTTCATCGACGAGGCGTACACCCTGACCAGCCAGTCCGGCGGCTCCGGCCCGGACTTCGGCCAGGAGGCGGTGGACACCGTCATGAAGCTGATGGAGGACCACCGCACCGACATCGTGGTGATCGTCGCGGGCTACACCGACCAGATGGAGCAGTTCCTCGCCTCCAACCCCGGTATGGCCTCCCGGTTCACCAAGACCGTGGAGTTCCCCAACTACACGGTGGACGAGCTCGTCACCATCGTGCGTGGCATGGCGGCCAAGCACTACTACGAGCTCGACGACGACGTGCTGAACGCGCTGCACCGGTACTTCGACAAGACGCCGAAGGGCAAGACCTTCGGCAACGGCCGGGTGGCCCGCCAGCTGTTCGAGTCGATGATCTCCACCCAGGCCTCCCGGCTGGCGACCTCCGGCGGCGCGGACAACGAGCTGAGCCGGTTCGCCCCCACCGACGTGCCGATGGCCGAGGGCGACGACGGCACCGACACGCCCGACGACAACCTGCCGCCCGGCCCGAGCGCCCGCCGACTGTCCACAATGGTCGGTCAGCAGGCCGTGAAGGACGCGTTGCTGGCCCGGTTGACCGGACTGCTGGCCCTGCATCGGCGGCGGCAGCCGCTTGGCGGGCTGGCCAACATGGTGTTCGACGGCCCGGTCGGCAGCGGCCGGCGCACCATGGCCCGGCTGTTCACCCGCTCGCTGGCCGAGCTGGGGCTGATCGCCGCCGGCGCGGTCGTCGAGCTGCCGCTGTCCGGCCTGCCGTGCAAGTTCGACGGCCAGGCCGAGATCCGGGTGCGGGCCGCGGTCGAGGCGGCCGCGGGCGGCGCGCTGCTGGTCGACATCGACCCGCAGTTCCTGCAGCGGTCGGACGCCGAGAAGGGCCGCGTCGTCAACGCGGTGCGCGAGGTGCTCGCGGCGGCCCCGGCGGAGACCGTGCTGTTGCTCGTGGGGCAGCAGCAACTCATCGGCGCGCTGCTCGGCCGGACCGACCTGGCCGGTCGGTTCGCCGAGCACCTGCGCTTCACCGACTACCCGCCGGCCGAGAGGGCCGAACTCGTCGTCCGCTGGTGGACCGAGAACGGTTGGCAGGCGGGGGAAGGCGTCGCCGCGATGCTGACGGCCGGTCTTGCGGCCGGCGGTGTCCGGGACGCGCACCAGCTCGCCGCGGCAGTCGCGGCGGGCACCACCTCAAGGACGGTCACCACGGCCGACCTCGACGGTGCCAAGCCGTCGGTCGAGGAGCGAAAGGCGGTGCCCGTGCCGGCGTGAGCCGGACCGGACACCGAAACCAACCCAACGTGGTGACCTAGCGCACCACCAGCTGTGAGGAGCGAAGCCACATGGCGTCGTCGATTTCCAAGATCGATCTTGCTGGTCTTTCCGGGACCGCGCAGAGCCAGCAGGAGGCCGTCGACTCGGTGCAGAGCGACCTGCAGCGCGTCATCAGCGAGTGCGACTCGCTCGCCGCCGCGTGGACCGGCGACGCGGCCACGCTGTTCCAGGACGCGATGAGCAACTTCCAGGAAGGCGCCAACAAGGTGCTGTCCACCCTGCGTGAGATGCAGGAGAAGATGGTCAGCACGCACAGCAACTTCAGCGGCACCCACGAGAACATCAACGTGGTGGCGCGCGGCACGACCAGCTCCATGGGCGGCCTGCAGGGTCTGTGACCCTCCTTCCCCCGACCTGAACGAACCGAGAAGAGAGAAGACGATGGCCGACTACTCCATGCAGCTGGACACGACCCCGCAGATCGGTGAGGCGCTCCAGGGCATCGCCAACGAGCTGACCCAGGTCGGCGAGGCGCTGGTCAGCGCGATCAACTCGCGGCTGGCCGACACCGACGGCGCCACCAAGGACCAGTTCATGCTGGTGCAGCAGCACTACAACCAGGCGCACGAGGAAATGACCCAGAAGCTGCAGCGGGCCCAGCACGACCTGATGCAGATCCACGAGCTGATCACGCACGGCGAGAAGGTCGGCACGCAGACCTGGTCCTGACCCCTGGAGGTCGACAATGGGTGGCTACGGAGATTTTGTCAGCGGCAAGGGCGATTCGTCCTCGTCGTCGAAGCCGGGTCTGACCAACTGGGACCCGAACAACACGCCGCCGCCGGTCACCGGCGGGGGCCCGACCAACCCTGACGGTTCGCCGTCGCTGACGCCGCCGAACGTGCCCGGCAAGGGCCACGGCAGCAGTGGCACCACGACGGTGAGCACGCCGTCGATGAAGATCTTCGCCGACAACATCGGTCAGCTCATCGAGCCGCTGAACAAGGCGCTGTCGTACGTGCAGAGCATGCCGAAGGTGCAGGCGGGTGACTTCAACACCGGGCACGTGATCAAGACGATGCTCACTGGGGACTCCGGCAACGGCATGCTCCAGTCCGGCTTCGAGACCGTGCTCAAGAAGTGCGTCAAGTCGGTCACTGACACCCACGAAGCGGTGCTCAAGCTGGCCAGGGACTACGAGAACATCGACGACCTGAACAAGGTCACCGGCCAGCAGCTGTCGCGGGCGATGGGCGACGTCGGCTCCGACATCACCGCGGTCGGTTCGGCCGGTTCCAAGTTCGGCGACGGCTCGTAGTGCCGACCGGCCGTCCGTCCGGAGTGGACGGACGGCCGGCTGTGCCCACGTCCCGCTGAGATCAGAGAAGTGGAAGAGCCATGGCGGATCCGAATCCGGACAGCAACAACCCCGGCGAGGGGACCCCGGATGATTTCACCCAGTGGGACTGGCACAAGATCATGACGGCGGTCGTCGGCGCCTACGGCAACAACACCAACAGCGGCCTGTCCGACCCGAGCACCCTCTACACCGCGGCCAACACCCTGGAGTACGTGAAGAACACGCTCCAGATGGTGGCGCAGAGCATCAAGGACCAGGCCGACGCCCTGTCCTACGGCGACGACGCGCCCTGGAAGGGCGCGGCCGCCGGCCAGTTCAACCAGATGATGTACTCGCTGGGCCAGAACATCCACGCCAACGCGCAGGTGCTGGCCGGCGACGTGGCCGGGGACGACATCCCGAACCAGGTGTACGCCAGCGGCCAGCACCTGGCCACCGCGATCAACACGCTGCACGCCATCGACCACTGGTACGCCGACCAGGCGATCAAGATGGGCGCCCATGTGGTGGACGGCGTGGTGATGGTGCACGAGAAGCAGGAGGTCGTCGACGCGCTCAACCGCGACATGCGGACCGTCATCACCAACCTGTCCAACAACTACAAGGTCACCAACGACGGCTTCACCCCGCCGAGCACCGACAACAACCCGGGCCCGAACGACCCCAACAACAACCCGTTCGGCAACGGCAACAACAATCCCTTCGGCGACGGCAACAACCCGTTCGGGGACGGCAACAACCCCTTCGGCGACAACAACAATCCGTTCGGCAGCCCCGACCCGTTCAACCCCGGCGACACCAGTGGCGGTGGCAATGGCCCCGGCGGCAATGGCCCCGGTGGCAGCGACTTCACGCCGCCGCCCCTGCAGAACTTCGCGGCCGGCCCCGGTGACGGCACCGGTGGCCCAGGCCTCGGCGGCGGTGGTGACAGCGGTCCGGGCCTGAGCGACTTCCCCGGTGGCGGCGACACCAGCGGTCTCGGCGGGGGCAGCGGCCCCGGCCTGAGCGACTTCAACTCGCCCCCGTTGTCCAACTTCCCAGGTTCCGGCGACAGCGGCACCGGTGGCCCCGGTGGCGACAGCGGTCTCGGCGGCGGCTCGGCCTTCTCGCCGCCGCCGCTGGCCAACTTCCCCGGCCTGGGCAACAGCGGTCTCGGCAACAGCGGGCTGGACAACAACCTCGCCACCAGCGGCCTGAACAACAGCAGCGACCCGTTCGCCGACGGCAGCGGCCTGGACACCAGCGGCCTGGACAACCCGGCGTTGAAGGACTTCCCGGGTCTCGGTGGCGGGGCCGGCGGTGGTGTCGGCGGTGGTGTCGGTGGTGGCGCGGACGGCCTCGGTGACGCCGGCGGCCTCGGTGACCTTGGCAAGAACCTGGTGTCGGACAACCCGGCGCTGCAAGGCTTCCCCGGCCTCGGCGACTCCGGCCTCGGCGGCGCCAACGGCCCCGGCAGCCAGGGCAACATGGGCTCCGGCATGCCGATGATGCCGCCGGGCATGGGCGGCATGGGCGGTGGCCAGGGCAACCAGAACAACCCGGTCAAGTCGGACGCGAGCGGCCTGCTCACCCCGACGGCGTTCCCCGGCGACCTCGGCGGCGGCTTCGACTCGTCCGGACTGCTCACCGGCGGCCCCGGCGCGCTGTCCGGTCTCGGCGGCGGACTGTCCGGTCTGGACGGACTCGACACCAGCGCCGGTGGTGGCGGTGGCGGCCTCGGTGGCGCGGCCGACCTGCCGTCGCTGCAGGGATTCCCGGGCGGCACCGATGTCAGCGACCCGTCGCTGGCCGGTCTCGGCGACGGCGGCCTCAGCACCGAGAACCTCGGCGGCGGCCAGCAGCAGCAGGCCGGCGGCCCCGGTGCGCCGGGCATGCCGATGTCGCCGGGCATGGGCGGCATGGGTGGCGGTCAGGGCGGGCAGAACAACCAGCCGGTCAAGTCGGACGCGAGCGGCCTGCTCAACCCGACGGCGTTCCCGGGCAGCCTGGACGACACCATCGGCGACCCGTCCGGCCTGATCACCGGCGGCGCGGGCGCCGCGGAGGGCGGTGCCGGCGGTCTGTCCGGTTTGGACGTTCCGCAGTTGTCGGCGTTCGGCGGCGGCGACCTCGGCCCGGCCACCGCGCCGGATGGTACCTCCGTGGACAACCCCAACCTGCCGGTCGAGGAGGCCCTCGGCGGGGAAGGCCTGGAGTCCACGCCGCAGCAGTAGGCGTCCGCGGGTGGTCCGGCCGGGACGCCGGGCATGCCGATGTCGCCGGGCATGGGCGGCATGGGCGGCGGCCAGGGCGGGCAGAACAACCAGCCGGTCAAGTCGGACGCGAGCGGCCTGCTCAACCCGACCGACTTCCCGGGTGGTTTCGAGGACGG
>DATJJB010000590.1:0-2768 GCA_035492655.1 Kutzneria sp. | reverse complement strand
CGGTCGCGCTTGGCGGCCCTCGAATCGTTGTCTGCCAACGGATAAACGGTTTCGGCCTGGTCGGCCAGCCGGGCCTGCGCGTCGGCCGGGATGTACGGCATGAGGTGGGCCATCATGTGCCGCAGCCCGCCCGGGCCGCCGCCGAGATGGAACGCCAGGAACGGGCCGACGGTGGCCCACCGGACGCCGACCGAGTTGGTGACGATGTCGTCCAGCTCGGTCATGGACACCACGCCCTGCTCGACCAGGTTCACGCACTCCTCGAACAGCACGCGCTGCAGGCGGTTCGCGACGTGGCCGCGCACCTCCTGGTGCACGACCACCGGGACCTTGCCCAGCGACAGGTAGAACTCCTTGGCGCGCGCCACTTCCTCGTCCGACGCGCCGACCAGTTCCACCAACGGGATGAGGTGCGGCGGGTTGAACGGGTGCCCCACCACGAGCCGTCCCGGGTCGACCATCTTCGACGACATCGAGGACGGCGTCAGACCCGAGGTCGACGACAGGATCAACGCGTCGGCCGGCGCGGCCTTCTCAATGGTGGCAAAGAGATCCTGCTTGAACTCCAGGCGCTCCGGCCCGTTCTCCTGCACCGCCTGGACACCGTCGACGGCGTCCTCGACCGAGCCGGCGATCTCCACCCGGGACAGGAGTTCCTCGACGTCACCGGTGAAACCCGGCACCGTCGGGGCGAATTCGCGCACCGCGGCGCGGACGGCCTGGTCCAGATCGGGACGGGGATCCGTGACCCGCACGGTGTGTCCCTTGGCCAGCATCAGGGTCGTCCACGACAGGCCGATGGTGCCGGCGCCGACAACTGCCACGGTCATGGTCAGCGCTCCTTGAGGTAGTCGAACACCGGGGTGACGCCGGACAGCGTCAGGTCGGTGATGATGTGGCTGGCCGAGACGACCTCCAGCACCGGCAGGTCGGCCAGCGGGGCCAGCACGTGCTGGAACAGCTGGAGCCGGGCGGGGCCGGTCCACGCCGCCTTCACGGTGATGTCGGTGATCTGCGTGCGGACCAGCTCGCACACCCGCGGCGCGCGCTCGTAGCCCGGCACGATCTTGACCATGTACGTGGGCAGGGTCAGCTCGGCCTTGGCCTCGTCCAGGTCCATCGCGTAGTGCTTGTAGCCCATGGTCGCGGTGGCCACCCGCTGCGAGCCGTAGTCCAGCGTGCCCACCAGGGCGCCGGCCTCGGCGAACAGCTGCGGCGAGCCGGTCGACTTCGGGTACGCGCTGATCTCCCGGCCGGCCACCGTCGCGGCCACGTTGTCCAGGTACATCGCGTGCAGGTACTCGCCGCGCTCCTCGCCGAAGCGGACCGGGATCACCTGCCCGGACTCGGTGTACGGCCCGAAGCTGGTGCTGTCGCCCATCTTCATGACCTCGAAGCGCACCAGGGGTTCGTCGAACTCCAGCGGCTCCGGCACAGCGGCCCGAAGTGCCTCGGGATCGGTGCGGTAGACGATGTTCAGGTACTCCCGGTCGGTGAACCGCGACCGGACCGGGGCCCACGCGGGCGCGGTCAGCGGGGTCGCGAGCCGGCGGGCGACTTCCGATGCCTTCACTGGTTACCTCCTCACCGTGACGCCGGCCTCGGCCAGCTCACGAAGCTCGTCCGGCGAGTACCCGAGCTCGCTCAGCACCTCGTCGTTGTCCTGCCCCAGCCGCGGCGCGTGCCTCCGCACACTCGCAGGCGTGGCCGAGAACCGCACGGGGGAACCGATCACCCGATAGGTGCCTTCGGTCGGGTGCTCCGCGCACTCCAGCAGGCCCATGGCCTTGACGTAGGGGTCCTCGGTCACGTCGTCCAGGTCCAGCACCGGGGCGAACGGGATGCTCAGCCGGGCGCAGGTCGCTTCCCAGTCGGCGGTCGTCCGCTCCGCCGCGTACGTCTCGATCAGGTCGTAGAAGGCGTCGAAGTTGGCCGCCAGGCTGGCCGAGTCGGCGAACCGCGGGTCCTCGAGCACCTCCGGGTGGCCGACCTCGGCGAAGAAGTCGTCGATGTTGCGACGGCTGTACGGCAGGATGCAGGCCCAGCCGTCCTTGGTGCGCACCGCGCGGTGGCCGGGGGACAGGCTGCGGGAGAAGCCCATCAGGCCGGCGGCCGGCTCGAACGTCCGGCCGGCGAGGTGCTCGACCAGGTTGAACGCCAGCATGGTGTCGGTCATCGGCACCTCGACGCGCTGGCCCTCGCCGGTGCGCTGCTTGTGCACCAGCGCCGCCAGCACACTGTAGACAATCGTCAGTCCACTGACCTTGTCGCCGAGAATGGTCGGCATGTACGTCGGCGTGCCGGTGGCGCGGCGCATCAGGTCGGCCGTGCCCGACGCGGCCTGCACGATCTCGTCGTAGGCGGCGCGGTCGGCCAGTTCCGAGTCGCTGCGGAAACCCTGGGCGTTGCAGTAGATCAGGCCCGGGTTCACCTCGGCCAGCTGCTCGTAGTCCAGGCCCAGCCGGTGCAGCGCGCCCGGGCGCATGTTGGTCACCAGCACGTCGGCCGTCTTCACCAGGTCGAGGAAGACCTGCTTGCCGCGCGGGTTCTTCAGGTCGATGGCCAGCGCTCGCTTGTTGCGGTTGACGTTGAGGGCCAGCGAACCCATGCCCTCGTTGCGGTACGGCGCGGTCAGCCGGCTCATGTCGCCGGCCGGCGGCTCCACCTTGATCACGTCGGCGCCCAGGTCGCCGAGGATCTGCGTGGCGTACGGCCCCATGACCACGGTCGCGAGGTCGATCACCCTGATGCCGTCCAGAGCCCCCATG
>DATJJB010000589.1:0-14876 GCA_035492655.1 Kutzneria sp. | reverse complement strand
GTGATCGTCGGACATGCCGCCATCCTCGCGGCCCTGGGAGGCCTCGGCTACCACAGCCTAGAAAAGCGGTCGTGGCAACCGCCATCTTGTTGGAGCACCATCGAACTAGTCACGGAGGAACCCCTCGGAAGGCGAGAGAACAATGAACAAGGTCGCGATTGTCACCGGCGCTTCGCAGGGCATCGGCGCGGGGCTGGTGACCGCTTACCGCAAGCTCGGCTACCGCGTCGTCGCCGTTTCCAGGAGCATGCCGGAATCGGACGATCCGGAGGTGTTGGCGATCCGGGCCGACCTTTCCGAGCCCGGCAAGGGCGTCGAGGTCGTGGAGCAGGCGCTGGCCAGGTTCGGCCGGATCGACACGCTGGTGAACAACGCCGGCATCTTTGTGGCCAAGCCGTTCACCGAATACACCGACGAGGACTACGACGCGGTCACCGGCATCAACCTGCGCGCATTCTTCGACGTCTCCCGCGGCGCGGTGGCGGCGATGGTCGAGCAGGGCGGCGGGCACGTCGTCACGGTGTCGACCACGCTGGTCGACCACGCCCTCGCGGCCGTGCCGTCGGCCCTGGCCTCGCTGACCAAGGGCGGCCTCAACGCCGTGACCAAGGCGCTGGCCATCGAGTACGCGGCGCGCAACGTGCGGGTCAACAGCGTGGCGCTGGGCATCATCCGCACCCCGATGCACGCCCCGGAAACCCACGACTACCTGGCCGGCTTGCACCCCGTCGGTAGGCTGGGCGAGATCGACGAGGTGGTCGACGCCATCCTGTACCTGGAGCACAACCGGTTCGTCACCGGCGAGATCCTGCACGTCGACGGCGGCCAGAGCGCGGGGCACTGAACATGAACGCAGAAGAGCGGATCCTGACCACGGTCCTGGACCGGTGGAAGGACGCGGTCGACGCGCACGAGCCCGAGCGTGTGGCCGAGAACTTCACCGAGGACGTCATTTTTCAGGGCCTGCATCCGTACACGGTCGGACCCAAGGGTGTCGCCGAGTACTACGATTCCCAGCCGCTCGGCATGACCGCCGACTACGAAATCCAGGAAACGCGCCGGCTGGGCGACAACCTGGTGCTCGGATACCTGCACGTCGATTTTGCCTTCACCGACCGGCCGACCGTGAGCGTGCAGCTCAGCGTGCTGGTCGAGGGTGAGAAGATTCGGCACTACCAGGTGTCGCGGCTCTGAAGGAACGGCACCACCACATCGCGGAATTGGTTCGGGCACCGGCTGTGCACGCGGTGCCCGGCCGCGATCGCCACCAGCCGGCCGTGTGGCAGCCGCCGGGTCATCTCGGTGATGTGGTCAAGGCGCACGTGGCTGCCGGGTCCGCCGTGCACGAGCAGCGTGGGGGCGACGACGGCCGGCAGGCGTGACCACCAGTACGGGTCCGGCGCGCGGAGCTGTGTGATCACCGACGGCGCCATGGCCCGGTCGAACGTCCGCCACCAGAACGGTCCGCGCGTCACCGGCGGCTCCGGCTCGTGCGGCGGCGGGGGAGTGTCCTCCAGGACCAGCCGCCGTATCCGGGCCGGCGATGCCAGCGCGATCATCGCCGCCACCCGGCCGCCGAGGGCATGACCGACCAGGTCCACCCGGCCCAGGCCCAACTCGTCCAGCAGGCCGACGATGTCGTCCCGGAAACCGGCCAGCGGATAGGCGGCCGCGCGGGAACTCCGGCCGTGGCCGCGCAGGTCCGGCATGATCACCCGGCGGTCGCCAAGGTCCGCTGCCAACCGCCGCCAGGTGTCGCCGCGGCCGGCCATGGCGTGCAGCAGGACCACCGGCGTGCCGTCCGGGCGGCCGGTTTCCCGGTACGCGATGTCCACGTCCCCGACGCGCACGGTCGGCAGCTCGGTGACGGACATCGACCAACCCTAGCGGTGACCGACCGGTCGCGGTGCGTGGTCACCCGAACGCCGCAGCGGGGCCTTCCGGCCGGTAAATCGCGGCGACCGTGGCGTTCCGGCGATCGACGGGGTAGAACTAGCCAACCTCCTTTCACAACAGCAGATGCGGACCCGTCCGGGCCGACGAGAGAGCGCTCTCACCGACCCGGCTCGACGCTGGGAAGGCGGCTTTCCCACACTCGGAGTGCAGGAAAGCCCCCTTCCGAGCCTCACTTGGCCCCGAGACAAGGACGACTCGATGACCATGGCCCGAAGACTCGGCCGGGCGCTCGTGCTCGGCATCGCGCTGGTGGCGGCCCTGCCCGCCATGGCGACGGCTGCCCCGACACCGCAGTACCACCCCGGCGGCCCCACGGACCTGGGCCCGAACGTGACGGTGTTCGACCCGTCGATGCCGGTCGGCCAGATCCAGGCGGCGCTGGACGCGGCCAGCACCCAGCAGGTCGACAACGAGATGGGCACGCAGCGCTTCGCGTTCCTGTTCAAGCCGGGCACCTACGGCACCGCGACCCAGCCGTTGCAGATCAAGGTCGGCTACTACACCGAGATCGCCGGCCTCGGCGCGTCCCCGACCGACGTCGTGATCAACGGCAAGATCGAGACCTACAACCGGTGCCTCGAGGGCGGCGGCACCAGCAACTGCCTGGCACTGGTGAACTTCTGGCGCACCGTGTCCAACCTTTCGCTCAACATCAACGCGACCGGCCAGGACGGCTGCCGGGCCACGGCCAACTTCTGGGCCGTGTCGCAGGCCGCCTCGGTGCGCCGGCTGAACGTCACCGGCAACACCTTGTCGCTGATGGACTACTGCACCGCAGGCCCGCAGTACGCCAGCGGCGGCTTCATCGCCGACTCCAAGCTGCCGTCGGTCGTCAACGGCTCGCAGCAGCAGTGGCTGATCCGCAACAGCGAGGTCGCCGGCTGGTCCAACGGCGTGTGGAACCAGGTGTTCTCCGGCGTGGTCGGCGCGCCGGCCGAGACCGGCTTCCCGAACCCGCCGTACACCACGCTCGACACGACGCCGGCCAGCCGTGAGAAGTCGTACCTGTTCGTCGACTCGCACGGGAAGTACAACGTGCGAGTGCCGTCGGTGCAGCACAACAGCAAGGGCGTCACCTGGGCGGGCGGCATGACGCCCGGCCGGACCGTGCCGCTGTCCGACTTCTTCGTGGCCAAGCCGTCCGACCCGGTGTGGCTGATCAACGCGGAACTGGCGCTGGGCAAGAACCTTCTGCTGACGCCCGGCGTCTACGACGTGGCCCAGAGCATCCACGTGTTCCGGCCGGACACCGTGGTCCTCGGTCTCGGGCACGCCACCCTGACCGCCGAGCACGGCGCGATTCCGCTGGACATCGCCGGTGTGCCCGGCGTGATCGTGGCCGGCGTGACCTTCGACGCCGGCGCGCAGAAGTCCCCGGTGCTGCTGCGGGTCGGCCGTGAGCACGGCTTCGGCTTCAGCTCGGCCGGCGACCCGACCACACTGTCCGATGTGTACTTCCGGGTCGGCGGCCCGCACGTGGGCAGCGCCGACACCGCGCTGGAGGTCAACAGCGACAACGTGATCATCGACAACACCTGGGTGTGGCGGGCCGACCACGGCGTGGAGAACCTGACCGACACCCAGCGCTGGAACACCAACATCGGCCGGCTCGGCGCGGTGATCAACGGTGACCACGTGACCGCGACCGGCATGTTCGTCGAGCACTTCCAGACCTACAACACGGTGTGGAACGGCAACGACGGCACCACGATCATGTACCAGAACGAGTTGCCCTACGACCCGCCGACGCAGGCCGACTGGATGAACGGCGCCACGTTGGGCTACGGCGGGTACAAGGTCGGCGACAAGGTCAAGACACACCACCTGTACGGCGCCGGGGTGTACGTGTTCAACCAGAACAACCCGGCCATCCACACCGCCAACGGCTTCGAGGCCCCGAACCGGCCCGGTGTGCGGCTGCACCACATCATGACCGTCAACCTCAGTGCCGGCACCATCGACCACGTGGTCGACGGCGTCGGCGGCCCGGCCGACACGACCAAGGTCGGCCAGCCGGTCTACGTGACCGACTATCCGTGATCGTGAGCACGCGGGGGAAGCTGCGCTTCCCCCGCGTGTAATAACTGTATACTCGACACCTATTACGTCGAGAGGGTGGTGCGGCATGTGGCCGGCGAACGGGCGGTATGGGATGGACGTCGCCCCGGCGGGCCTGGCCTTCGTGCACGACCTGCTCAACACCCTGCCGGCGGGCAAGCCGCGCGCGGCCGATCTGCTGGCGGAGTTGGCTGACGCCCAGCCATGGCTGGATGGCGCGCTGACGGCCTGGGCTGAGGAAACCGGCCGTGAGCGGCCGGTGGTTTCGCTGACGGAACGTGATCTGGAGCGGGTTCGCGGCCTACGCGAAGAGATCAAGAGTCTGCTGACCGGGGGTGAGACCGCGCCGGAGCTGTCGTCGGCCACGCTGCGACTGGATTCGGCCGGCCGGGTCGCGATCGAGCCGCGGGGGACCGGTGCCCAGCTGGTGTCGTCGGTGGTGTTGATCGAGATGCTCACGGCGCAGCAGGCCGACAGCTGGCGGCGGCTCAAGGTGTGCCGCAATCCGCGCTGCCAGGTCGCATTCTTCGACCGCTCTCGTAACAACAGCGGCGTGTGGCACTCGACCAAGATCTGCGGCAACGTGGAGAACCTCCGGGCCCATCGGGCCCGAGCCAGGTCGACGGCGTGACCGGATCTCCGTCGGACCGCTCATCCACGTACTGAGCGCGTGACCGAGGACGCGTGCCGTTCTCATTCACCGGTGTGACGAAAATGGACCGCGCGGCCGCTGGTACGACACCGTGCTGACCGGCCGGAAATCCGGCCCGAGCTGGCGAATTACCCGCGGTGACAATGGTCGGCCGGTGAATCGCCTGAAGCGCCCATTCGGGTGATCAACTGGGCATCGTCCCAGCCCGCGGGGGCCTCGACGAATGACAGTAGCCGCCCACTCGGCGCTGGGCTACACTGACCGGCGAATCGGAGAAAAGCGTTTCTGTATGGGGAAACGAGCCGGGGAGGGTGACCCCGCTGGGGGTGAGTCACCCTCCCCTTCCGGTAGTATCCGATTCAACTTTCTCGGCGTCCGGCTGTGACGAAAAGACGCGAATTCCAGCCGGCTCGAATCGTCAGCGAGGCGCTGTCTGCTCGCGCCAGCCGCGGGTGAGCACGATGTTCGCCTTGTCGGTGACGGCCTGGTCCAGGTCGATGCCGAGCTCCTCGGCGGCGACGAAGGCCGTGATGATCACGTCGGCCAACTCGGCCCGCATCTCCTCGGCCGTGCCGCTCCGGCGGGCCTGCCCGGACCAGCGTCGGTAGGCGCCGACGAACTCGCCGCACTCCTCGGCCAGCGCCAGCACCTGCCGGTTGGCCCCGCCCTCGGCCGGAAAACCGTTGGCGTGCAAGTGTTCCGCGATCACACGGGCCAGGTCGCGCAGATTGCCGGTGTTGATGTCCACAGCCCGACATCTTGCCGGGTCGGGGTCCGGGGCGGAGCCCCGGCGTGGGGGGGTGGGGGCCGGGCCCCCACAGGACACCGCGACCGACATGGGCCGTGCTGTCCGCGGACACACCTCCACTCAGGAGAGCGGCGAGCCGTGACTTCCCCTCACGGCTCGCCCTCTCATGGATAACCTTACCACAACCTCGAACGTTTGTTCGACCGGTGGTGGTCGGGGTCACGCGGTAGGGTCGACGGCCGAAGGGGGACAAAACATGATCGTCAATGTCAACGGTGTCGAGATCGAGGCGGACACCTTCGGTGCGCCGGGGCGGGCGGCGGTGCTGCTGCTGTCCGGGGCGACCGACTCGAAGGAGTTCTGGCGGCCGGAGTTCTGCGAGCGGCTGGCCGAGAAGGCCGGCCTGGTCATCCGCTACGACATGCGGGACACCGGCCAGTCGACCACGTACCCGGTGGGCGAGCCGGGCTACACGCTGCACGACCTGGCCGATGACGCGCTGGCGCTGCTGGACCACTTCGAGGTGCGGCGGGCCCACGTCGTCGGCTTCTCGATGGGCGGCGCGGTGGCGCAGATCATCGCCATCAGCCACGCCGACCGGCTGGCCTCGCTGACGCTGATGGCCACCAGCTCCGGCGAGCCGGACCTGCCCGGCCCGACCGACCGCATCAAGGCGTTCTTCGACGCGGACAAGCCGGCCGACAAGGTCGAAGCGGCGCTGGCCGGCTGGCGGGCCCACGCGGCGCGGTCCGTGCCGTTCGACGAGGCGGCGGCGCGGGAGCGCATCCTGCACGATCGCGCCCGGGCCAGGAACATCGAGGCCGCCACCAACGTGTTCAAGACCGAGCGCGTCGACAACTGGTACCCGCGGCTGGGCGAGATCGTCGCGCCGACGCTGGTCATCCAGAACGACGAGGACCCGCTGTTCACGCCGGCGCACGGCGAGTCGCTGGCCAAGGCGATTCCCGGCGCGGAGCTGCTGACGCTCGAGCAGGTCGGGCACGAGCTGCCGCCGCGGGTGTGGGACACGGTGATCGACGCGATCGCCGAGATGGCCACCGACGACTGGGACCTGCGCGCCGATCGCCTTGCCGCGCAGGCGATCGCCGTCGGTGAGCCGACCGCGTGGTTCGACCGCCTGTACGCCGAGGGGGTGCGCGGCGAGGTCCTGATGCCGTGGAACCGCCAGCACCCGCACCCGATCCTGGCCGAGTACCTCGACGGCAAGACCGGCAAGGGCAGGGGCCTGGTCGTCGGCTGCGGGCTGGGTGTGGACGCCGAGTTCCTGCGCGGCAAGGGTTTCGACACCACGGCGTTCGACGTCTCCGAGACGGCGATCGAGGTGGCCCGCGAGCGGCATCCCGGCATCGACTTCCAGGTCGCCGACCTGTTCGACCTGCCGCCGGAGTGGTTGCGGGCGTTCGACTTCATCGTCGAGATCTTCACCGTGCAGGCGCTGCCGGAATCGGTGCGGGACAAGGCCAGCGCCGCGGTCGGCTCGCTGCTCGCGCCCGGCGGCACGCTGTTCGTGGTCGCCATGTCCCGCGACGAGGACACGGTCCCGGACGGCCCGCCGTGGCCGCTGACCCGCCGCCAGTTCGACGGCTTCGCGGTCGACGGCGTCACCCCCGTGTCCGTCACCGAGCGCGACCAGCGCCTGATCGGAGTCTTCACGCGATGAGCCTGTCCAGCCGGGGCCTGGCCCGCCTGTACGACAACCTTCGCCGGCATGTCGACGGCGGCGCCTGCCCCGGCCTGGTCAGCGTGATCAGCCGTCGCGGCGAGACGCACGTGGACGTGATCGGGGACGTCCAGCGGGACACCATCTTCCGGATCAGCTCCATGACCAAGCCGATCACCGCGGCGCTGGCCATGGTGCTGGTGGAGCAGGGTCGGTTACGGCTGGACGACCCGGTCGACGAGCTGCTGCCGGAGCTGGCCGACCGCCGCGTGCTCACGTCGATCGACGCCCCGCTCGACGACACGGTGAAAGCCGACCGGCCCATCACGCTGCGGGACCTGCTGACGTTTCGGCTGGGCTGGGGCGGCATCTTCGCCCCGCCCGGCACCTATCCCGTGCAGGCCGCCGCGGCCGAGCTGAAGCTGGGCCTCGGCGACCATCCGCCGCGGCCGGCCGAGCCGCCCGCGCCGGACGAGTGGCTGCGCCGGTTCGCGACGCTGCCGCTGCTCAGCCAGCCGGGGCAGCGGTGGATGTACCACGCCGGCTCGGAGGTGCTGAGCGTGCTGTTGGCCCGCGCCACCGGGAAGACGCTCGGCGAAGCCATGCGGGAGCACCTCTTCGAGCCGCTCGGCATGATCGACACCGGCTTCCACGTGCCGGCGCACAACCTGCACCGGCTTCCCGTCAGTTACGGGGAGGACGGCCAGGTCTTCGACGCCGTCGACGGCCAGTGGAGCCGGCCGCCGGCGTTCGAGGCCGGCGGCGGCGGTCTGGTCGCCACCGCCGACGACTACCTGGCGTTCGCGACCATGTTGCTGCGCAACGGAAAGAACGGCCACGACCGGATACTGTCCCGGCCGTCGGTTGAGCTGATGACCATCGATCACCTCACCGCCGAGCAGCACGCCAACGACGGCTTCTGGCCGGGTTTCTTCGGCGAGCACCGGGGGTGGGGATTCGGCGTGCAGGTCGTCACCAAGCGCGACCAGCTGTGGGCCACGCCCGGCCGCTACGGCTGGGACGGTGGCCTGGGCACCTCGTGGCACAACGACCCGGCCGAGGAACTCACCGCCGTGCTGATGACCCAGCAGACCGCGTTCCCGCTGACTTCCGCGCTGTACCTGGACTTCTGGAACGGCGTCTACGCCGCACTGGACGACTGATAGCCCTTCTCCTGCAACACCCAGGTGTTGCCGTCCGGGTCGGCGAAGTCGGCGAACGAGTTGTAGTCGCTGTGCTCCGGGTCGACGCCCGGCTGCCAGCCGTCCTTCATGTGCCGGACCTCGCTGACGGCCAAGCCCTTGGCCGCCAACGATTCCCGCACCGCGACGATATCGCTCACCACCAGGTGCAGGCCCTTGATCGCGCCCGGCTCGGCATCGGTGATGCCGACGCCGAAGGCGATCGAGCAGGCCGAGCCGGGCGGGTCCATCTGCACCACCCGGAAGGTGTCGCCGGCCCGATGGTCGACGTGCACGGCGAAGCCGCACTGGTCGGCGTAGAACGCCTTGGCCCGGTCCACGTCGGTAACCGGCAGCAACACGAGCTCCAGCTTGAGGTCCACGTCGCCTAGCGTGCCACATGCGCTTCCTATGTGGCATCTGATGCCACATAGGAAGCGCATGTGGCGGAGAACCCGGCGGGGTCAGGCCGGCGGTGGGAAAACGCGGTCCAGGTTGTAGTCCAAGGTGGCCAGCACGTCCTCGGCGGTCGCCGTGCCGACCAACACGTCCGGCCCCATGCCGTTGGCCACCGCGATCAGCGTCGCCACCTCACGTTCCGGCCGCAACCACGCCGGCGAAGTGCCGGCGGCCTGCGAATCCCTGATCAGGCCGGCGAAAAAGGCGGCCAGCTCGTCGGTGCCGTCGCCGCGGAACGCCGCACCCATGTCCGGATCGTTCAGCGCCCGCACGAAAAACGCGATGAACACCAGGGACACCATCCGCCCGTGCTCGTCGACCGGCACGAGTTCGAGCAGCGAGGCCCGGATGATCTCCCGGGCGGTGGGCTCGCGGCCGAGGTCCAGCCGGGCCCGCACCCGCTGCTCCAGCACCTCGTTCAGGTGCTGGAGCGCGTACAGCAGCATCCCGTGCTTGGTCTCGAAGTAGTACTGCACCAGCCGCATGGAGATGCCGGCCTCGGCCGCGACCTGGCGCAGGCTCACCGACTCCAGCCCGGACGTGCTGGCCAGCCGCCAGACCGCCGCGGCGATCTCCCGCCGCCGCTGCTCGTGGTCGACCACTTTCGGCACCCGAGGCTCCTCACGATCTGTTATGGTGCGATCGCATCATAAAAACATCCAGGGGGACAGATGACCAAGCAGACCTGCGACGCACTCCAAACCGTGGCCGCGTTGATCGGCATCCACAGCGGCGTGCTGCCGTTCGTGTTCAAGCTGATCGGCCGCGGCCCGTCCGGCCTGGCCCTGCCGCTCTACCTGCCGGACCCGGCCGCGTTGATCGTGGCCGGGTCCGTGCTGGTGGCGAGCATCGCGGCGCTGTGGCTGCTGGAGAACGCCAAGAAGCGCACGGCGTCCTAGACCGCTGCCGTCGGCGCCTCGCGGAACTGGGTGTTGTGCAGGTCCGCGTAGCGCCCGCCGGCGGCCATCAGCGCGGCGTGCGTGCCCCGCTCCACCACCGTGCCGTCCTCGATCACCAGGATCTGGTCGGCGGCCCGGATGGTGGACAGCCGGTGCGCGATGACCAGCGCGGTCCGGCCGTGCAGGGCCTCGGTCAGGGCGGCCTGCACCGCCACCTCGGACTCGGAGTCCAGGTGCGCGGTCGCCTCGTCCAGGATCACCACGCGGGGCCGGGCCAGCAGCAGCCGGGCGATGGTCAGCCGCTGCCGCTCGCCGCCGGACAGCCGGTAGCCGCGCTCGCCGACCACGGTCTCCAGGCCGTCGGGCAGGCTCCGGATCAGGTCGCCGAGCCGGGCCCGTTCGACGGCGTCCCACAGCTCCTCGTCGGTGGCCTCCGGCCGCGCGTAACGCAGGTTGGCGTCGATGGTGTCGTGGAACAGGTGCCCGTCCTGGGTCACCACGCCGACCGCGCCCCGCACGTCGTCGAACGACAGCTCGCGAACGTCCACATCGGACAGTCGAACCGCGCCCGCGTTCACGTCGTACAGCCGCGGCACCAGTGAGGCCAGCGTGGACTTGCCGGCGCCCGAGGACCCGACCAGCGCCACCAGTTGCCCGGCCTCGGCCCGGAAGCTGATGCCGTGCAGCACTTCCTGGCCGCCGCGGGTGTCCAGGTTGGCCACCGCCTCCAGCGAGGCCAGCGACACCTGGTCGGCCGACGGGTAGCCGAACCGCACGTCGTCGAACTCGACCGACACCGGACCCGTCGGCAGCGGAACGGTGCGCTCGGCCTCCTGGATCATCGGACGCACGTCCAGCACCTCGAAGACCCGCTCGAACGACACCAGGGCGGTCATGATGTCCACCCGGGCGTTGGCCAGCGCGGCCAGCGGCGTGTAGAGGCGGGTCAGCAGCAACGCCAGCGACACCACGGTGCCGGCGGCCAGTTGTCCGGTCAGCGCCAGCCAGCCGCCGACGCCGTACACCACGGCCTGGGCCACGGTCGGCAGCAGCGACATGCCGGTGAGGAACCAGCGGGTGGCCATCGCCGACTTCACGCCGATGTCCCGCACCCGGCGGGCCTTGTCGCCGAACTCCTCGGCCTCGGCCTTGGGCCGGCCGAACAGCTTGACCAAGGTGGCCCCGGGCGCGGAGAAGCGCTCGGTCATCTGGTTGGTCATGGACGCGTTCAGCCCGGCGGCCTCCCGCTCCAGGCCGGCCATCCGGGTGCCCATCCGCCTGGCCGGCAACAGGAACGCCGGCAGCAGCACCAACGCCAGCAACGTGACCTGCCAGGACAGCGACAACATCACGGCCAGCGTCAGCACCAGCTGGATCACGTTGGTGACCAGGCCCGACAGCGAGGACGTGAAGGCGCGCTGCGCGCCGATCACGTCGTTGTTCAGGCGGCTGACCAACGCACCGGTCCGGGTCCGGGTGAAGAAGGCGACCGGCATCCGCTGCACGTGCTCGAACACCGTGCGGCGCAGGTCGTAGATCAGGCCCTCGCCGATCCGCGACGACTGCCAGCGCTCGACCAGGCTGGTGCCGGCGCTGATCAGGGCGACCAGCGCGATCAGCAGCGCCAGCCCGACCACCACGCCGATGGCCGCCTTGTTGATGATCGAGTCGACCACCCGGCCGGCCAGCACCGGCGTGCTGACGGCGAGGAACGCGTCCACCACCGTCAGCCCGAGGAACACCCCGAGCTTGCCCCAGTGCGGGCGGGCGAACTCCAGCACCCGCCGCAGGGTCCCGCGGCGCACCTGGTTGGGCGTGTCCGCCCTGGCCATCGCCCCGCGCATCAACATCCAGGAATCCATGATCCCCCCGACCTCGAGTGTTCCGACGACCGGGGAACCGGGCCGTCTACTCTTCTATTCCATGTACCTCGGCGTCGACGCTGGCGGCACCAACACGAGGGCGGTGCTCGTCGACGCGGACGGCGCCGTGCTCGGCTCCGGCCGGGCCGCCGGAGCCAATCCCGTGGCCCACGGCGTCGAGCACGCCGGCCGGCAACTGGAGTCCGCGCTCCGGCAGGCCCTGGGAGACTTTACTGCCGCCCGCGTCACTTCCGCCGTGATCGGTCTCGCCGGCGGGCCCACCGCCGGCCGCCCGCTCCTCGACGAGGTCGCCCGCGTGGCCCGTGACCTGGGCATCGTCGTGCCGAGGGTGGTCAGCGACGTTGAGGTCGCGTTCGCCGCCGGCAGCGAGTCACCGTCCGGGGTGGTGGTGTTGTCCGGCACCGGCGCGGCTGCCGCCGAGGTGCGCGACTGGCGGATTTCGCGGCACGTCGACGGCAACGGCTGGCTGGTCGGCGACGACGGCTCCGGCTTCTGGATGGGGCGGCAGGCGGTGCGGGCCGTGCTGCGCATGATCGACGGCCGCGGCCGGCCGACCAAGCTGGTCGACGTCATCTGCTACGCGCTGGCCGCCGAGCCGGACATCGCCTCGCTGGAGGCCGCCGTCTACAACGAACCGCCGCTGCGGCTGGCCGCCCTCGCGCCGTTGGTCACCGCGCTGTACCGGGACGACTCGGTGGCCGCCGAGATCGTCACCGAGGCGGCGGAGCTGCTGCTGGCCGCCGTCGCCGCGCTCGGCCCGGTCGCCGCCGGCTACCGCGAGGCCGTGCTGGCCGGCGGCCTGCTGCTGGCCCGAGGGCCGCTGCGCGACCTGGTCGCCGGCGGCATCGAGGACCGCTACGGCCTCACCGCCCGCTTCGCCGACGACGGCGCCTTAGGCGCCTCCCGCCTGGCCCGCATGTAACGACCCCCAACGTTGGGAAAGGACCATTCCTCTCATCCAACGAGAGGAATGGTCCTTTCCCATCAGCTGCTACTTGACGACGGCCCCGGTCTTGGGGTCGAGGATCAGCTTCTTGTCGCTCGGGCGCTGCCAGAAGTTGAACATGTCGCACAGGCTGCCGGCGCGCTGGTCGAAGGAGTGGTCGCCGATCTGGCCGGTCCGCCAGTTCTCCTCGATGAACTTCAGCACCGAGGTCTGGTCGGTCAGCGAGTGGTCGACGTGGTTGGTCCTGGCGTACGGCGAGATCACCAGCAGCGGCAGGCGCGGGCCGTAGCCGCAGCGGTCGGCGTAGCCGCCGGACACCTGCTTCTTGCCGCACAGCACGGACTGGTCCAGCGCGGCGTCCTTGGAGCCGTTCACCGTCGGCGACGGCACGTGGTCGTACCAGCCGTCGGAGTCGTCGTAGGCCAGGATGACCGCGGTCGACGACCAGTCCTTGGACTTCTGCAGCTGGTTGATCTCACGCACCACGAACGCCTGCTCGTCCAGCGGGTCCGAGTAGCCGGCGTGGCCGTCCTGGTACTCGCCGGCCTTGAGGAAGCTGACCGACGGCAGGTTGCCCGCGGCCAGCGCCGCGTCGAAGTCCGAGGTGTCGTACTGGTGGTTGGCCTGGTCGGTGCGGCCGATCATGTTCACCGACGACGGCGGCAGGTGCTTCGGGTTGGCCGTCGACTTGTAGTACATGAACGGCTCGTGGTGCGGGCTGTAGTCGTTGGACGAGTTGCCGCCGACGTTGGCGTGCGTCTGCCCGCAGACCGACTTGCCGGCGGCGCTGGTCGAGGTGGGCTTGAAGCCGCCCTGGAACCAGCCCCACGTCACGTGCTTCTGGTTGAGCAGGTCGCCGATGTTCTGCCCGTGCATGACAGCCAGGTTGTTGGACGACTTGCCGTTGTTGTTGGAGCAGTCGTCGTAGAACGGGTCGGGGTCGTTGGTCATCGTCCCGATGCCGTTGCTGTCCGGCGACTGCACCGCGTAGGAGTCCGTGGTGGGCTGGCCGGTCTTCGGGTCGTACGCCTGCACGCCGTGCGTCTGCCCGGAGATCAGGTTGACCGCGCCGGGGGAGGACGGGCCGTACACCGTGTCGAAGGAGTTGTCGCTCAGCGCGTAGTGCTGGGCGTAGTTCCACATCGCGGTGACGGTGTTGCCGTCGTAGTAGTCCATCACCAGGCCGGGTTCGCCGAACAGCTCGGGCTGCCCGGTGCACTTGTCGGTCTCGGTGTTCTCGACGAACTTGTCCATCTTGCCGCCGTTGACGGCCTTCTGCTCCGGCCCGTAGCCGTGGTTCTGGTCGCAGGTCAGCGCCTGCGACGGGGCCAGCCGCTTCGGGTTGTAGGCGTTGGGGTTGTTCGTCAGCAGCTGGTGCGACAGCCCATTGACCTTCGGCGTGCCCGGCGCCGCCTTGAACGGCGTGCCGTCCGCGTTGGTGGCGTTCGGGTAGGTGCCGAAGTAGTGGTCGAACGAGATGTTCTCGCCGAAGATCACCACCACGTGCTGGATCGGCGTCGTCGGACGGACGAGCTGGTACGACTCGGCGGCGTTGGCCACCTGGTTGGCGTCGCCACCGCTGCACGCGGCCAGCAACAGCCCCGTCGCGGCCACGGCGGCCGTGGCCAGGACACGGCGTCTAGGCATGCCTTTTCCTCCTGAGTGAGTCATGCGAGCAACGACCGGCCGAAGTGGTCGTTGCTGTCCCGAACACCGGGAAGCGCGAAGAAGTAACCGCCGCCGACCGGCCGGATGTAGTCGACGAGGGGCTCGTCGACCAGCCGGGTCTGCACGGCCTCGAACTGCCGGGCGATGTCCTGCTGGTATCCGCAGAACAGCAGCCCCATGTCCAGGTCGCCGACGGAGTCGGTGCCCTTGTCGTAGTTGTAGCCCCGCCGCAGGAACTGGCTGGCCGCCGTCTCGGCGGTACGCGGGTTGGCCACCCGGATGTGGCTGGTCAGCGGGATCGCGGTGCCGGTCGGGTCGGCCGGGTAGTCCGGCACGTCGGTCTCGCTGTTGCCGTCCAGCGGCGCGCCGGAGTCCCGACGGCGGCCGAACATGTTCTCCTGCTCGCTGACGTCGACCCGGTCCCAGAACTCCACCAGCATGCGGATCTGGCGCAGCACCTGGTAACTGCCGCCCTCGACCCACGCCGGCTCGCCGTTGCCCTTGCCGACCCAGACGAGCTTGTCGAAGTCCGCCGGCACCGGCTTGACGATGCCGTCCTTGAAGCCCATCAGGTTGCGCTGCGCGCCGGCCGGCCGGGGCGGGTTCTGGAAACCGTCGACCCGCCAGCGCAGCTGCATGCCGCCGCGGGTGTGCCGGGCGATGTCCCGCAACGCGTGCAGCACGGTGTCGGTGTCGGTGGCGCACAGCTGAAGGCTGAGATCCCCGTGACACTGGCTGTCGTCCA
>DATJJB010000588.1:0-3070 GCA_035492655.1 Kutzneria sp. | reverse complement strand
CGGAGTGCTTGGGGCACAACGGGAGTGGTCGCGAACTGCTCGGCGGTGGCGACGGAGATCCGTTGCCGGGCCAGGGCGGCGGCGATGTGGTCGGCCCGGGCCGACAGGGGCAGCCAGAGGAAGTACGACGCCGGGTGGCTCACGAACGGCAACCCGGCGAAGACGTCACGGGCAATCGCTTGCCGCATATGGGCATCCGTGCGTTTGTGGGCCTCCAACCGGTCCACGGTGCCGTCTGCCAGCCACCGCCGGATCAGGGCGACGTTGAGCGCCGGGGTGTTCCAGGTGGTGGCGCGGATGACCCGTTCGATCGCCTTCGGTTCGGGCGTCACGACGTAGCCGACGCGCAGACCGGTGGCCACGCTCTTCGAGAGGCTGGACACGTAGACCGTGCGCTCCGGGGCCAGCGCGGCCAGCGGCGGGGGAGCGTCCTCGACGAGGTAGGCGTAGGCGGCGTCTTCGATGACCAGCAGCCCGTGCCGGCGAGCCGTTGCCACCAAACGTTTCCGAGCCGTGAGCGACAGGACCGTGCCGAGCGGGTTGTGCAGCGTCGGCATCGAGTAGACCGCGCGGACCGGCCGTCGGCGGCACAGCTCGTCGAGGTCGGTCGTGGCCACCAACTCCAGGCCCAAAGTGTGGGCCAGCACCTTGAAACCGGTGTACGTCAACGGATCCACGGCCACGATGTCCCCGCGCTGCAAGGTGGCCATGGCCGTCACGGCGAGGCCGTGCTGCGCGCCGCTGACGATCAGCACGTTCGCGGCGTCCACGGTCAGGCCGCGCCGGGTGAGATGCCGGGCTACGGCCGTACGGGCCTCAAGTCGGCCGGCGTGCGGTTGGTAGTGCAGCAACGATTCCAGATCGCCGCTTGCCGCCAAGTCACGCAGTGCGTTGCGCAGCAACTCGCCCTGGCCGGGGATGGCCGGGTAGTTGAACTGGAGGTCGACGGCTTCGGCCGCCACCGCCTGCTCGTCGATGCCTTGGCCGGCAAGCAAAGCCGTGTCGCGCACGAACGTGCCGCGACCGGGCTCGCCCGTCACCAGGCCCATCGCCTCCAGCTCGGCGTACACACGAGTGGCCGTGACCAGCGCGATTCCCTCCCGCGCGGCCAGTTCCCGATGCGTCGGCAGCCGCGTCCCCACCGGCCAGCGGCCCGCCCGCAACTCCGCCGCGAGGCCGTCCACCACGCCCTTGTACCGAGGGGTCCGCACCGGCCGATTGTATCCATGACAATTCTTCGACTGTCATGAAAACCGGCCCTAACCTGGGCCCCATGCACATCGCGATCCTGACCTTCGACGGCTACAACGAGCTCGACTCGTTCATCGCGCTCGGCATCCTCAACCGCGTCGACCGGCCCGACTGGCGGATCTCCATCGCCAGTCCCACACCCACCGTGCGCTCCATGAACGGCATCCTCGTCGAGGCCACCGCCACCCTCGAGGACGCCTGCGCCGCCGACGCCGTGATCGTCGGCAGCGGTGCCAGGACCCGTGAGGTCGTCGAGGACCCGGCGATCATGTCCGTGCTGCGCGGCCTCGACCCGTCCCGGCAGCTGCTGGCCGCCCAGTGCTCCGGCACCCTCGTGCTGGCCAGGCTCGGGCTGCTCGACGGCGTGCCCGCCTGCACCGACGTCCGCACCAAGCCCTGGGTCGTCGCCGCCGGCATCGACGTGCTCAACCAGCCCTTCTTCGCCCGTGACGCGGTCGCCACCGCCGGCGGCTGCCTCGCCTCGCACTACCTGGCCACGTGGCTCATCACCCGCCTGGCAAGCCCCGAGGCCGCGGCGGAAGCCCTTCGCTACGTTGCCCCCGTCGGCGAACAGGACGAGTACATCGAACGCGCCCTGCGCAACGTCAGCGCTCCGACACGCCTCGTACGAGCATGATCACGGAGTCGCGGACCTCGCGCTGACTGCGGTGCGGCTGGAACACCTGCCAGTCGAGGGCGACGACGAGCAGGGTGCCGAACAGGGCGGCGGAGGCGGTGCCGACCGGGACGTCGGGCGGTAAAGCGCCGACGTCGGCGCGGCGTTGCACGACCTGGCGCACGATGGCGACGATGTCGTCCCGCAGCAGGCTCAGGGTGCCGTGCCACTGCCCTGGCGTCCGCCACATCTCGCTGACCAGCAGCTGGGCGAAGGCGGGGTACTCGGCGAAGAAGCCGAGCGCGCCGTCGACCAGGGACTCCAGGGCCGAACCGGTGTCGTCGACGTCCTCGGCGACCCGCAGCCGCGCGGCCAACAGCTCGACGCCGTGCCGGAGCAGGGCGTCGACGAGACCGTCCTTGCTGCCGAAGTTGTAGTAGACGGTTCCCTTGGCCACGCCCGCCTCGGCGGCGATCTCGTCGACGGTCACGCCGGCCGCCCCGCGCTCGCCGACCAGGCGCAGCGCGGCGTCGAACAGCTTCTGCTTCGTCGCCGAGGTACGGGCGGGCCGTGGCTTCACAGCACGAGTTCCGGCTTGAGGCGTGAGGGCGTCCACACCCTCTGCTTGTACGCGGCCAGCACCGAGAGCGCCAGCCCCACCACGAGATACCCGCCGATCACCGCAACGTCCGTGCCGAGGCTGGACAACGCCCCGCCGTACAACAGATGCCGCAGCCCGTCGACCACGTAACCCAGCGGCAGCGCGATGTGCAGCGGCTGGAGCGGCGCGGGAATGGTCTGCCACGGGAACGTGCCGCCGGCTGTGGTCAGCTGCAACACCAGCAGCACCAGGCCGAGGAACTTGCCGACGGCGCCGAGCAGCGCGTTCAGGCCGTGCAGCATCGCGGTGAACGCGAAGCCGGTCAGCACCAGGAAACCCAAGGTGCCCAACGGATCCGACGGGTGCACGCCGACCAGCGTGGTCACCACGGCGAACAGCAGCACCACCTGGAAGAAGCTCAGCAGCGCGGCTGGCAGCCAACCGCCCAGCGCGACGATGCCGGGCCGCTGCTTGGCCGCCAGCGCCCGCCGGGACAGCGGCCGCAGCAGCAGGAACAGCACGAACGCGCCGATCCAGGTGGCGAGGCCGAGGAAGAACGGGGCGAGGCCGGCGCCGTAGGTGTCGGCGGTGGCCTGGCCGAC
>DATJJB010000587.1:0-2304 GCA_035492655.1 Kutzneria sp. | reverse complement strand
GAGCGCCTTGCGCAGGGCGGTGTAGCCCTCCAGCTGCTCGTAGGTCCGGATCGTCCACGACCTCGGCGACAGCCACCGCTTGGTCAGCACCGGGGTCAGTGGTTTGACGTCGTTATTCACTGCCGCCCCCTCACTTCTTCTCCGGCAGAGCGGGGAAGGAGACCGAGTCCGGCATCGTCGGCGCGGTCCACCCCTTCTCGTGCGCGATCTTGGCTCCGCGCAGCGTCTCCGGCGCGGCCGACGGACCGTCCACATCGGACTCCCGGCCGTCCAGGAAACCGGCCAGCTGGAGCTCGACCTGACGGAAGTCGGTCAGCGGCGCACCCCGGGTGGGGTCCGGCTTCTTGCCGGCCTGCAGCTGCTTGACCAGGTCCAGCGCCGACTCCGGCGTCTGGTTGTCGTAGAACTCGTAGTTGACCTGCAGCACCGGGGCCAGGTCACAGGCGGCCAGGCACTCGGCGTGCTCCAGCGTGATCGAGCCGGGCTCGCCCGGCACGCCGGAGGTCTCCTCGTGGCCGAGCGCCTTGCCGTCGCGGCCGAGGTGCTTGCGCAGCCCGTCGTAGATGGCGTCGCCGCCGAGCGCCGCGCACAGCGTGTTCGTGCACACGCTGACCAGGTGCTCACCGCACGGCTTGCGCTTGTACATCGTGTAGAAGGTGGCCACCGCGCTCACCTCGGCGGTGGTCAGGTCCAGCTGGTCGGCGCAGAACGCGATGCCGTCCACGCTGACGTAGCCCTCGACCGACTGCACCAGGTGCAGCATCGGCAGCAGCGCCGAGCGGGACCGCGGGTAGCGGGCGATGATCGCCTTGGCCTTGTCCGCGAGGTCGGCGCCGAAAAGGTCGTCGGAGAGATCAGAGGTCACCGGTCACACCCACCCATCACCGGGTCGATCGAGGCCACCGCGGCGATCACGTCGGCGACCATGCCGCCTTCGCTCATCGCCGGCATCGACTGCAGGTTCACGAAACTTGGGTCCCGCACGTGGACCCGGAACGGCCGGGTGCCGCCGTCGGAGACGACGTGGTAGCCCAGCTCGCCGCGGGGCGACTCCACCGGCACGTACACCTGGCCGGCCGGCACCGCGAAGCCCTCGGTGACCAGCTTGAAGTGGTGGATCAGGGACTCCATCGACTGCCCCATGATCTTGCGCACGTGCTCGAGCGAGTTGCCCATGCCGTCCGCGCCGATGGTCAGCTGGGCCGGCCAGGCGATCTTGGCGTCCTCCACCATGACCGGGCCGGGGGCCAGCCGCTTGACCGCCTGCTCGATGATCCGCAGCGACTGGTGGATCTCCTCCAGGCGCAGCAGGTAGCGGGCGTAGCAGTCGGCGTCGGTCGAGGTGGGCACCTCGAAGTCGTAGGTCTCGTAGCCCAGGTACGGCTCGACCTTGCGCATGTCCCAGGCCAGGCCGGCGGACCGCAGGATCGGGCCGGTCATGCCCAGCGCCAGGCAGGCGTCCACCGGCAGCACGCCGATGCCGGCCAACCGGTTCTTCCAGATCGGCTGGCCGGTCAGCAGCTTGTCGTAGTCCGGCAGCCGCTTCTTCATCAGCTTGACGAAGTCGGTGATCTTCTCGACCGCGTCCACCGGGAAGTCCTGGGCCAGGCCGCCGGGCCGGATGTAGGCGTGGTTCATCCGCAGGCCGGTGAGGAACTCCAGCAGGTGCAGGACTTCCTCGCGCTCACGGAAGCCGGCGGTCATGCCGGTCAGCGCGCCCAGCTCCATGCCGCCGGTGGCCAACGCGACCAGGTGCGAGCCGATGCGGTTGATCTCCATCAGCAGCACGCGGCCGACCTGGGCCCGCTCCGGCACCTCGACGCCGAGCAGCTTCTCCACCGACATGCAGTAGGCGGCCTCGTTGAACAGCGGCGACAGGTAGTCCATGCGCGTCACGAAGGTGACGCCCTGGGTCCAGTTCCGGTACTCGACGTTCTTCTCGATGCCGGTGTGCAGGTAGCCGATGACGGTGCGGCCCTGGGTGACGGTCTCGCCCTCCAGCTCCAGCACCAGGCGCAGCACGCCGTGCGTCGAGGGGTGCTGGGGGCCGAGGTTCATCACGATGCGCTCGTTGCCGAGCGCGTCCTCGACGACCTCGTCCCAGTCACCGCCGAAGACGTTGAAGACCGTGCCCTCGGTGGTTTCCCGAGAACTCGCGTACAGGTCCTCTTCGGTGCTGCTCATGAGTACGACCTCCGCTGGTCGGGCGGCGGGATCTCGGCGCCCTTGTACTCGACCGGGATGCCGCCCAGCGGGTAGTCCTTGCGCTGCGGGTGGCCGTCCCAGTCGTCCGGCATCAGGATT
>DATJJB010000586.1:0-2608 GCA_035492655.1 Kutzneria sp. | reverse complement strand
AACACGGCCAGGGCCGAGCGCGTCTTCGCCCGACATAGAGCCGGTGCAGAGCCCGGCGGGTCGGACGCGGCATCCCCCGCGTCCGACCCGCCCTGTGCTCAGCCGTCCGTCAGCCGACGGATATGGCGAATATGTGCATTGCGGTCTGGTTGATCAGGGCGGTGCCGACGTCGGGAAGGGTCAGGTACTTGATCGTCTTGCCCGGGATCAGCGTGACCGTGGACGCGTAGAGGCTGACTTGGTTGTGCTGCGCTCCGTTCGCGTTGTTCAGGTAGGGCAGCGTGACCAGCATGTCGCCTCCGGGGGCCGGAGCGTTGGTCCACCAGTCGTTGAAGGCGAGGCTGAAGTTCTGGGTCGTACCATCGCTGTAGGTGATGACGGCGGTACCGGATGCGGCGCCGTAGTCGGCCGTGCCGATGATGCCCAGGGTCGATCCGGTGCCGGAGACGGGGATGGTCTGGCCGGTGGCGACGATGTTGTCCGGCGTGCCGGGCGTAGCGTCGGGCCAGGTGAAGCTGAGCCCGTCGTGCGTGAAGGTGGCGCCGGGGGTGAGACCGGGGGTTGCGGCCGCGAGCGTTTGGGCGGAGTAACTGGCGTTGCCACCGTCGAGGTTGCCGGTCGTGGTGTCGGAGTCGTCACTCACTCCCGGGTTCGTGTAGGCCGCGGAGATCGACGGATAAGGGATCGAAATTGTCGTACCGCTGTTCTCACTGTGCCGGCCGGTGCCGTCGGTGAAAGCGAGTTGGGCGGTCAGAGCCGGGGGGCTCTGTGCCGGCGTGGCGTCCGCGGGAACGGAGACCGCCCAACTGGTGGTGATCGTCCGGCCCGGGGAAACGGTGGAGAACGTGGCGGGCGTGGTCGCGGTGACCGTCCATCCCGCGGACGTGGTGAGGCTGAAGGCCGCGTCGCGCAGCGTCTCGCCGCCGCTCGGGTTCGCAATGGTGGTGGTCACGGTGAAGCTGGCGCCGGGGGCGGCAACGGCCGGCGCGGTCGTGGTGAACGGTTCGGTCACGCTGATCGGCGTCGAGCCGGTGACGCCGTCGACGGTGGCGCTGATGGTGGCGACCCCGAGGGCGTGAGTGGTGACGATGCCGTTGCGGCTGACCGTCGCCACGGCAGGGTTGTCGCTGCGGTAGCTGACGTGCTTGCCGGCGAGGTTCACGAAGGACTCGTCGTTGTCGACGGCCTCGACGACGTTGTCCGCGGTCTGGTGCTGCGCCGCCTGCGCCGTGTCGTCGGCGATCCACGGGTTCTTTCCGGTCAGGTCGAGTGTTTCGCCGGGGGTGAACACCACCTGATCGGGCTGTACGGTCACGTACTGGATGCGCGGGGTGATCGCACCGGTGACCAGCAGCGGGGCGGAGGCCACCGTGTCGGTGGCGTCGGTGCCGAGTCGCAGCGTGTAGGTGCCGTCGTACACGACGTCCTTCTGCTGTTGGTCGTTCCACACGGCGAGGTCGGGGATGCTCACGGTGACGGACAGGTGCTGCTTCTGGCCGGGCTTGAGCACGGCGGTCTTGGCGAAGCCCTCCAGCCGTTCGGAGGGCAGCTGCGCGCCCGGCACCGTGGGAGAGGCGACGTAGAGTTGGGCGACTGTCGCGCCTGCGGCGCTGCCGGTGTTGGTCACGTCGAACTGCACCGTGGCCTTGCCGTTGGCGTCGGCGGCACGCGAAGTGTGGACGTTCGAGTACGAGAAGTGGGTGTAGCTCAGGCCATAGCCGAACGGGTAGGTCGGGGTGCCGGTGAAATACTGGTAGGTGCGCCCCAGGCCTCCGGTGTCCGCGGCGCTCAGACCGTAGTTGAGGATCGGCGGCAGCTGCGAGTCGTCCTTGTACCACGTGAAGTCGAGGTGCCCGCTGGGGTTCTGCTTGCCGAACAAGACGTCGGCGAGCGCCGTTCCCTGGCTCTCGCCGTTGTAGGCGCTGTAGACGATGGCGGGGAAGTCGCCCTTGACGTTCTCGATGTCGACCGGGCCGTCGGTCTGCAGGGACAGCACGGTGCGCGGATTGCCCAGCGCCGCGACCTGGCTGATCAGCGAGTCGTAGTTGCCGGGCATGGCCAGGCTCTTGCGGTCGCTTCCCTCTCCGGCGGTGCTCGCGTCGGTGCCGGCGAACACCAAGACCAGGTCCGCGGTCTTGATCGCTGCCTGGGTCTGGGCGGAGCAGGCCGCCGGCGCTGTGGCGGTGGTGGAGGTGGCGCAGGCGTCGAAGGTGACGGTGGCGTCCGGGTCGGCGGCCTTGACCGCGGCGGTGATGCCCTGCACCGCGTTCACTCGCAGCGTCGGGTCGCCGGAGTAGCCGCCGAGCGTGACGGTGTTCGCGATGTTCCCGACGATGACCACGTTCTTGAGGGCGGCGGGGTTCGCGGGCAGCAGGGTCTCGGAGGCGCCGGGAAGCGGGTCGTTCTTGAGCAGCACCAGCGAGTTGGCGGCCACCTTCTCGGCCAGGGCCTGGTGGGCCGGGCTCTGGATCTGCGCCTTGGTGATGTGCGTGTAGGCCACCTTGTTCGGCGGATCGAACTCGCCGGTCTCCATCCTTACGGTGAACAGCTGGACCAGATCGTGGTCGATCACACCCTCGCTGAGGATTCCCGCCTTGATCGCGGCCTC
>DATJJB010000585.1:0-2923 GCA_035492655.1 Kutzneria sp. | reverse complement strand
ACCGCCGCCGCCGTGGTCGTCGCCGTCGGCATCGCCGCCGTGATCGCCATCGTGCGCCGTGAGGACGGCTGGCGCCCGTGGGTCGGAGCCCTGGTGTCGCCGGTCGGGCTCGTCGGCTACCTGGCCTGGGTCGGGGTTCGGACCGGCCGTTGGGACGGCTGGTTCGAGGTGCAGCAGCGGGGGTGGGGCTCCCAGTTCGACGGCGGCGTCGCCACGTTCAAGTTCGCCCTCGACGCCTTGGCCTCCGGCCGCTCCGTTCTGGAGGTCCTCACCGTCGGCCTCTGCGTCGCCGCGCTCGGTCTCGTCGCGTTGTGCATCCGGCGGCGCGTGCCGTGGCCGTTGATCGCGTACGGCATCGCCGTGCTGATCATGGACCTCGGTTCCAACGGGCTGATGAACTCCAAGGCCCGGCTCATGCTGCCCGCGTTCGTGCTGCTCATCCCGCTCGGCCAGGCGCTGGTCCGGCGGCTCGGCAGCACCCAGTGGCTCACCTTGGCCGCCGTCGCCGTGATGAGCGCCTGGTTCGGGGCCTACTCCATCACCGCGTGGCCCTACGCTATTTGAGGTGCATCCCCTCATCAGCGAGCGTTGGAGCCCCCGGGCCCTCGACCCCGCCGCCAAGGTCACCGACGCGCAGCTCGAGTCCCTGTTCGAGGCCGCCCGCTGGGCCGCCTCCTCCGGCAACACCCAGCCCGCCCGCTGGCTCGTCGGCCGTCGTGGCGACGCCGCCTTCCAGCAGATCTTCGCCGCCCTGCGCCCCGGCAACCAGTCCTGGGCCGGCGCCGCTTCGGCGTTGATCGTCGGCTGCGTCCTCACCGAGGACGAGACCGGCCGGCCCATGCCCAAGCCGGATTACGTGCTCGGGCTCGCCGGGCAGAACCTCGTGCTCCAGGCCGTCGCCGAGGGCCTCGTCGCCCACCAGATGGGCGGCTTCTCCCCCGAGGACATCGCCGCGTCCTTCGGCCTGCCGGCCGTGGCCCGCGCCGTCGTCGTCATCGCCGTCGGCGTGCTCGGCTCCCCGTCCCTGCTGCCCGAGGACCTGGCCGCCCGCGAAGTCGCCCCTCGCGTCCGCAAGCCCTTGTCCGAACTCGTCTTCACCGAGAACTGGGGCACCGCCGCCTTCTGAAACCCCAAGCACCGACACCGAACCCGCCCCGGGCAACACTCGGCGACAACGTTCGGCCACACCACGGCCAATCGGCGACACCGCGGCCAAGGGCGCGGCCCGCCCTTCCCCGGGGGCCACCGTCCCGCCCCAGTCTACCGGCGCACACACGAATGGATCTTGAAACCGCCGCCGCCTGTGGACAACTCGGGGCCTGTGGACAACCTCAGCCGAGGCGGCGAACCAGGCGGACGACGATGCTGGTGACGACGAGCCAGAAGATCGCGGCCAGACCGTAGTTGGCCAGCACACGCAGCTTGCCGTCGGCCGGCGTGAACAGGTCGCGGAAGGCCAGCGCCAGCGGGTCGGCCCAGGACCGGACGAACGTGGTGATGGGGTTGTCCGGGTTGGCGCCGAAGACGGTGAGCAGCACGTGCGCGACGAGGATGACGGCGATGATCGTGCCGATCCAGCGCAGGACGGCGGCGACGATGCCGATCACCCTGCCGCGCGCGTGCGTCTCCGTCTGCTCGGCCATACGGGGCAGTCTGCCACGCCCGCCGGCCGGCGTCGATCAACCGGCCCGGTAGAGCACACGGGCGATGAGACCCGTGACGACCAGCCAGAACACCGCGGCGAGACCGTAGTTCAAGATCACATTCAGTGCCTCGCTACCGGTGGCGAACAGGTTGGCGAACCACAGCGCCAACACCCCGGCCCACTGCGCGACCCAGACCACGAGCGGGTTGCCCGGGTTGGCGCCAAGCAGCGCGAACAGAATGTGGGCGACCAGGATGACCGCGATGATCGTGCCGATGACGCGGACCACCGTCCCGGCCGTCGCGCGACCGCCACGAACGTAGGTAGCCATGACCGATCTCACCTCGCTCGATACAGGTCGCCACCCGATCGGGTGGCGTTGAGCGGTGAATACCCACACGGGGTGATCGCTACACGGTCAGCGCAGCACCCGCGCCACGATGCGGGTCAGCAGCAGCCAGAACACCGCGGCCAACGCGTAGGTGATGATCACGCTGGCCGGCGCGCCGGGCGGCTGGACAATGTTGCCCCACCACAGCACCAGCAGGTCGGACCAGATCTTGACCACGGAGAACAGCAGGTTGTCGCCGGTCGACCCGGTCAGCACCAGCAGCATGCGAATGATCATGATCAAGGCCGTGAGCACGCCGAACAGGTTGATCACCGTCGACAGCACGCCCGACTTCTTGCCCCCTGCCGCCATGCGTTCACCTAACCACAGCCCGGACTGACCCGATCGTGCCCAGCATGTGGGTGCCGGGTTTCACGATCCGGCGATAGCGGTTACGCTCCGCCCGTGCGTTTCCACGCCCTCCTGCTTCGCTGCCGTGACGGGGTCTGATCCAGACCGGCCCCCCGTCGCGGAGTTCAGCGCTGCCGCCGGTCGAGTTGTCATCCCGGTCAGCAGGAGCTCACCCCCATGAACGAGTTCAGCAAGATCCGCACGCCGTCCCGTCCCGCGCCGGCCGACCAGCCGGTCTGGAACACCCAGCGCGGCAGCTCCATGCCGGTCCATCGCTACCGGCCGTTCCACGAGCTGGTCGAAGAGGTCTCGGTACCCGATCGCACCTGGCCCGACAAACGGATCACCTCCGCGCCCCTGTGGTGCGCGGTCGACCTGCGTGACGGCAACCAGGCGCTGATCGACCCGATGTCGCCGGCCCGCAAGCGCAAGATGTTCGACCTGCTGGTGCGGATGGGCTTCAAGGAGATCGAGGTCGGCTTCCCGGCGGCCAGCCAGACCGACTTCGACTTCGTGCGCGAGATCATCACCGACGG
>DATJJB010000584.1:0-8170 GCA_035492655.1 Kutzneria sp. | reverse complement strand
GAGAGGAAGTAGTTGTAGTCGGTGCGCCGGAGTTCACGCCACTGCCCGTTCACCTGGACCTCCAGCCGGGCCAGGGGGTTGCGGTGATCGATGGCCTGGATCCCGCACCAGTACTGGGAAGAGCCGCTCTTGTAGCGGATGGAGATCTTCTTCGCCAGCTCGTGCGGACTCACCAGCGTCCACGTCACCGGGATCTCGCCCAGCTGTGGGTCCGCCAGCATCGCGAACGCCGCCCGGCTCAGGTCGAGCTGCCCGACCCGGCACGGCGACGGACACTCGTCGGTGACCCGCACCGTGATGCTCCTGCCGTTGGCGGCCCGCACCAGGATGTAGGCCCCGCAGGCCTTGGCGGTCTCGTAGTCCGACCAGTTCATGGCCACTACCAGTGGATCGGATGTGGGGTCGTACAGACACGCGCCGCCGCCGGTCGCGTCGTACCACGTCGCCGGCGCCTGACGAATCTCGCCGGGTTTGATGTGGCCGGCCAGCGGTGCGCCGTCCGCGAACGCGACGGGCGCGGCCGCTCCGACTGCGACCACCGACCACGCGACCATCAATGCCGTGAACCAGCGTTTGGACACCGGGCACTCCCTTGGTGGGCACCGAAGGGACGCACCCCTTCGATGGGGCTGTTGGAAAGCCGAAGTAGGCCTCACCGGGCGCGTTCGCGCTTCCACTGTGGACCCGCTCGCACGGTAGCGGAATCCTTGCTCCTGGTGAAGCCCTCGTATGGCGAAACCATTGCGCAGTCGCATGTTCAGTCGCCAGGCGTCGAAGCAATCGACCTGACGCGCACGCTCCGAATGATCATCACGTGATGATCCCTCGGTCGAGGGTGCGACATATCGGTCGGGAACTGACAGCGCCCGGTGGACTTCTTGCCGAGTGGGAGTCGGCGCGGTAGCCTCGGATCTGGAAGCGCTTCCAGAGAGTCGCCTCGACGACGGTTCGCTGTGCCCTGCCCGGTTCTCTTGCCCGGATGGTGGCGGGAACCTCCACGCCAACAGATCAAGGACGATCCGTGGCCGCGAAAACAAAGATCATTTTAGCTGTCCTGTCGGCGGTCGTCATGACGGTAGCCGTCGCGTCTCCTGCCCTGGCCTATCCCGGTCCCGGCTATGTGACCGGGGACGTCACCGTGCACGACCCCACCATGATCAAGCGTCCCGGCGGCGGGTACCTGCTCGCACGGACGGGCGACAACATCGCGCTGGAGACCTCGGCCGACCGGGTGGCGTTCCACAACGCCGGCGTCGTGTTCCCCGGTGGCGCCCCGTGGGCCGGTGGCTACACCAACGGTGGCGCCGGCCTGTGGGCGCCGGACCTGTCCTACCACAATGGACAGTACTACCTGTACTACGCGGCCTCGACGTTCGGCTCGAACCACTCGGCGATCTTCCTGGCCACCAGCTCCACCGGGGACGCCGGCAGCTGGACCAACCGAGGTCTGGTCATCCAGTCCACCGCCTCGGACAATGTCAACGCCATCGACCCGGACCTGGTGGTGGACGGCCAGGGGCGCTGGTGGCTGAGCTTCGGCTCGTTCTGGTCCGGCATCCAGCAGATCGCCATCAACCCGGCGACCGGCCTGCGCGCCGACAACGCCATGTGGGGCATCGCCAGCCGCGGCGGCGGCCCGATCGAGGCGTCGAACATCTACGCCCACGGCGGCTACTACTACCTGTACGTGTCCTTCGACTTCTGCTGCCGGGGCGCGCAGAGCACGTACCGCATCATGGTCGGCCGCGCCACCAATGTCACCGGTCCCTACTACGACCGCAACGGCGTGCCGATGATGTCCGGCGGTGGCACCGAGGTGCTGGCTTCACACGACGACATCCACGGCCCTGGCGGGCAAGACCTGTTCAGCGACAACGACGGCGACATCCTCGTCTACCACTACTACGCCGACGACGGCACACCGCGGTTGGGCGTCGACCGAGTCGGCTACGACTCCACCGGCTGGCCCTACGTCCATTGAGGACGATCCACGCCACTGCGCACCTTCCCAGGACACGAACGAACAAGGAGGCAACAATGAAGCCGAGGCACGTTCTGTCGGCCATGACGCTGGCGGCCGCCGGTGTCGTCACTCCGGTGGTCGGCGTGGCGCCGGCCGCGCACGCCGACACGGTGATCTGTGACCAGTACGGGTCGACCACCGCCGGCAAGTACGTCGTGATGAACAACCGGTGGGGCAGCAGCGCGACCCAGTGCATCAACGTCACGTCCAGCGGTTTCCAGATCCAGACCCAGCAGGGATCCACCCCGACCAACGGCGCCCCGCTGTCGTACCCGGCGATCTACCTGGGCTGCCACTACGGCAACTGCTCGCCCGGCACGGACCTACCCCGCCAACTCGGCCAGATCGGCAGCGCGCGGTCCGCCATCTCGTACAACTACGTCAACGGCGCGGCGTTCGATGCCTCGTACGACATCTGGATGGACTCCACCCCCAAGACAACGGGTGTCAACCAGACGGAACTCATGATCTGGTTCAACCACCAGGGCGGTGTGCAGCCGATCGGCAGCCCTGTCGGCACGACGAACATCGGCGGACAGAGCTGGCAGGTGTGGCAGGGCAACAACGGCCAGAACGATGTCGTCTCCTACGTGGCGCCGTCGCCGCTGTCGAGCTGGTCGTTCGACGTGAAGGACTTCGTCCGGGACGTCGAGTCCCGAGGCAAGGCCACCGAGTCCTGGTACCTGACCAGCATCCAGGCCGGATTCGAGCCGTGGAACGGCGGTGCGGGACTCGCGGTCAACTCGTTCTCCGCCGACGCGTAGTCGTGGACGCCGCTGCTGATCTTCACGCATAGTGGTGTGGAGTGTTCGGTGCGGTTGAGGGGGAGGGCATGCCCACCATCAGTAGGATGCTGGCCGCGGTCGTCGTGGTCCCATTGCTCGGCGTCGCGCCGCCGAGCGCGCATGCGGCGGCACCACCGCCGGCCAACGATGTGGCGGTCACGCTGATCACCGGCGATGTGGTGCACGCGAGCCATGACGAGCACGGTCAATGGGTGCTGGCCATGCGGCCGGTGGAACCGACCGCGCCGGCGCAGTACGTGCAGTTCCCGCAGCGGCACGGGGACACCGTCGACCAGTACCTGATACCCGCGGCGGCCATGCCGCTGGTGCAGTCGGGAGCCGTGGACCGGGAGCTGTTCGACGTCACGAGCCTGATCAGACAGGGGCGCGACGACGCCCACAGCGACGTGCTGCCGCTGGTCGTGGACTCCAAGCGGGTCCAGGAGCGGAAGGCGGACGCGGCGGCGTCCTGGCAGTCCTTGTCGGGGGCGAAGCGGGTGTCGCTCGACGGTGTGTCGGCGTCGGCGGTACCGAAAGGCCCCGATGCGGCGACGTTCGACGTCACGTTCGCGATGCTGGACCGTCACGGGAAGACGCCGGGGACGGGCGAGGGCACCTCGGTTGTGGTGATCAATCTCGATACCGGAACGGGGTATTTCCAGAAGGCGGGGGACACGGTCTCGCTGCCGGCCGGCCGGTACGGCGTGACGGCGAACGTGCGGAGCGGCTCGGAGATCGCCGAAGTGGCGATCCCCGAGCTGAAGGTGGACCGGGGCCGGACCGTCACCTTGGACGCCAGCAAGGCGAAACAGGTGCGGGTGAGCACCGATCAGCCGACGGTGCGCGACGGGGTGTGGACCTCGCGGGTGCTCAACCGGGTCCAGCCGCTCGGCTACTTCTTCACCTACGTGACCATGCTGGATCCCCGGTTCAGCACGTTCTACGCGACCTCGCAGGGCCCGGCGTCGGCCGCGTTCGCGTATGCGGACAACGTCAGCCTGGTGCAGCCCGGCCTCGAGTTCTGGGCCGACCGGCCGCAGCGCTTCGAGGTGCCGGCGAACTGGCTGTACGGCTCGCCGCAGCCGACCGGCACCGGCAAGTTCGACGCAGTCTTCGGCGGCGAGGGCACGGTGGCTGAACTGTCCAAGGTGGACGCCAAGGGCAAGCTGGTGGTACTGGTGCTGCCGGGCAGCACGCCGTTGGACGAAGTGATCCAGCGTGTTGCCAATGTGAAGGCCGCGGGCGGCGCGGCGGTGGCCGTGACGCCGAGCGTCGGTCGGCCGTCGTTCCGGGCCGACGTACCGGTCGAGCTGCCGGTGTTCGTGGTGTCCGGCGACAACGCGCAACGCCTTGTCGCGGCGGCGAAGGCCGGCGGCCTGACGACGGAGTACACGGCCAGGACCGCCAGCCAGTACCGCTACGAGCTGTCTTTCCCCGCTGAGGGCAGGATTCCGACCAACCTCGTGCACAAGGTGGGCCGGGCCGACCTCGCGGCGGTCACCACCTCCTACTACGGCCCGACCGAGGAGGGCACGCCGGGCGTGACGGCGTCGGTGGACGCGCTGGGCACGCAGATCGGCACCGTCGGGCCGATCCTGGCCGGTCCGACCCAGGCCCAGCGGGTCGAGTACTTCACGCCGGGCAACTGGCACCTGAACGCGTACTACGGCGGCGCGTTGTCCGCCGACATCGCGCTGGCGCAAGGGAAGTCCTACACCGTCGACTGGAACAAGGCCGTCGCGGCGCCGTCCCTGGCCGGCACGGTCAGCGACGAGCTCGGCCCGAACCACGCCAGGGTGTGGCGCACCGGCTCGATGCTCGACGTGTCGATCCCGGTGTTGGCCGACGCCGCGGGGCATCCGCGGGACTGGTCGAACGAGGTGTACTCGGTCGACACCGGGACGACCAGCCTGTACCGCGAGGGGCAGCTCGTCGGCACGCAGAACGTTCCCGGGCGCGGGGTGTTCGTCACAGCTGCGTACGGCAGCGCGCAGTACCGGCTGACCACTGACGACACCCGCGACCAGCCGTGGTGGCCGACGTCCACGAAGGTCAGCGCCGCGTGGACCTTCCGGCCGACGGACAATCCCGTGATGCCGCTGCTGGGCGTGCAGTTCGCGCCGGCCGTCGACCTGCGGGACATCGCCCCGGGCGGCGGGGACTTCTCGTTCCCGGTGACGGTCACCCGGCAGGACGGCCCCGCCACGATCAGCCGGCTCTCGGTCGACGTCTCCTACGACGACGGCACGACCTGGCAGGCCGCGTCCGTCACCGGATCGACGGTCACGGTCCATCACCCGGCAGACGGATTCGCGTCGCTGCGCGCCACGGCGGCGGACCAGGACGGCAACTCGGTGGAGCTGACGGTGATCCGCGCGTACCGGATCGGCGGCTGAGTGGCGTGGTCCGCTCGACCGGCCTCGCTGCCCTGCCGGGCAGCGGGGCCGGCGCCTGACGGGGCGGGCTCGGCAAAGTCCGTCGGGTGGTGGAACGGGTCAGCTGAGGATGATCGGATTGGTGAGTGCGGCGACGTGCCCGTTGGGATGGCGAACCTCGATGCGGACGAACGCAGACTGCTCCGCTGTCGTCTCCCACTGCACCACACCTGGGCCGTCATCGGAGAGCGATGCCCGGTGGACCTTTCCTCGATCGGTGTGGAAGCTGACGGTCCCTACCGGCACACCCCGCACCGCCGCGTGCACTTCCACCGGCCGACCATGAGTCGCGAGTCGTTCTCCCACAACGGCAACGCGACCATCGGCGTGGGCGGTGAACGACACGTCCACGTCCGCCGACTCGGCGATCCAGCTGCGGCCGGCACGGATTCCGGCCAGGACTGCCTCGGTGCTCAGTTCCTCGGCGAAGACCACGGTGTGCGGGATGCCGATCTGCCCTGCCAAGTGGGTGTCGCTGTTGCCCATCGCCGGCCGCCACGAGCCCGTCCGGATGTCCGCCGCCAGGCTGCGCCCCCACTCGGCCAGGGCCGCCTCGTTGTCAGCGTTCCAGGGGCGGTCCGACGTCCACAACCCGTTCCACACCTCCACCACGTCGAAGCCCCGGAACGGGAACATGAAGTCGCCCGACGGGTAGGGCGCGTGCGGGTGCGCGGCAACACACAGGCCGCCTGCCCGGTGGACCTGGTCCAGGCACTTGTCGACCAGTCCGTCTCGGACCTGATGGTGCCAGTCGACGACCTGGCCCGGATCGAGGCCGAGTGCGAGCCAGTGCCCGGTCTTCGTGGTCACCTCTTCACCGAGCAGGATCAGGAAGTCGTCGTCGGCCAGAGGCCCCCAGGTGCCCGGGGCCGCGGCTGAGTTGTGCTCCGTCGTCGCGATGAAGTCAAGCCCCGCGGCGCGTGCCCGGACGGCAAGCTCTTCAGGGGTGAGTTCCCCGTCCGAGTGGACGGAGTGGACATGGCAGTCCCCGCGGTACCAGGCCGCCCCGCGTCCGACCGCCCACACCGACGGGAAGCTCGAACTCGACAAGGTTTCTCCTCCCGAAGTCCTGTCGAGCAAACGCGCCGCCAGAGCATTCCGTTCCATCGCCGTGCCTTCCCGCGCCCTACTTGTGGAACCCCATTGGGTCAGTGAGCGGGGTCGACGCGCAGCACGGGCATCGGCGTTTCGGCGGCGCGGTCGGGCAGGCGCACGGTCAGGGCGTGCGGGCCGCGTTCGAACTGGAGCGGTTCCGGGTAGCCGAGGAGCCGGACCGAGCCGATCTCCTGCGGGAACAACGTCAGGTTCCGGCCAAGGGAGCGCACGTCGATCCGACCGTCCCGAACGCCGCCGAGCGCGGTCACGTACAGATGCTCCTTGCGGGTGGTGAAACGCAGATCCTCGGGCTGGTAGGTGATCTGGGAGCCGTCGGTGAACTGGCCGTCGGTGATCTGGGTCGGCCCCTCGCCGTACACGGTCCAGGGGCGGGAGGAGTAGATCGCCTCGCCGTTGACGGCCAGCCACGTGCCGATCTCGCGGAGCAGCCCAGCCTCGTGCTCGGGAATGGTGCCGTCGGCGCGCGGGCCGATGTTCAGCAGCAGGCAGCCGTTCTTGCTGACCGTGTCGACGAGCGTGGCCAGCAGTTCGGCGCCGGTCTTGTAGTCGTGGCCCTCGATGTGGCACCAGGAATTGCGCGACACGGAGGTGTCGGACTGCCAGGGATCGGGGCGCAGCGTCGCGCTCACGCCGCGTTCGACGTCGTACACCGCGGTGCCGGGCGCGAACGCCTCGTGTTTGTAGGCCAGCACGGGGCCGCGGTCCACCTCGGCCATCCGGTTGTAGTAGAAGGCGGCCAGCCGGGGCAGGTACGGCTTGAACGCGGGCTGGTGGATCCACCAGTCGAAGTAGAGCACCTGGGGCTGGTAGCGCTCGACCAGTTCGGCCGTGCGTGCGAGCCAGTCGTCGAGGAAGTCCTTGCTGGGCGGCAGTTCCTGGGACTGGGCCGGGCCGTAGAGGTCGAGGTGGCGACCGGCGCGCACGTCGGAGTCGAAGCCCATGCCGCCGTTGAAGAACCACCAGTGCTCGGCCCGGTGCGAGGACAGGCCGAACACCATCGACCTGGCGCGCACCGCGGCGGCGAGTTCGCCGATCACGTCTCGCTTGGGGCCCGTCGCGACCGCGTTCCACGGGTTGAGGGCCGAGTCGTACATGGCGAACCCGTCGTGGTGTTCGGCCACCGGCACCACGTACTGCGCTCCGGCCTGCCGGAACAGGGTGGCCCACCCGTCCGGGTCGAAGTTCTCGCCGGTCAGCAGCGGGACGAAATCCTTGTAGCCGAACGTGTCCTGCGGCCCGTAAGTGGCCCGGTGGTGGGTGTACTCGGGCTGGTCGGCCACGTACATGTTGCGCGAGTACCACTCGTTGCCGAACGCCGGCACGCTGTACGGGCCCCAATGGATGAAGATGCCGAACTTGGCGTCCCGATACCAGTCGGGAACCCCGTAGTCGGCCAGGGATTCCCAGCTCGCGCGGAACGGCCCGGCGGCCACCCGCCGGTCGACGGCATCGAGGAACGAGGCGACGCCGGCGGGAGTCGGGTCGGCGCTCACGTGGTCTCCTCCAACGGGCGGTAGTCGAACCAGTCGACGTGGACGGATCCCGACGCGGCGTACGCGCCGAGGACGCGGCCGGTGAAGCCGCCGGCCACCTCGGTGGACAGGTAGCGTCCGTCCACCGTGGCGAGTTCGGTGAACGAGCCGTCCGCGCCACACAGGCCGAAGACGATCGTGTCGGGTCCCACGCGTGGACCGGCCGGTTCGCGGACCGGCACGATCCGGACCGCCAGGGTGACCGTCGAGTCCGGCTGCGGCATCGCCGCGGCCTGTGTGCGCAGCGAACCCACGCGCGCCAGGACGCGCACCTGGCCC
>DATJJB010000583.1:0-2118 GCA_035492655.1 Kutzneria sp. | reverse complement strand
TCGATTCCGGCCGTCGACTCCGGCCACGAGCGGATGGCCGCGGCCTCCGGTCGGCGCATCGTCGAGATGGTGCGGGAGGACCTGCGGCCGTCGATGCTGCTGGACGAGCCGGCCTACCGTGACGCGATCACCGCCGTGCTGGCGCTCGGCGGCTCCACCAACGCGGTGATCCACCTGGTCGCGATGGCCAACCGCACCGGCGTGAAGATCACTCCCGACGACTTCGACGAGGCGTCCCGCACCGTCCCGGTGCTGGCCGATCTGCGGCCGAGCGGCCGGTTCCTGATGGAGGACTTCTACTACGCGGGCGGCCTGCGCGGCCTGCTGACCCGGCTGCGCGACCGGCTGCACCTGGACCGGTTGACGGTCAGCGGCCAGACCTTCGGCGAAACCCTTGCCGGCGCGGAGGTCTTCCACGACGAGGTCATCCGCCCGCTGGACAACCCGCTGGCCGCCGACGGCGGTCTGGCTGTGCTGCGCGGCAATCTCGCTCCGAACGGGGCGGTGATCAAGCCCATCGCGGCCCGCCCCGAACTGCTCAGCCACACCGGTCCGGCCATCGTCTTCGACGGTTACGGCGATCTCCAGCGCCGCATCGACGACGAGGACCTGCCGGTCACCGCCGACTCGGTGCTGGTGCTGCGCGGCGCCGGCCCGCTGGGCGGTCCGGGCATGCCGGAACACGGAATGCTGCCGATCCCGAAAAAGCTGCTGCGCGAAGGCGTGCGCGATGTGGTACGGATTTCCGACGCGCGAATGAGCGGGACCAGTTACGGAACTTGCGTATTGCATGTTGCACCCGAGTCGCATGCCGGCGGTCCGCTGGCATTGCTCCGAACCGGTGACCTGATCACGCTTGACGTCGCGAAACGGCTTTTGCACATGCATGTGGACGATGCGGAACTGGACCGCCGCCGGACTTCCTGGACACCGCCGCGACCCCGCTACGAACGGGGTTACGGGGCGCTGTTCAGCGAACACATCATGCAGGCCGATCAGGGGTGCGACTTCGACTTCCTGGCCCGGCCGGGTCGCACGCCCGAACCTGACGCGACCTGAGGCGAAGATCCCGTACAGTTCCGGTTGCTCCAGGAAGGCAGGTGGATGTCGGTGGCAGTGACCATTCGCGACGTGGCGCGGCAGGCGCAGGTGTCGGTGGCCACGGTGTCGCGCGCGCTGACCTCACCCGACCTGGTGCGGGCGACCACCCGGGAACGGGTGCTCGCGGTCGCGGCCGACCTCGGCTACCAGCCCAACCTGGCCGCCCGTGGCCTGATCACCGGCAAGACCGGCAACATCGGCATCGTGGTGCCGGACCTGAACAACCCGTTCTTCACCGGGGTGCTCAAGGGCGTGCAGAACCAGGCCCGGATGGCCAGCCACGCGGTGTTCGTCGCGGACAGCGACGAGGACCCGGCGGCCGAGGAGCAGCTGGTGCGGGCCATGGCCAAGCAGGTCGACGGCGTCATCCTGTGCTCGCCCGGCATCGACGAGCAGCAGGTGCGGGAGCTGGCCGACGCGACCACGCTGGTGCTGCTGAACCGGCGCATGCGGGGCGTGCCGGCGGCGCTGATGAACTCCGGCTCGGGCATGCGCCAGGTGATCGACCACCTGGTGGCGCTGGGCCATCACCGGATCGCCTTCCTCAACGGGCCGCGCACCTCGTGGTCCAACAAGGAGCGTCGCCGCGGGCTGCGCGTCGCCGTGCAGCGCCACGATGTCGACCTGGTCGACATGGGGCCGTTCCCGCCGCGCTACGAGGGCGGTCTGCAGGCCGCGGACCTGGCGATGGCCGAGAAGGTGACGGCCATCGTGGCGTACAACGACATCATGGCGCTCGGCGTGCTGGCGCGACTGCGGGACCGCGGCGTGCGGGTGCCGGAGGACGTCTCGCTGACCGGCTTCGACGACCTGATGTTCGGGGCGCTGTGCCAGCCGCCGCTGACCACCGTGGCGATGCCGGTCGTGCCGGCCGGGCGGCTGGCCGTCGACCTGCTGCTGGACCGGTTGGCCAACCGGGACGCCGAGGTGCGGCAGGAGGAGCTGGACACCCAGCTCATCGTGCGCGCGACCACGGCGCCGCCGGCGTAAGACCTTTACCGCGGTGACCTCTTACGG
>DATJJB010000582.1:0-2608 GCA_035492655.1 Kutzneria sp. | reverse complement strand
GACCTTCCACCGCGGCCCGGGGATCACGGAGGCGATGGCGCCGAACCACCGCGACTGGTACACGAGCCGAGCCAGCAGCCGGTGCGCGGGCGCCGGCAGCAGACCGATAAGGCGCACAACGAAGTTCGCGGCCTCAGGGGCACCGGACTCGACACCCGACCGCAGGGCGTCCTGCACGAGTTTCAGGCACCGCAACGGATCCGTCTCCCGCACGGGCAGGTCGACGGACACCGCGCCGGTCCAGTTGCCGGCGGCGCGCAAGGTGTCGGTGCCACGCAGCGACCACGGGACCATGACCCGAAGCTGATCCCCTTGGTACGCCAGGGCAAACATGGCGAGGAGCAGCTCGGTCGGCGTCGCGTCGAGGGCCCGGGCCGTGGCGCGCACCTCGGCACCGGGCAGCTTGGCCAGACCAAACCGCCGCGTGGCCCCGAATTTCGGCCCACGCGGCACGGAACCGGCCCGGGCCAATGCCTTCAGACCGCTGAACCGCAGCCGCGGCAGCTTGTGGCTGATCTGATGCCCGACGGGATTGGTCCACGCCCGACCTTTGCCGTCGGTGCCGGTCAACAGCCCGCGCAGCACGGCGACGCCGTCACCTAGAGCATGGTCGAGCTTGAACAGGATGGCCGGCGAAGAACCGTGCACGATCAGCGCCGCGGCCGTCGCACCGACGGGCAACGGCTCGGCATAGAAGGTGTCCACGGCGTGCTGTAGCGGCATTCCGTCCACTTCGGACACCAGTGCCTTGGTGTCAAGGGACTCGTCCTGCACCCACCGCGGCCGCCGCCACCACGTCCCCGGATCGACGTGCCCGCGGACGCCGTGCATGCCGTCCAGCATCCCGGCGACATCGGCGACATCGACCTCGTGCGACATCTCCAGAATCGCGCCGACGTGCTGCGGCACCCGCGGCGACGCGATGTGCACGAACAGCGCGTCCTCGGCGGACAGCACCCGCTCGAGCCGCTCCGGCCGGGCCGAGTTCAGGGCCTGGAGCCCCTCCTCGACCAGCCGCTCGTCGGCCTGCTTCAACGCCAGCCGCTCCATCTGGGCCAGCCGCGGCAGGTCCCGCACGGCCGCCGCCAACTCGCCCTCCCGCTGGCACACCACGGCGATCCCGGCGTCCTCCATCAGTTTCGCGTTGGCCCGCCCGTGGGCCGCGATCGGACGGTGCATCAGCACCGGACGGCCGACCGCGAGCGCCTCCAACGACGTGGCACCGCCGGCATTGGTCACCACGACGTCGCACGCCACCATCAGCGCCGCCATCCGGTCCGTCCAGCCGAGCACCCGGACCCGCGGGTCATTGCCGACCGCGGCGCGGATCCTGGCCCGCAGCCGCTCGTTGCGGCCGCAGACCACCACCACGACGCCGTCCGGGGTGCCATCGAGCAGTTCCCGCACAGTGTCCTCGGACCGTCCGAAGCCAAGGGAACCGCAGGCCACCAACGAGATGAACGTGTCATGGGGCAGGTCGAGCTCGGCCCGAGCGGCACCGCGATCACCCGGCTGGAAGACCTCGTCGGCGGTCGGCGCGGAGATCGCCACGGTCGCGCCGGGCGCGCTGCGCGCGGCCACCGGCACGGCGACCTCGTGCATCACCAGGTTCAGGTCGATGCCCTGGTACACCCAGAACGGGTGCGGCGCGAAGTCCGACACCCAGGCGCCGATCGGCGTCTCCAGGCCGCGATGCCGGCGCAGCCAGTCAAGGCCGGCCGTGCCCAGCGGATACGTGGACAGGATCAGGTCGGGCTGGATCTGGTCGATCCTGGCCGCCAGCCGCCGACCGGCCCATTCGCCGACGAACCGCTTGGACGCCCGCGCGAACCACCGGTAGCGCCACACCGAGTCGTAGAAGAACTCGTACAGCCAGGGCGTTTTCTCCACATTGGTGACGTAGATCCGCCGAAAGACCGGCCCGACGCCGCGGCCCATCACGTCCAGCGTGTCCAGCCAGTGCGTCGAGGCGTCGGGCCACAGCCGCCCGGCGGCCGCGCGTAGCGCACGGCCGGTGGCGTTGTGGCCCTCGCCCATGTCGGCGGACAGGATCAGGATCCGTCGCGGCGTCGCCGAGTCCAGCACGGTGATCAGCTTGGCTCACCGAGGCCGACCGCGCCACACGACTTACCGGATGAACATGTCCCCCGGACCGCGCAGTTCGGTGACAGAAGGTAGTCAGCGCAGCACAAGCCGGGGTTAGACTGCCGATCATGGCGACGGTGCGGCAAGTGAGCCGGGATCTGCTGCGAAGCTGGGGCTGCACAACGGTGTTCGGCAATCCCGGCTCGACCGAGCTGCCGTTCCTGGCCGACTGGCCGGACGACTTCCGGTACGTGCTCGGTCTGCACGAGTCGTCGGTGGTCGCGATGGCCGACGGTTACGCGCAGTTCAGCGGCCGCCCGGCGGTGGTCAACCTGCACTCCTCCGGCGGCGTCGGTCACGGCCTCGGCAGCCTGGTCACGGCGTTCCGCAACCGGTCGCCGCTGCTGGTGATCGCTGGCCAGCAGGCGCGCTCGCTGCTCAACGGGGAGCCGTTCCTCGGCGCCGTCGACGCGCCGGAGTTCCCTCGCCCGTACGTCAAGTGGAGCGCGCAGCCGGCGCGGGC
>DATJJB010000581.1:0-11187 GCA_035492655.1 Kutzneria sp. | reverse complement strand
CGGTGGACCGATCGGAGATCTTCGACATCGCGCACCTGCGCCATCCCATCGCGGCGCCGGTCGCGCCCGACCGGTTGCGCGAGTTGGTCGGGTGGTTGAGCCCCGCCGTCGGCGCCCGCGTGGTCGACCTCGGCTGCGGTGAGGGCGAGTGGCTGCAGCAGGTGCTGCTGGACCATCCCGCGACGACCGGCGTCGGGATCGACCACATGCTGCCGGCCTCGGCCGCCCGGCGCACCGGCGAGCGCGGGCTGACCGACCGGGTGCGATGGATCGAGACCGACGCCGCCAACTGGCACGACGGGCTCTTCGACGTGGTGCTCTGCGTCGGTGCCCGGCATGCCTTCGGCGGGTTGGCGGACATGCTGGTCGCCGTCCGGCAGCACCTGCGCCCCGGCGGTCAGGCGCTGATCGGCGAGATGATCTGGGAAGGGACCCCGTCCGCAGCAGCGCTGGCCGCGCTCGGACTCCCGGCCGACTCCGTCCCCGACCTCGCCGGCCTGGTGCAGGCCTTCCACCGGCACGGCCTCGAGCCGTCCTTCGGGCATGTCAGCACACTGACCGAATGGGACGACTACGAGTTCAGCTGGACCGGCTCGCTCGTCGACTGGGCCGTGCGGTCAGCCCCGACCGCTGAGGACCGCGACCAGGCGCTCACCGCCGCCCGCGAGCACCGTGAGACCTGGCTCGGCGGCTTGCGGCGTGAGCTCGGGTTCGCCACCTTCGTCCTGCACGATGTCGCGCCCGGACCGGTCTGAGGGGCCATCAGTTACTGCTCACGAACTACGGCTCGAGTACTTGGGTTGGCGTTCTCGTGGGGGCGTCCGGCACAGCCGGCGGCAGTGGTGTGGTGGCGACAGTGCCGATGACGGTGCGGGCGAGTTGGTGGGCGGACCGGGCGTGGGCGGTGGGAAAGCCCATCTCGGTGAGCGTCCAGTGGCCGTAGGCCAGGGCGAGGATCTGGTAGGCGGCGTCGCGGTAGGTGGCGGCCGGGCGGCCGGGATGGTCGTCGGCCAGCGCCTGGTCGAGGACGGCCGCCAATCCGGCGTAGACGGCGTGGATGCGCCCGCGCAGCGTGTCGTCGAAGCGCACGGCGCCCAGGATGGCGTTGATGGCGGCGTTGTCGTCGCTGGGTTCCATCTCCTCGCCGAAGAAATAGCCGACGACGGCCTCGGCGCGGTGTCCGGCGGACCCGGCGCGGGCGAGCTGTTCGGCACGGTCGGCGTACCTGCGGATGAGGCGCTGGGCGAACTGCTCACGTAGCTCGTCCCGGTTGCCGGCGTAGTGGCGGATGTGGCCGCGGGCCATCCCCGCTTCGTCGGCGACGCGTTGCAGCGTGGTGCCGTCGAGCCCGTAGCGCGCCACACAGCGGGTGAACGCGTCCAGCACCTGGTCGATGCGCTGCGGCGCCTTGCTGGGACGCCCCACCGGCCGTCTGCCCTCTCCCATCGCACCCTCCGGCAATTGTTAGTCATGTTTGACAAGAAAATATCCGGCACGGGACTCTCCACGCACCGCGGGCCGCACCGGCCTCCTGGCCAGGACGGGGAGAAGCCATGATCGAGCGGCGGAAAGTTCGGTCACGGTCGGTCGTGCGGAGCGTGCTGGCCGGCTGCGCGGCGGTGTCGCTGGCCGCGGCACTCGCCGCGGCGCCGGCCGCGGCGCAGGGCTCGGACGGTGCGGGACCAGCGGTCGTGACCGACGACGGGCCGGTCACCGGAGTCAGTGAGCAGGGCCTGTCGGTGTTTCGGGGAATCCCGTACGCCGCGCCGCCGATCGGACAGCGGCGGTTCCTGCCGCCCGCGCCGCCGCCGAAATGGACCGAGCCGCGCGACGCCAGCACGTTCGGCCCGGCGTGCGTGCAGGACCCCGACGAGCACGAGATGACCGCCGGCACCCCCACGTCCGAGGACTGCCTGACGCTGAACGTCTGGACGCCATCGACGCGGGGCCGAAAGCCCGTCATCGTGTTCGTCCACGGCGGCGGGTTCACCGCCGGCACGGCTCGCAACCCCTGGTACGACGGGGCTTCGCTGGCCCACCGGGACGCGGTCGTGATCACCATCCAGTACCGCGTCGGACCGTTCGGCTGGCTGGATCTCTCCTCGCTGGGCGGCGCCTACGCCGAGAGCATGAACAACGGGCTGCTGGACCAGATGGCCGCCCTGCGCTGGATCCGCGCGAACGCGGGCGCGTTCGGCGGCGACAACCACAACGTCACGGTGGTCGGCGAGTCCGCCGGCAGCATCAGCATCTCGGCGCTGCTGGGCACACCGTCGGCGGATGGCCTGTACGACCGGGTCGTGCTGCAGAGCGGGACCGCCGCAGACGTGGCCACCCGCGCCTGGTCCAGCACCATCGCCAAGCAGTTCACCAAGCTGGCCGGCGTCTCCGACAGCCGGCGACTGCTCGGCCTGAGCACCGCCGAGCTCCAACAGGCCGCCGGCAAGCTCTACGACCTCCAGTTCTCCGACACCGCCTTCCATCCCGTGGTCGACGGTGCCCTGATCCCCGACCTGCCGATGAGGCGGATCGCCTCGCCGGACGGCCCCACCAAGCCGGTCATCATCGGCACCACACTGGACGAGGCCCGCTACTGGCTCTACTACATGCCCGTGCTGAACTGGCTGCCCCTGTTCCTCTACCAGCCTTGGCTGCACTCCCTGGCCGGCGACCACGCCGACCGGATCATCGACGCCTACCGGCGGGAACGCCCCGACCTCACCGCGCCGCAGACCGGCATGGCCCTCGTCGGCGACGTGGCGTTCCGGATGCCCGCCATCCGCATGGCCGAAGCACTGTCCAGCCGCGGCGTCCCCGTACACATGTACCTGGCCACCGTCACCTCCCCCGACCTGAACGGCACGCTCGGCTCCCCGCACTCGATCGAGCTGCCGTTCCTGTTCGGCACGCTGACCGCCGACGGGGCGCCCGCCTTCGTCGGGACCGACCCCGCCAACGCCCAGCTGTCGGACACCATCCAGCAGCTGTGGACCTCTTTCGCCCGCACCGGCACCCCCACGGCCGCGGGCCTGACCTGGCCGGCATACGACGCCGGGCAGCGGCGCACCCTCATGCTCGACCGCACCGCCGTCACGGTCGCCGACGATCCCTACCCGCGGATCCGCACGGCCTGGAGCGGCCAGCGGTTCGACGGCTCCGACCCCGGTCTGGACGGACTGACCCCGCTGCAGTCGATCTCCCGATTGGTCTCCTGCATCGCCACGGGCGTTTGCGGCGCATAGGCGGAATGCCGAACGGTCGCCCTCAGCGGCCCGTCAGGGCACGGTCCACCGCTGGGCGTTGGTCGCGTTGCAGTCGTAGATCTGTAGCCGTGTCCCATTGGCGGTGGCGGCATTGGGGTCGTCGAGGCACCGCCCGGACGCCGGGTTGACCAGGGAGGCATTGGCCCCCTGCTGCCATTGCTGGGCCCCGGTTCCGTTGCAGTCCCACAACTGCACCGTGGTGCCGTTGGCGGTGCCGGCGTTGTTGACGTCCAGGCACTTGCCGAGTGCCTGAAGCGTGCCGTTGGTGCCGACGGTCCACTGCTGAGCGTTGGTGCCGTTGCAATCCCACAGCTGCACGGCGGTCCCGTTGGCGGTGCCGGCATTGTTGACGTCCACGCATTTGCCCGCCAGCGCGGAGGTGATGGGGCCGGTGGGTGCGGCGGGCGTGTAGGTGACGGTCACCGCCGACGACGTCGCCAGCGACCCGGTCTGCACGGTGGCGGTGCGGGTGCCGGCGTCGTAGCTCACCGACGCGGCAGAGCCGTTGACGGTGACCTTCGACGGGGCGGCGTACAGGTTGTGGATCTTGACGGTCCAGGTCCGGCTCGCCACCGCCCCCGGATACGTGCCCTGCCGCGCGCCGATGGTCACGGTGTGCGAGGCGTCCGCGTAGCCGATCGCGGTCGTCGCCGACTGTCCGGACTGGTATCCGTTGCCCTGGCCGGCGTCCTCGTAGAGGGAGAAGGACCCGTCGCCGCCGGCCGCGACGTCCACACTGACCTGGGCCATCGGGCTGTGGTTGGCGGAGTCGACGTAGTCGGTGCGAGTGGTCATGATCCCGCCGGAACGCAGGAACACCGGCATGGTGTCCAACGTGGTGCTGACCTGCGCGGTACCCGGGCCGGTGTAGGTGCGGCCGGTGAAGTAGTCGGTCCACGTGCCCGGTGGGAACCACACGGTGGAGCTGACCGAGCCCGTGCCGGGGGTGGTGACCGGCGCGACCAGGACGTCGTCGCCGTAGGTGTACTCCCCCGCGTAGCTGTACGCCTCGTTGTACTCGGGATAGTTCAGGTACAGGCCGCGCACGATCGGCAGGCCGGTGTCGACGGCCTGCCGGGCCAGCGTGTACGTGTACGGCACCAGGGATTCCCGCAGCCGCAGGAACTTCTCGGTCGCGGCGGCCGTGCCAGCGCTGTAGTTCCACGGCAGCCGGTCGCCGTGGTCGGAGTGCAGCCGCAGGATCGGCTGGAACGTGGCCTGCTGCACCCAACGGGCGTACAGGTCCTCGTCGTCGTGACCGTTGGCGGCGTTCGCGGAGTTCTGGTAGAAGCCGCCGATGTCATGGGACACATAGGGTTCGCCGATGCCGCTGCCCTCGCGGGCGGTGAACTGCGACTCGAAGGCCAGCATCGCCCACGTCGGCGTGGTGTCGCCGGTGAAGTGCACGGCCGACCGGTGTTCGGCCCACGCGCCGTAGGGCGACGGCGTGAACACCGAGTAGTCGTTGCCGTTGCCGCCGATCCGGCCGAGCACGTACCCGCGGCTGCCGATCGCGTCCGCGTGCGCCTTGTACTGCGCGTTGATCCAGCTGTCGGGCGTCACGCCGGCGTTGGTGGGCGTGCCGCCCTCGCCGTTGGACTGGTCCAGCCACCACACCGGCTGCCCCTGCTGCTCCAACGTGGCGTGCAGGTTGATGTACGCCTTGAGCTGCGCCGGATCCAGGAAGTTGAAGATCTTGCAGGCGCCGATGCTGTAGCAGCTGCTGTCGGCCAGCGTGCCGGCCGTCGCGAGCGTCGCCGCGTACTGCGGGTCGCTCGGCGCGATACTCGGGTGGATGTTGAAGGACGTCACGAGGTCCTGCGACGCCGCCCAGCTGAAGAACCCCTTGGGATCGGGGAACAGGCTCGGGTTGAACTCCCAGCCGTCCCAGGCGTTGGGCGACTTCCAGTCGGTGTCGGCGACCAGGCTGTCGATCGGCGTCTGGTTGGCCCGGAACGCCGGGATCAGCGTGTTCTCGTAGTCGGACGCGGTGTACGGGTAGTACCGGCTGTACCAGACGCCGAAGGCCTCGCGCGGCAGCAGCGGCGACGGGCCGGTCAGGTCGTGCAGATCCTTGAGGCCCTGCTTGTAGTTGTGGCCGTACCCGAAGAAGTAGCCGTCCTGGTACGGCAGCGCGCCGTGCGACGACCTCGGCGTGAGGGTGCCGTCGGCGTTGAGGATCGAGGAACCCGTGTCGTCCACCAGGTACCAGCCGTCACGGGAGAGCAGGCCGTCGGCCATCGCCGCCGGGCCGCTCTGACCGTCCAGGCCACGCCGATAACCGCCGAGATTGTTGTCCGGAGTGGACACCGGCGTCGGATACCCGGCGCCGATCGGCGTCACAGCAAGGGAATCGACGTTCACGTTGCAGGAGTCGCCGCTGCCACAGGAGATCGACATCGGCGCGCCGCCGGCGGGCAGGGTGACAGTGGCGGTTGCCACCGCCCACGTGTCCCAGTTGGCCGTCACGGGCAGGCTCACCTGCTGCGTGCTGCTGCCGGTGGTCAGACTGACGGTTCGGGTGACGGTCTTGCCGTCGCCGCCGGTCGCGTTGGCATAGCGGATCTGCACGGCGTACTGGCCGGCGGACGGCGGCGCGGACTCCTGCCAGCCGATCTTCGCACCCGCCGCGGTGAAACCGGCGACGAACCCGCTGCCCGTGTATCCGCTGTGGTCGGTGGCAAGGGCGGCGCTGCCGCCGAGCGTGAGCCCCTCGGCCTCGCAGCCCGTGCCGTACGAGCAGGTGCCCGGGAAGCTGGGACGCGCCGTGACGGCCTGCGACCCGGCCGTCAGGTCGACGCTGAGGTTGGCCGGGGTGAACGGGCCCGAGTTCTCCCGGTACCGCAGCGTCACCGAGGCGGTCTGGATGACCCGATACCCGCCCGACACCGACGTCGTGTACGCCGGCGTCGGCATCGAGCGGTTCACCGCGGTGAAGGTCGGACGGTCCTCGAAGCCGCCGTCGCCGGCGTACTCGACCCGGATCAGGGTCGGCGACTCGACCGTGAACCGCGCGTTCCCGTCGGTCACGACGCTGGTCGCGGCGGCCGCCGTGGGCGCGAGCGCGGGCGCGAAGACCGCGACTGACGCCAGGGCCACGGGCACGACGGCCCACCGGAGTCGTCGGCTCATCGGACCGTCCAATCCTCGTTGATGGCCGCCAAGGTTACCGGTCGGTACGGTGTGCGCCAACGGGTTCACACCACCGGTGCAGTGACAATTCCGGTGCGACGCCGCCGTTTGCCCGGTTCGCCCGATCGATCACACCTCGTCGAGCTTGATCAGCTTGTCGATGCCCCGCGCCGCCAGGTACGCCTTGTCGGTGGCGCGGCTCGCCTTCACCACCGCGGGCCGCACACCCTTGTCGATCAGACGCATGAAGGGCTCGAAGAACGGGATCGACGGGACCATGCCCTCCGGCAGCACCAGCGCCGCCGACCGGTGAATGGGCTTGGGCGGGTTGTGGTCGTACTCCCGGACCAGGTCGGCGATGGTGGCGCCGACCGGCTTGAGCCTGCGGTCGTTGGTGTAGACGCCGAGGTCGTACTCGAGCGGGTTGAAGCCGGTCAGCCCGCGGTTGACCTCGTGCGAGCACCACCAGGTCACGCCCCACAGGTCCTCGCAGCTGACCATGTTCCGGATCGACTGCTCCGTCCACTGTGGAATGAGCTTGGGGTCCATCCACACCGAGGAGATGCCGGTCTCCTCGATCCACACCTGCCGGCGCGGATCGGTGTGGAACGCCTTGATCAGCTCGATGAAGTACTCCGAGTAGTGCAGCGACGGCGTGGACATCGGCCCGTAGGTGTTGAAGATGTCGACCCAGCCGGCCCAGGTGTGGTTGGCGCTGACCGAACCCGTGCTGCCCAGCGCGTCCCGGCTGAAGTAGTCGTCGTTGAGCCACGGGTAGTGGTCGATGCCGGCGACGTGCAGCCGGCCGGGGGCGGCCGCCTCGGCGTCGGCGAACATGGTGCGCAGCCAGCCGTCGCCGACCGCCGGCGCGACGTCGATGCCGAGCGGCTGCGCGAACCAGTTGATCTCGTTGGACAGGTCGAAGCCGAGGAACCGCGGGTGCCGGCCGATTCCCTTGCCCAGCGCGGCGAACAGCCGTTGGGTGGCGGCGAGCGTGTCCGGGTCGGTGAAGAAGTTCGCCACCTTGCCGGTGCCGTTGTTGATCATCCACGGCGGCACGAACAGGAAGCCGCTGACCGCGCCGTTGAGCACCGTCACCTCGACGTCAAGGTGCCGTTCACCGGCCAGGTCGAGCAGCTCGCGCACCCGGTGCACCATCTCCGGGCGGACGAAGGTGGCGTTGGGCTGGAGTTCGGGCCAGAGCCCCATGATCCGGATGTGGTCCATGCCCAGCGCCCTGATGTCGGCCAGGTCGGCGCGGATCGACTGCGCGTCCCAGTCCGACCAGCAGTACCACCAGTTCTTGCTGGGCGTGTAGTTCAGCCCGAACCGCACCCTGCGGGATCGGCTGTCCGGCGCGGCGTCGGCCACCGCCGGCACGGCGGCACTGGCGCCCAACAGTGTTGCGGCGCCGAGGAACTGACGGCGGGCGAACTCGGACATGCTGGCTGTCCCTTCTCATGGGGTGAGCGCGATACCGTCCGGCACGGTGCCGACCGTCACGGCGGGGCCGACGGCGCCGGTGGCGACGGTGATCGGCCGGACGTCGTTGGAACCCGAGTCGACGATCCACGCCGTCGCCCCGTCGGCGGTGAACGCCGCGGCATACGGGGTCGCGCCAGTGGCGATCAGCGGGCCGACAGCGTTGCTGGCGGTGTTCACCGGCAGCACACCACCGCTGGCCGCCGTCACGTAGAGCCGGCTGCCGTCCGGCGAGAGCGAGATTCCGGCCGGCGAGCTGCCCAGCGCGATGGTGGCGGCGATACCGGTCGCGTCGATGACCGACACCGAGTTGCCGCCGGCGTTCCCGATGTACGCCGTGCCGCTGGCGCCGACCGCGACGCCGAACGGCTGCGCGCCGACGGCGACCTGGCGCACGACGGTGCGGCTGGCGGTGTCGATCTCGCTGGCGGTGCCGGAGCCCTGGTTGGCGACCCAGAGGTCCTTGCCGTCCGGCGAGATCGCCAGCCGCTCGGGGTTGGCGCCGACCTTGACCGGCGGGCCCGCAGTGTGCGTCGCCACGTCGATGGGCTGCACCGTGCCGTCGCCGAAGTTGCTCACCCAGACGGTCGTCCCGTCCGGCGTCACCGCCGGGTCCGCGGCCACCGAGCCGACCGGGATGGTGGCGATCACCGTGTTGTCCGCGGTGGAGATCACCGACACGTTGTTGCTGTTGTTGTTGGCGACGTAGACCTCCGCGCCGTTCGGCGTGACCACGACGCCGTCCGGGCCGCTGCCGACCGGGATCACCGGGCCTGCGGTGCCGTTGGCGCGGTCCACCGGCGTGACCGTGTTGTCGGAGTAGTTCGACACGTAGGCGGTGGGGATCGTCTGGCCGGGGCTGGCCAACGTGACCAGGATCTGGCTCTTGGCGATCACCGCGCCGTTGCTGGCCTTCGCCGCGATGGTGACGGCGTAGAAGCCGGCGGTGGCCTGCGGACTCGCGCTCACGGTCAGCGGCGTGGCGCTGCTCGCCCCGGCCGCCACCGTCGCGGTGCCGGTCGGCGGCCCGAAGGTGATGCCGCTGTTCGGGGAGGACGCCGTCCACGTCACGGTGGTCGGCTGGCTGCCGAGGGAGTTGTCCACCAGGACGTTCACCGTGGCATTGGTGCCGGGCGCGAGGCGGATCTGCGCCGGATCGGTGCGTACCTGCGCGCGGGTGGTCGGCGGGAAGGTGGCGGGCCCGCTGCCAAAGGAGGGCGGCGCGTCGGCCGCGCCGGTTCCCCAACCGCGGTTCGGTTGCGCGCCAACGGTGAAGTCGAGTCGGGTCGTGCCGGTGTGGTCGGCAAGCATCAGCCACGTGTGCGTGCTCGGTCGGCCGTCGACCCGCAGGCTCTGCACGTACGGGTTGGCGTCGCCCGCCCCCGGCGCGGTGATCTCGATGCGGCGTCCGTTGCCGGCCGTCACGGTGACGTGGTCGAACAGCGGCGTGCCCAGCACCAGCATCGGCACGCCCGGCGTCTGCGGGTAGATCCCCATCGCCGCCCACACGTACCAGGACGACAACGCGCCGAGGTCGTCGTTGCCCGGCTCGCCGCCGGGCGTCGGCCCGTACAGCTGCGCCATGATCGCGCGCACGGTCGACTGCGCCTGCCAGGGCGCGCCCACGCTGTCATACGCCCAAGGGGTATCCAGGTTGGGCTCGTTGCCGGCCCACTCGTTCGGCTGGTTCGGCCCGGCGTTGAGCTGCCCGAAGAACTGGTCCAGCCGCGCGCGGGCGGCGTCCTTGCCACCCATGCCGCCGATCAGCGCGGCCAGGTTCTGCGGCACCATCCAGGTGTACTGCGCGGCGTTGCCCTCCTGGAACCCGGTCTGGCCGAACCCGCCGCCCATGGCCAGCGGATCGCCGGGCGGGAAGGCCCCGTCGCCGTCGCGGGGTCGAATGTAGCCGGTGGCGGTGTCGAACAGGTTGGCCCAGTTCTGGGAACTCCTGGTGAACTGGCCGGCGATGTCGTCGCGGCCGACGGCGCCCGCGAGGCGCGAGACGGCGAAGTCGCCGAGCGCGTACTCCAGCGTCTCCGACGCGCCGTTGGGCACCGGCGAGATCGAGTCCGCCTGCGTGTTCGGCACGTACCCGTTGGCCATGTACCCCGCGTTGGACGGGCGTTCCACGTACCAACCCTGCCCGGGAGCACCGCTGCCTTTGGCGCCGCGCACCATCTCGTCGACGGCGTGCCGCGCGTCGAAGCCGTGCGCGCCGAACGCCCACGCCCCGGCAAGGATCGCATCGGCCGGATCCCCGTTCATCACACCGGATTCCCCGTTGGCCACCGGCCATTTCGGCAGCCAGCCCATCTGGTCGCCGGCGTTGAGCAGCGAGGTCGCCATGTCGCTGGCCTGCGCGGGATCGAGCAGCGCGATCAGCGGGATCTGCGAGCGGTAGATGTCCCAGCCGGAGAAGTCCGTGTACTGGGCATGGCCGCGTGGCACGGTGTGCAGCTTGCCATCGAAGCCGGGGTACCTGCCGTCGGCGTCGCTGAACAGGCTGGGGTGCAACAAGGAGTGGTAGAGCGCCGTGTAGAAGGTGCGCTGCTCGGCCGGTGTTCCGCCGTGCGCCTGGATCTTGCCGAGCTGGTCGTTCCACGCGCCGCGGGCGGCCTTCGCCGTGCGGTCGAAGGCGAATCCGGCATCCTCGGCCCTGAGGTTGGCCCGCGCCCCGTCCTCGCTCACGTACGAGATCGCCACCTGCATGCCGACCACCGGGGTGGCCCTGGTGTCAAAGGTGAGATAGCCGCCGGCCACCACGCCGCTGCCCTGGGTGGTGTGCGACTGCTTGGGTACCGGCACCTGGCGGGCGTGCGCCGACACCGCGTCGGCCGTGCCGCCACCCCAGGTGCCCGACGACGTGAAGGCGCGGTCGAACTTGGCGGCGAAGTACACCGTGTACGAATTCGGCTGGCCGCAGAAGTGACCGCTGCTGACCGAGCCGGCGATCTGGCGGTCGCCGATGGTGTGGAACGTGGCGTTGGCCGAACCGTTCTGACTGTTGGCCACCTTCACCAGCAGCTGGGCCTGCGCCGTCCGCGGGTAGGTGAGCCGCGCCAGCCCCGTGCGATCCGTCGCCGTCAGCTCCGTGCGGACCTGTCCCAGCGTCACGGCGTAGCTGCCGGGGCTCGCCTGCTCGGTGGCGTGGCTGAACGTCGCGCTGGCACCGTCCGGCGAGCTCGGCACCGCCCCCACCAGCGGCAGGAACGGGATGTCGCCCGCCACCGCGCAGCCCGCGCCGGACAGGTGGGTCAGGCTCAGCCCGGTGATCTGGCTGTCCGCCGACGAGTACCCGCCGCCCGCCGGC
>DATJJB010000580.1:0-32196 GCA_035492655.1 Kutzneria sp. | reverse complement strand
TGGCTGACGTTCACCCCGATGAACGTGACGCTGCTGGCCGGTTCCGTGGTCGGCGGCTGGGCGATGTGGCGACGTGACCGGTTCGTCGCGCTGCTGGTGCTGGCCTGTGGGGCACTCGGTTTCGCGTTGACGGCGGTGCATCCCGAGGTTTTCCAGGGCGACCGGCTCTACGTGCTGGCCTGGTTGGTTCCGGTGGCCGGACTGCCCATGGCCGTGCAGCGACTGCTCGACTCCCACCGCGACCGCACCACGGTCCTGGACGTGGTGCGGCCCGCCGAGTGCCTCACCGAGGCGTGACGCGCGGGAATCAGGCACGGATCAGGGGGAAACCCTGATGGCAGCCGGCCCGGCCGCGGGCAGTCTGGAGATGTCAACGGGAGATCCGCAGTTCGAGGAGAGTCATGAGCGCATCCAAGCCCGAGTCCACCCGCTCCGCCGTCGACTCGGTGGTCGACGCCGTTCGCGGGCTGGTCAGCGAGGGCATCAACCGTCGCGTGGTCGTGCGTGACAGCAGGGACGACGTGGTGCTGGAGGTGCCGATGGCGCTCGGCATCGTCGCCGCACTGGTCGCGCCGGTGGCCACCACCGTCGGCGCCGGCGTCGCGCTGGTCGGCAAGTGCGACATCAAGCTCGAGGACCGCCGCCAGCCCGGCAGCCAGCCCGCCACCACGGTCGACGCCGAGCAGGCGTAGCAGCGGACGGGGGTTCGTCCAGCCGCTGGCGCAGGGGGCCTCGCTGGACCAGTGAACGGCTGCACCGGCCGCTCCCGGGATCGACCTCGGGAGCGGCCAGCGAACGTGGGCCACTGATGGTCAGGAGTGGACGACCATCACCGGACAGGGGGAGTGGTAGAGCGCGGCCCGGGTGACAAGGCCGAGGGGGTGGCGCGGGGACTCGCCGCGGGCCAGGACGAGCAGGTCGGTGTCGCCGGGGTTCTGCACGACCTCGTGGGGAAGCTGCCGGGCGAGCGTGAACGAGGCACGGACGGCGAGACCGAGGGCCTTGAGCTGGAGCTCGGCGATGTGCAGGACGTCTTCGGGGCTGCGACCCAGGCGGAGGTCGGTGGGGGCGGCGTGCACGACGCGGAGACGGCAGTGGTGTGAAAGGGCGAAGTCCGCGGCCCGGTGCAGGACAACGTCGTCGTCGGGGCCGCCGCTGACCATGGCGGTGACGACGCGGTGTTCGCCGCGGACGGCAGCGGGGGCGCCGCGGACGACGGTGGTATCGCTGCGCGCGCCGGCGAGCGCGGGTACGACGAGTTCACCGAGGCCGAAGTGACGGTGGCCGCGGCAGCCGAGGACGAGCAGCGAGCTGTGCTCGCTGGCGGTCGTGAGCTCGACGACCGGTGTGGGACCGGCCCACCGGCAGGTGATGGGGAGCAGCGGGTAGAGCCGGTGCGCGTGGCTGAGGCCGAGATCGGTCGGGACGTCCGAGGGCACGTCCAGCTGGGCGCGCAGGACGTGCAGCGAAGCGCCGCGGGTCCAGGCGTGCCGGGTGGCCCAGTCCAGCGCCATGCCGCCCCAGTACGAGCCGTCGGTGCCGACGGTGATCACCTCGGCGGCACGCACGTCGACGGGGCGGATGTCGTGCAGCGGGGCGGCGGCGGGCATCGGGACCTCCTCGGGGTGTTCGTTCACCGTCGTCGACCGCGCTGACCTGCGACAGGGCCTGTCGTCAGGGCGAAGGCGGGTCGAAAGGCCCCGCTGGTGAGAGTCCGCCGCCTGCGGCCCGGGACGCGGTCGACCAGCGACTGTGGGAGCTGAATCGAGAGCAGCGACCACAGGAGCATCGATGATCACCGCAGGCTCGATCGAACAGCAGCCGACGACGCGCTGGGTGCAGCGCCTGGACGCGTGGTGGCGCGCGGCCAACTACCTGTCCGTCGGCCAGATCTACCTGCTGGACAATCCGCTGCTGCGGGAACCGTTGCAGCCCAGGCACGTCAAGCCGCGGCTGCTGGGGCACTGGGGGACGGTGCCGGGCCTGACCCTGACCTACGCCCACCTGTCGCGCATGATCATGCTGCACGGCCTCGACCTGATGCTGGTGACCGGACCCGGTCACGGCGCGGCCGGTCTGAACGCGGCGGCGTGGCTGGAGGGCACGTATTCCGAGTGCTACCCGGAGATCGCGCAGGACGAGGCGGGCATGCGTCGGCTGTTCCGGCAGTTCTCCTTCCCGGGCGGCGTCCCGAGCCACGCCTCGGCCCACCTGCCGGGCTCCATCCACGAGGGCGGCGAGCTGGGGTATTCGCTGGCTCACGCGACCGGTGCGGCGCTGGACAATCCGGGCCTGATCGCGGCCTGTGTGATCGGTGACGGCGAGGCCGAGACCGGCCCGCTGGCGACCAGCTGGCACGCGACGGCTTTCCTGTCGCCGGAACGCGACGGGGCGGTGCTGCCGATCCTGCACCTGAACGGCTACAAGATCGCCAACCCGACGGTGCTGGCCCGAATGCCGCGGCACGAGCTGAACTCGCTGCTGATCGGCCACGGCTGGCGGCCGATCGAGGTCGGCGGCAGCGAGCCGGACGAGGTGCACGAGAGCTACGCCGACGCGCTGGACAAGTGCGTGGCGGACATCCACGAGATCCAGGCCGCGGCCCGTCGCGGCTACGGCAGCAAGGAACACCAGTGGCCGATGATCGTGCTGCGCACGCCGAAGGGCTGGACCGGGCCGCACGAGATCGACGGCAAACAGGTCGAGGGCAGCTGGCGGTCGCACCAGGTGCCGTTCGCGGCGGTCCGTGAGGACGCGCACCATCTTGCCTGCCTGGAACAGTGGATGCGGTCCTACCGGCCGGAGGAGCTGTTCGAGCCGGACGGTTCGCCGGCGCCGATGGTGCGCGACCACCGGCCGCTGGGATCGGCGCGGATCAGCGCGAAACCCCTGGCCCACGGCCAACTCCAGCGTGATCTCCGGTTGCCGGACCCGACAGCGCACGCGGTTGACGTGCCGTCGCCGGGCACGACGACCGCGGAGTCGACCAGGCAGCTGGGCAAGTACCTGCGCGACGCCGTCGAGCTGAACCCGAACAACCTGCTGCTGTTCGCGCCGGACGAGCACGCCTCCAACCGGCTGGACGACGTCTTCGAGGTGACGGGCCGGCGTTGGCAGCTGGCCATCGAGCCGGGCGACGATCACCTGGACCCCAACGGCCGGGTGCTGGAAGTGCTGTCGGAGCACCTGTGCCAGGGCTGGCTGGAGGGGTACCTGCTGACCGGCCGGCACGGCCTGCTCTCCAGCTACGAGGCGTTCGCGCACGTGGTGGACTCGATGGTCGCGCAGCACGCGAAGTGGTTGCACACCGCCGCCCAGATCCCTTGGCGCCGGCCGATTCCGAGCCTGAACTACCTGCTGACCTCGCACGTGTGGCGGCAGGACCACAACGGGGCCTCGCACCAGGATCCGGGCTTCGTCGACCACGTGCTGAACAAGCGGCCCGAGGTCGTGCGGGTCTACCTGCCGCCGGACGCGAACTGCCTGCTGTCCGTGGCCGACCACTGCCTGCGCAGCCACGGCCTGGTCAACGTGATCGTCTCGGGCAAGCAGCCCGAGTTGCAGTACCTCGACGCCGACCAGGCCGCCGCGCACTGCGAGCAGGGGCTGGGCGTGTGGGAGTGGGCCAGCACGGATGCCGAGGGCGACACCGACGTGGTGCTGGCCTGTGCCGGCGACGTCCCGACGCAGGAAACGCTGGCCGCGGTGCAGGTGTTGCGGGAGTTCGTGCCGGATCTGCGCATCCGGGTGGTGAACGTGGTCGACCTGGCCCGGCTGTTCTCGCCGGGGCAGCATCCGCACGGCATCGACGACAAGGCGTACCACGAGATCTTCACCGACGCCCCGGTGATCTTCGCCTACCACGGCTACCCGTGGCTGATCCACCGGCTGACCTATCGCCGTCCCGGCCACGACGACATGCACGTCCACGGCTTCCACGAGAACGGCACGACCACGACCCCGTTCGACATGTGCGTGCTCAACGAGATCGACCGCTACCACCTCGCGTTGGCCGCGCTGGAGCGGGTGCCGCGCGTCGCCGGCCGGCTCGGGCACGTGCGGCAGCAGCTGCTGGACCGGCTGGCCGTGCACCACGACCACATCCGCCGCACCGGCGAGGACCTGCCGGAGATCCGCGAGTGGCGGTGGACGCCATGACCCGGGTGCTGGCCGTCAATCCGGGCTCGTCCAGCCTCAAGGTGTCCGTTGTGGACGGTGACGAGTCGATCGGGCAGTGGACCGTCCAGGACTGGGACGGCATGCCCGACCCGGCCGCCGTCGAGGCGGTCGGCCCGGTGGATGCCATCGCGATCCGCTTCGTGCACGGTGGCGACCGGCCCGGCCCGGTTCTGCTGGACGCCGTGCAGGAGAACAGCCTGCGGGCGCTGGTGCCGCTGGCCCCGATCCACCAGCCGCGATCCCTGTTGCTGGGCCGGGCCTTGCGCACCTGGTGGCCCGACACGCCCCTGGTGGCGTGCTTCGACACCAGCTTCCACACGGGGTTGCCGCCGGCGGCGTCGACGTACCCGATCCCGATGGAGTGGACCCGCAAGTACGGAATCCGGCGGTACGGCTTTCACGGACTGTCGTGCGCCAACGCGCTGCGCACGACAGCGGAGACGCTGGGGCGGCACCTCGAGGACGTGGCGATGGTCTGCTGCCACCTCGGCTCCGGCGTCTCCGTCACCGCCATCGACGGCGGCCGCAGTGTCGACACCTCGATGGGCTTCACGCCGTTGGACGGTGTGGCGATGGCGACCCGCCCTGGCGCGCTCGACCCCGGCCTGGTCCTGCACCTGGCCCGCGAGATGCCGCTGGACGTGCTGGACGCGGGCCTGAACTACCACAGTGGACTCGCCGGGATGTCCGGCACCACCGGCGATCTGCGCGAGGTGCTCGCCGCCCGCGCGCAGGGCTGCCCGGACGCGGACCTCGCCGTCCGCGTCTACCTGCACCGGCTGCGTCGGGAGATCGCGGCCGTTCGAACGTCCTTGCCTCGACTGGACGCGCTGGTCCTCACCGGCGGCGTCGCGGAGCACCAGCCCGGCCTGCTCGACGAGTTGGCCGGCGGCCTGGAGTTCCTCGGCGTCGTGCCGACCGTGACGCCCGCCCGCGAGGACCTGGAGATGGCAAGGCAGACCGAGGAAATCCTGAGCTGAGGAGGAAACCATGTCCGTCAAGGAGCGTCCTGCCGCCGGTTCGACCCCGGTGAGCGCCGGCTCGGCCGCACGGCAGTGGCTGGCCGTGCTGCGCATCGTCACCGGCCTGATCTTCCTGTGGGCCTTCGTGGACAAGCTGTTCGGGCTCGGCTACGCGACCCCGGCCGCCCGCTCGTGGCTGAGCGGCGGCTCGCCCACCAAGGGCTTCCTGGGCAACGTCGAGGTCGGCCCGTTCCAGTCGATCTTCCACGCCTGGGCCGGCGCCGCGTGGGCCGACTGGCTGTTCATGCTGGCCCTGCTGGGCATCGGCCTCGCCGTCACGCTCGGCGTGGCGCTGCGGCTGTCCGCCGTCGCCGGCACGATCCTGCTGGTGCTGATGTGGGCCGCCGAGTGGCCGCTGAGCACCACGACCGCCGCGGGCAAGCCCAGTGGCTCGACCAACCCGCTGATCGACTACCACATCGTGTTCGCCCTCGTGCTGATCGTGGCCGCGCTGTTCGGCGCCGGCCTGACCTGGGGCCTCGGCCGGCAGTGGGAGAAGTTGGCGATCGTCCACAACAACCCGTGGCTGCGGTGACGTCCGAGCAAGCACGACCTGTGTGACCGGGGCTTCGGCTCCGGTCACACAGCCATGTCCGCACAGGAGTGGAGAAACCATGTTCGACGCCGCCGGCCTCGAGGTCCTTGACCGTGCCGAGTGCTTGGCACTGCTGAAGACCGTGCCGCTCGGTCGGATCGTGTTCACCGACCAGGCGCTGCCGGCGGTGCTGCCGGTCAACTTCTCGGTGTGGGACGGCTCGCTGCTGATCCGCACCGGCGCGGGCAGCAAGCTCGCCACCGCCACCCGCAACGCCGTGGTGGCGTTCGAGGTCGACGAGATCGACCCGGACACCGGCAAGGGCTGGAGTGTCGTGGTGGTCGGCCGATCCGGGGTGGTCGACAACCCGGCGGAAGTGGCCGAAGCGGAAGCCGCCGCACCCAGGACATGGGTCGGCGGCCGCGATCACCTGATCCGAGTGCGGATCGGGACGATCAGCGGCCGCCGGGTGGCGGAGATCCCGCCGGGCTGACCTACACCCGCAGGGTGCGCAGGGTCATGTCGGCCGGCTCGACGGGGCGCAGCAGGATCCGCGCGTCGGCGACCACGCAGCCGGTCTCGTAGGCGATGAGCGGGTTGAGGTCCATCTCGGCGACCTCGGGCAGCAGTTCGGCGAGCCGGCCCACGCGCATGACGGTGGCGGCTACGGCGTCCACGTCGACGTCGGCGAGGGCCTTGGGCGCGGGCAGGCTGCGCAGCAGTTCGTGGCTGTCGACGTCGGTCACCGGCACCAGGCAGCTCACCCGCTTGTCGACGACGTCGGTGTCGGTGCCGCCGAGGCCGAACACGACCAGCGGTCCGAACGAGGCGTCGCCGACGACGCCGACCAGGAGTTCACGGCCGGCGGTGGCCATGGGCTGCACGAGGTAGCCGAGCAGGTCGTCGCCGAAGTGTTCGCGCATCGCCCGTGACCGGGCCCGCAGCTCGGACTCGTCGGTGACGCCGAGGGCGACCCCGCCGCCGGCGCTCTTGTGCAGCAGACCGCGCGCGACGGCCTTGAGCGCCACCGGGCCCGGCGACGCCCTGAAAGCCGTGACAGCCTGGTCCTCGTCGGCCGCCGCGACGACGTCGAGCACCGGGATCCCGAAGCAGGACAACAGCTTCGTCACGTCGGGAGCGGACAGCCAGCCACCTTCGGGTTGCGCGGCCAGGAAGTCGTCGACGATGGCGCGGGCCGCGTTGGTGTCGATGCCGGACAGTGCCGGCACGATGCCCGGCATGCGGCGCAACCATTGGCCGTAGTGCGCGGCATGGGCCAACGCCGACACGGCGACCGCGGGTTCGGCGAAAGTCGGAATCGCGCCGATCACGCGCAGGCTCTCCCGTTGCGTGAGGTCCACGGCGACGACCGGCGTGTCACGGCCGCGAGCGCGGGCCTTGGCCACTGCGTCCACGATGCCGGTCGACGGATCGCCCATGGCGGTCGGCACGGTGATGGCGAGCACGGCGTCGACCTCGGGGTCGTCCAGTGCCGCGTGCAGGCAGCGGGCGAACGTGTCGGCCGGGACGGCGGCGGTGGTGTCCACCGGATTGCCGAGGCTCGCGGTGGCCGGCAACAAGCGGCTGAACGCGTGGCGCAGGGTCGGCGACGGCGGCACGACGTGGAGCCCTTCACGAGCGCACGCGTCGGCGGCGAGGACACCGCCGCCACCGGCGTTGGTGAGGATGAGCGTACGCGGGCCGCCGGGCACGGATTGCTTGCTGAGCACCGCGACCGTGGCGGTCATCTCGGTCAGTGTGTCGACGGCGATGACACCCGCCTGGCGATACAGGGCGTCCCGGGTGACCGCGGGAGTGGCGCTCGCGGCCGTGTGCGACGCCGCCGCACGGCGGGCGACCTCGCTGGTGCCGGTGCGTAGCGCGACGATCGGCTTGTGCCGGCCGAGCCGCCGCGCCAGTCGGGCGAACTTGCGGGGATTGCCGAAGGACTCCAGGTACAGCACGGCCACCTTGGTGGTGTCGTCGAATTCCCACCAGCGCAGCATGTCGTTGCTGCTCACGTCGTACTTGTCGCCGGTGGAGACCATTGTGGACACGCCGAGGCCGGCCGCGCCGAGTTGGTCGAGCAGCGCGATGCCGGCGCCGCCGGACTGGGTCACCACGCCGATGTCGCCGGCGACGGCCGGGTGGTCGGAGAACGAGGCGTCCAGCCGGACCAGCGGATCGGTGTTCACGATGCCGAGGCAGTTCGGCCCCACCATGCGGAAACCGCCGCCGCGCACGGCTTTCAGGACCTCGGTGTGCAGCTTCGTCTCACCGGTGATGCCCGCCGTGACGACGACGACCGCCGGCACCCGGCGCGTGGCGCAGTCGGCCAGCACCGCCGGCACCGCCGCGGCCGGCACGGCGATCACCACCAGGTCGGGGACCGCGGGCAACTCCATCACCGACGGATAGCAGCGGACGCCGTCGATCTCGGCGGCGTGCGGGTTGACGGCCATGAGGCGGCCGGTGAAGCGGGTGCCCGTCAGCCGATCGAGGATCGCGTGGCCGACCGTGCCGGCGGTTCGGCCGGCGCCGACGACGGCCAGGCTGCGGGGCCGCAGCAGCCGGGTCAGGCTGGCGATGTCGGCGTGGACCTCCCGGTCCGTGACGGTGTCCAGGTAGCGGTCGTCCGGGTTGAGCGGCAGCACGACGCGCAGTTCCGGGCCGGTGCCCTCGACCTGGCACGGGAGTCCGAGGTCGTGGAAGACCCGCAGCATGCCGGCGTTCTCCGCCAGCACGTCGGCGACGAAGCGGCGCACGCCGTGCTGGCGGGCCAGCGAGGCGAGGTGCTCCAGCAGCAGCGTGCCGACACCGTGGGCCTGCTGGCGGTGGTCGACGGCCAGCGCGACCTCCGCTTCGGCGGGATCGGCGACGACCTCGTAGGTGGCGACACCGGTGAGCACGCCGTCGAGGTACGCGCCGAGCGTGGCGTGCCGGACGTCTTCCGAGGTCACGTGTGCGGCGAAGGTGGTCAGTCGTGGCGGCCGCAGGGTGAAGAAACGCAGGTAGGTGTCCTGTGCCGGCATGCCCTGGTGCAGCAGCGCGACGGCCTCGGCGTCGGCCGGCGTGAGGCGGCGGACGAGCGTCACGCGCCCGTCCGCCAGCAGTGCGCGAACGCCGGTCATCGCACGGATTCCCGGCTGCGCACGTGTACCTCGGCGACCCCCGGCACGGACTCGGCGATGACCTGGGCGACGTGCCGGTCGGTGGCGTCGTCGAAGTCGTCGACGATCGCGACCACACCGTCGTGCACGGTCACCGACCACCGGGCGCTGCCGCCGTACGCCGCCAGGCGCGACTTGACGGCCGTGAGCACGGTCGCGTCGTCCGTGGCGATGACCCGCAGCAGGTCGCGACGGGTGACGATGCCGACAACGCCGCGGCCGCCGTCCACCACGGGCACCGCGCGGACGTGGTCCGCCAGCATCATGCGTGCGATCGCGGCTGCGTCGGTGCCCGGTGTGATGGCCACGGCCGGGGTGCTCATCACCTCGGCGACGGTCTGCGCCGGATGCGTCTCGGCGACCTGGTCGCCCCAGATACGGCTGCGCGCGTCGACCGGGATGCGGTCGCGCAGCACGTCGGCCTCGGTGACCATGCCGACCACGCGGCCGTCGTCGTCGACCACCGGCGCGGCGGTGAACCCCCGCTCGGCCAACAGCGCCGCGACCTCCTTGACCGGCTGCTCGGGGTACGCCGTCAGCACTGGGCTGCTCATCACGTCCTTGGCCCTCATCGTCAGCTCCTCGCGGTGTTCGTGGCGGATGCCGCGGCCAGCGCGACGTCCAGAGTGGTTCGGGGACCGGCGACAACGACCGGGCAGGCGGCCGTGCGCAGCACCTTGCGGTAGATCCGGCCGCCAAGGCCGTGCTCGCGGTGGCCGATGACGACCATCGACGCGAACTGGGAGTGCCAGGCCAGCGCGTCGGCCGGCGTGCACTTGAGCGTGTGCACCTGGACGGCCATCGCCGGATAGCGGCCGGCGAACAGCGAGACCAGATCGAACACGGAGCCCCGGTTCGCGTCGTTGCCGCCGCAGTGCAGCACGCGGACGTCACGGCCGAGCCGGTCCGCTTCGGCGAACGCCCAACGCAGCGCCTGCTCGGAGTGCTCAGTGCCGTCGGCGCCGACCAGGATCGGCCGCTTCTCGTCGTCCCAGGCGGTGCCCGGCGCGACGGCGGCGACCGGACAGGCCACCTCGGCCGCCACGGTCGAGACGACGCCGGCCTTCGCCGCGGCCCGGTCGACCACGACCAGGTGCGCCTCGGCGGCCCGGTCGAGCAGTGCGTCGGCGAGGCCGGCGTCGGCGGTGGTGGCCGACAGCGACAGGTGCGGGTGACGGGTGCGGGCGGCCGAGGCCGCGTTGTACAACGCCGACAGGTTTCCGCCGTCGGAGAGGACGACACGCAGTGGGGCGCCCAGGTGGCCGGCGTACTCCGCGGCCCAGGTGACCGTCGCGATCGAGTCGGTGTCGGGCGAGAGCCCGACCAGGACAGCCTTCATGATGTGCCTCCGGGCAGCACGTGAGCGGCGTCGATGAGCAGCTCGGCCACCGGACGTCGAGGTGTTGGCGCGACCGGGCTGCCGTGGCCCACTCGCAGGATCGTCTGGGCGGTGATGCCGGCTCCCAGCAGATGGCGCAGCTCCTCGCGGCACGACGGCACCTCGATCGGCTGCGCGATGAACGAGGCGGACAGGCCGAGCGTGGTGGCCGTCAGCAGCACGCGCTGCATGGCCTGGCCGGCGTGCAGCTCGGCCAGCACGCCCTCGTAGTACGAGCACACGACCGCGATCAGCGGCTCGCGCTCGAAGTCCTTGCCCGGCACCCGTTCCCGGGCCCGGCCGCCGCTGTAGTCGCGGAGCACCCAGTGGTCCTGCGGCTCGTGCTCGGGGCCGGCCGACCGGGCCGGCACGCCGTCCCGGTGCTCGTCGCTGTGGCCGGTCCAGTGCTCCAGCTCGGCGCGGAAGTCCACGTTGGCCAGTTGGGTCTGGTGGGCCCGGGTGACCAGCGCGTGCAGCCGGGACCGCTGCGCCGGCTCGGTGATCGGGTGCAGCCACGACCGCTCGGCCTGGGCCGCCCTGGTCAGCTCGTTGAGCTCGTTGGGCGTGACCGGGATCTCCCGGAACGGCTTGCGGTTGGTGCGGCGGGCCGGGATGGCCCGGCGCAGGTCGGTGATCCGATCACTCGGTGTGACGCGGCCGCCGTGCCGGACCACCGCGAGAGCGTCCGAGCCCGCACTGGCCGGCAGCAGCGTCACCAGCGGACGGATGCCCAGCGCCTCCAGCGCGATACGCAGGTTGGTCAGGGCGGCGCCGCAGGCCAGTCGCAGCTCCTTGCCGTCCGGGTCGGTGGCCGGCAGCCGGCGGGAGAGATCGGCGTGCAGCTCGATGCGGTCGGGCAGCACCCGGAACCGCCACGGCTGGCTGTTGTGCACCGAAGGGGCCATGGCCGCCGCTTCGAGCACGACGGCCACCTCGACCGGGCTGAGCCCGAGAGTGGCGGGAACTGGACTGGTCATGGCCCTACGGTGCGCGTCCGGGCGGTTTCGCGGACACGGCCCAAAGTCACGGCGGACCAGGGCCCTCGTCCACGAGATGCGGAGGTCCCTTGGGCGTGACCCCGGGGCGTGGCAGGCTTTGCGTGGGACGATCGAACGGAGTGCGGATGCCAGAGCCCGACACGTCAGCGATGCTCGGCAGCCTGCGGCTGGACGAGCTGCTGGCGGAGGTGCAGGAGCGGCTGACGGAGATCGTCAAGACCCGGGACCGGGTGCAGGGCCTGCTCGACGCCGTGCTGGCCGTCGGCTCCGGGATCGAGCTGGACTCCACCCTCAACCGGATCGTGCAGGCCGCCGCCGACCTGGTCGACGCCCGCTACGGGGCGCTCGGCGTGCTGGCCAACACCGGCGACGGGCTGTCCGAGTTCGTCTACCTCGGCATCGATGCCGACCAGCGCCAGCTGATGGGCCACCTGCCGGAGGGGCGTGGCCTGCTCGGGCTGCTCATCCACGACCCGAAGCCGATCCGGCTGACCGACCTGAGCAGCCATCCCGCCTCCGTCGGCTTCCCGGCCAACCACCCGCCGATGCACAGCTTCCTCGGCGCGCCCGTGCTGGTGCGCGACGAGGTGTTCGGCAACCTCTACATGACCGAGAAGCGTGGCGGCGGCGAGTTCACCGCCGACGACGAGGTCGTGCTGCGGGCACTGGCCGCGGCCGCCGGCGTGGCCATCGAGAACGCCCGCCTGTTCGAGCGGTCCCAGCAGCGGCAGCGGTGGCTGGAGGCGTCGTCGGAGATCCGGGCGGAGCTGCTCGGTGGGGCGACTGTGGACGACGCGCTGCGGCTGGTCGCGATGCGCGCCATGGAGTTGAGCGACTCCTCGTTCGCGATGGTGTTGCTGGCCGACGGGGACGCCGGGCTCACCGTGCGCGGTGCCGTCGGGGCCGGCGCCGATCGACTCGGCGGCACCGTGCTGGCCGACGGGCGGCCGCTGCTGGACAACGCGCCGCGGCTGATCGCCGACCTGGCCCAGGAGCTCGACGGCCGCCTGGCCGGCGATGTGCTGGGGCCCGGTCTCGTCGTCGAGTTCCGCACCTCCGACGGCGGCACCGGCGCCCTGATCACCGCCCGGGACAAGGGCGGCGCCGAGTACCGCCCCGACGACGTCCCCCTGGTCACATCCTTCGCCGACCAGGCCGCGCTGGCCCTCGACCTGGCCGACAAGCAGCGCACCAAGGGCCTGCTCGACCTGCTCGCCGACCGCGACCGGATCGCCCGTGACCTGCACGACCACGTCATCCAGCGGCTGTTCGCCACCGGACTGAGCCTGCAGGGCTCGCTGCGCATGATCCCCGACGCCGAGGCGCGCAAACGGATCCAGGCCGCCGTCGGGCAGCTCGACCAGACCGTCATGGAGATCCGAACCTCGATCTTCGACCTGCACACCGCTGACGAGGTCGCCAGCCTGCGCCGCACCTTGCTCGACGTCGTCTCCGAGCTCACCGACGGCACCGACGTCTCGCCGTCCGTCCGCATGTCCGGCGCCGTCGACACCCTCGTCCCGCCGGAGATCGCCCCGCACGCCGAGGCCGCCCTGCGCGAGGGCCTGTCCAACGCCCTGCGGCACGCCCGGGCCAAGCACATCGTCGTCACCATCGAGGCCGCCAAGGACCTCATCGTCGACGTCCTCGACGACGGCGTCGGCGTGCCGGAGACGCTGGCCCGCAGCGGCTTGGCCAACATCGAGAACCGCGCCTCGACGTTCGGCGGCACCCTGACACTGACGCCGGGCCAGGACGGCGGCACCCGCTACACCTGGAAGGTGCCGATCCGGCCGTCGAGCTAGGACGGGTCCACGGTCGCGGTGGCGAACCCGCCCCAGGCGCGCCTGGTCGGTGTCTCGTCGCCGAGCGTGCGCTGCTCGGCGAGGGAAAGTCCGCAGGACGCGAGCAGCTCGGCCAGCCGGTCCCGGGCCGGCGGGGTGCTGTCGACCCCGAACTTCAGCGGCTCGCCCGCAGCCTTCGTGGTGACCCTGGCGAAACGCCAGTACGGCGCCGGTGAGTCGAGTGCCTCGCTGGTGAAGTAGTCGAACGCCACGACGCTGCCGGCCGCCGTCGAGGCGATCTTCCGCAGGGTGTCCTCGACGGTCGCCCGTTCGAGGTACATGGTCACGCCCTCCCACAGGAACAGCGTGGGCCGGGCCGGGTCGAACCCGGCCGAGACGAGGCAGGCCAGCCAGTCCTGCCGCTCGAAGTCCGCCGGCACGAACGTCACCCCGCCGGCGTCGATGCCGGCCTTCGCCAGCGTCTCCCGCTTGACCCGTTGCGTTCGTGGCGAATCCACTTCGAACACGCGCACCCCGGCACCGGCCGGCAGCCGGTAGGCGCGGGTGTCGAAGCCGGCCCCGAGAATCACGAACTGGGCCATGGCGGGCAGGTGCCGGTCGACGGCGTCGTCGAAGAACCAGATGCGGGCCGCGGCCTCGTACTGCGGCGAAACCTCGCCCTGGAAGGGATATCTGAACGCCCGCGGCACGTACCCGGTCAGTCGGTGGGCCAGCAGCACCGGCCCGGCGGTCAGCCGCAGGCCCAGTCGGGGGATGCCGGGCAGGGCGCGGATCAGCCCGTCCGCCGCCGCGTCGGGCCTGGTCCCGAAGTTGTGTTCGGAGAACCGGGCGGACAGCGGTCCCTGTGCCGTCGCGGACACCCCGGAGCGACCAGCAGCGATGATCTTGCCGATCCACGCCGCGTAGCCGATCACGATCACCGGCGACAGCACGGTGCACAGCGCGTAGTAGGCGGCCGCCGACGCCGGCTTGCCCATGTGTTCTCCAGTCCGTCAGGAGCCGCGCTTGTCCTTGAGCTCCGTGGCCAGCACGGCGGCCTGGGTGCGGCGTTGCATGCCGAGCTTGGCCAGCAGGTGGGAGACGTAGTTCTTGACGGTCTTCTCGGCCAGGAACATGCGTTCGGCGATCTGGCGGTTGGTCAGGCCCTCGCCGATGTGCTCGAGGACGACGCGTTCCTGGTCGGAGAGCACGGCCAGGGGGTCGGTGCGCTGCTCCTGGTCGCGGCGCAGGCGGGCGAGCAGGGCGGAGGTGGTGTGGGTGTCGAGCAGGGACTGGCCGCCGGCCACGGTGCGGATGGCGTTGACCAGGTCGCTGCCGAGGACCTGCTTGAGCAGGAAGCCGGCGGCGCCGGCCATGATGGCGTCGAACAGGGCGTCGTCGTCGGAGAACGACGTGAGCATCAGGCACTGCAACGACGGCATGGACGAGCGGAGCTCACGGCAGAGCTCGACGCCGTTGCCGTCGGGTAGCCGGACGTCGAGCACGGCGACCTGGGGCTGCACCGCGGGGACCCGGACCAGGGCCTCGGCGACGGTGCCGGCCTCGCCGACAACCTTCAGATCCGACTCGCCCTCGAGCAGGTCGGATATCCCGCGCCGAACGATCTCGTGGTCGTCCACCAGGAACACGCCAATGGTCATGTCAGCCACCTCCGGGTAGAGCGTTCCACGTTCGAGGCCGCCGGTCACGCGACACCCGGATTCACGTCGTCGAGCTCGTGCTGAATGGCGCCGGTGACGCCGACGACCCCGGGCAGCGCCCAGGCGATGCGGATGGCGGCCAGGGCCTGGCTGCGCCGCGGGACGCAGCCGCCGAGGTCCACGACGCCCTCGGCCACGGTCGCCGTCACACCGGCGGGCACGGCCTTGAGCACGCGGCCACGGATGACGTCGTCGGGCACGAGGAACAGGCGTAGCACGTCGGCCCGGGCCAGCACGCCGACCAGCCGCCCGTCGCCCTCGACGACGAACAGCCGTCGCACGTCGGCGTGGCCGAGCTTGCTGGCGGCGTCCTCGACACTGGCGTCGGGGCCGATGGTGACGACGGGGGAGGTCATCAGCCGCTGCGCGGTGCCGGCGTGGGCCTTGCTGCTGCGCACCCGGTGCGAGGTCAGCAGTTCATCGAACCCGCCGCGCATCTCCTCCTTGAGGAGCAGGTCGGCCTCGGACACCACGCCGGTGACCCGGCCGCCTTCGTCGATGACCGGCACGGCGCTGATCCGGTGGTCGGCCAGCGCGCGGGCGATCTCCTTGAACGAGGCGTCTGGTGTCACGGCGATCACCGGAGTGGTCATCACCGATCTCACGGTCGGGTACGTCATGGCACCAGCAGACCGCGCGCCCGGCCCTGCCGGACAGTGCCATCGCGCCCGGGACCGAGGGGTCCTGTGGCCCTAGATGGTGGCAACGCGCGGGCGCGAGCCTCGATTCCATGACGCTGACGGTGAGTTCGACCCCGGCTGGACTGTCCACCCGGGAAGCACAGCGCCGCCTTCAGCGCTATGGCCCGAACGCGCTGCCGCAGCGGTCGACCCGTCGCTGGTGGCGGGAGCTGGCCAAGCAGTTCACCCACCCGTTGGCGTTGCTGTTGTGGATGGCGGCGGCGCTGTCCGCGGCGTCGGGCTCGACCGAGCTGGCCATCGCGATCGTGGTCGTCATCGTCCTCAACGCCCTGCTCGCCTTCGTGCAGGAACAGCAGGCCGAGCATGCCGTCGAGGCGCTCGGCCGCTACCTGCCGCAGCACGCGTGGGTGCTCCGCGACGGGCATCGCCAGCAGGTGCTGGCCGCCGACCTGGTGCCCGACGACGTCCTGCTGATCGAGGAGGGGGACCGGGTCTCGGCCGACGCGCGGCTGGTCGAGGGCGTGGTCGAGGTGGACAACTCGGCCCTGACCGGTGAGTCGGTGCCGGTGGTGCGGGACGCCGCGCAGGACGACGACCTCGAGCGGCCGCTGGACTCGCCGGTGCGGGTGTTCAGCGGGACCGTCTGCACGGAGGGTTCGGCCAAGGCGGTCGTGGTCGGCACCGGCGCGCACACCGAACTGGGTCGCATCGCGGCGCTGTCGCAGCGGGTGCACGTGGACCAGAGCCCGCTGGAGCGCCAAGTGCGCCGGGTGGCGTGGCTGATCGCGATCGTCGCCGTCGGGGCGGGCGTGGCCTTCCTGCCGTTGGGACTGGTGGCCGGGCTGTCGCTGTCGGCAGCGCTGCTGTTCGCGATCGGCCTGCTGGTGGCGAACGTGCCGGAGGGGTTGCTGCCGACGATCACGTTGGCGCTGGCCGTCGGGGTGCGGTCGATGGCCCGTCGGGGCGCGGTGGTCAAGCGGCTGTCCGCCGTCGAGACGCTCGGGTCGACCACGGTGATCTGCACCGACAAGACCGGCACGCTGACCGCCAACTCGATGCACGTCGTCGAGGCCCGGCCGGCGTCGCCGGCGTTGGCGGAAGCCCTGTTCCGCTGCGGCACGGCCGACGACACCGCCGGCGACCCGACGGAGGTGGCGCTGCTGCACTACGCCCGCGAGGCCGGCGTCACGTCCGATGTGGACGTTCGTGACCGGGAGCGCCTTGCGCTCAACCGGTTCGATCCAAGACGCAAGATGATGTCCACAGTGGACCTGAACGGCATACATGTGAAGGGCGCGCCCGAGGCGGTGCTGGCCCGGTGCGTCGGCGACCTCGCACAGCTGCGCCGTGACGCCGAGGAGCTGGAGGGTCGCGGCCTGCGCGTGTTGGCCGTCGCGGTGAAACCCTTGAACGGCAAGGACATTCCGACTCAGCAGGAGGCCGAGTCGGGGCTGGCCGCGATCGGCGTCGTCGGACTGCTCGACCCGCCGCGGCCGGAGGTGGCGGCCGCGGTCGGCGCCGTGCACACCGCCGGTATCAAGGTGCACGTCGTGACCGGCGACAACGGGCGCACCGCGGCGGAGATCGCCCGGCAGGTCGGCATCGGCGCCGACCGTGTGATCGAAGGCGCGGCCGTGGACCGGATGCCGGAGGACGAGCTGGACCGGCTGCTGGCCGGCGACGGCGAGATCGTGTTCGCCCGCTCCACCCCGGAGACCAAGCTGCGCATCGCCGACGCGTTGCGGCACAAGGGCGAGATCGTGGCGATGACCGGTGACGGCGTCAACGACGCCCCGGCGCTGCGCCGTGCCGACATCGGCGTGGCGATGGGCGTCGCCGGCACCGACGTGGCCCGCGAGGCCGCCACGCTCGTCCTCACCGACGACAACTTCGCGACCATCGCCGCCGGTATCGAGGAAGGCCGGCGCGTGTTCGACAACGTGCGCAAGTTCATCCTCTACATCTTCGCCCACGCCGTCCCGGAGGTCGTGCCGTTCCTGCTGTTCGCGTTGGCCGGCGGGGCGATCCCGCTGCCGCTGACGGTGTTGCAGATCCTGGCCGTCGACCTCGGCACGGAGACGCTGCCGGCGCTGGCGCTGGGCCGTGAGCCGGCCGAACCCGGCCTGATGCAACGGGATCCGCGCGGCCGGCGCGAAGGCGTGATCACCAAACGGCTGTTGTGGCGGGCCTGGGGCGTGATGGGCTCGGTGTCGGCGGTGCTGGCGCTGCTGGCGTTCTTCGCCGTGCTGCTGGCCGGCGGTTGGCGGTTCGGCGACCGGCTCGCCTCGGGTTCGCACCTGTACCAGCAGGCGACGACCGCGACCTTCGCCGCCATCGTGGCCTGCCAGGTCGGCACGGCCTTCGCGGCGCGGACGGAATGGGCGTCGCTGCGGGCGATCGGCCTGACCAGCAACCGGCTGCTGCTGGCCGGCATCGGCTTCGAGCTCGCGTTCACCGCGGCGCTGGTGTACGTGCCGGCGTTGCAGTCCGTCTTCGGCACGGCCGCGTTGCCGCTGTGGGCCGTGCTGATGCTGTTGCCCTTCCCGTTCGTGGTGTGGGGCGTGGACGAACTCAACCGGTGGCGCCGACGCCGCCGGTCCGGACAAGTGAGGACGACATGATCGTTGTGGGTGTGGACGGCACCGAGGTGTCGAAGAAAGCGTTGGAATGGGCCGTGCGCGAGGGAAAGATCCGGCAGACACCGGTGCACGTCGTGCACGCCTGGCGGTTCGACCCGATGACGGACCTGCTGCCGAGGCAGCAGATCGAGGAGGACTCCACCGAGCTGCTCAACCGCGAGATCGCCGGCCTGGCCGACACCGACCACGTGAGCTTCTCCAGCGTGCAGGGCGACGCCGCCCGGGTGCTGCACGAGGTAAGCGACGGCGAGGAGATGCTGGTGCTGGGCAGCCACCGGCGCGGCCCGCTCGGCGAGCTGCTGCTCGGCTCGGTGAGCCGGGAATGCGTGCGGCACGCGACCTTCCCGGTCGTGGTCGTGCCGGCCGCAGAGTCTTAGGTCCCTGGCCAGGTCGGGACCTCGGCCGTGGCCTACGGCCCTGGGACCGGCCGCCACTTCCCGCGACGCTGAACGAGACGAATTCGGCGACACGGCGGGAGAGTGGTGACGATGAGCCCGGTGCTGCGGCTCGCCCGGCAGATGGGGTTCGGACACAACGACCTGCGCCGCCCGCTGGACCGGATCGACGGTGTCGTCGTCGGGTTCGCGGTGCTGGCCGGCGCGGCGATCGTGGTGGTCGGTGCCCTGTTGGGGCTCCAGCTCGCCGGCTACGAGGCCGGCGTCGCGGCCCAGCAGCAGGCCACCAGGACGGAGACGTCCGCGGTGCTGCTGCAGGACTCCGACGCCGCGAAGCCCGCGCCGGCCCGATGGACCGCGGCCGACGGCACGGTGCACACCGGCCCGGTCAGCGTCTCCTTCCGAGAGCCCGCCGGCACGTCGGTCCGGATCTGGACCGACACCGCCGGCGCGGTGGTGAGCCGCCCGATCGGTCTGGTCGACATCGTCCTGCTGGTCGGCGTGACGCTGGCCGGCGCCCTGACGGTGGCGTTCCTGGTGCTGCGCGGGCTGGTCTTCCTGATCCGGCTGCCGATCCAGCGCTGGAGCGCCCGCGCCTGGGAACAGGACTGGGCGCGGACCGCGCCCCAGTGGCGGCGGTGAGCGGCGATGCGTGGACGTGACGGCGACCCGTGGCTGCTGGCCCTGGCCGGACTGGACGCGGTGATCGCGCTGCTCGCCCTGTGGGGTGGGCTGGAGCTGGCCGTCGGCGCGGCCGCTTTCCAGCTGCCGACGGAGTGGATCGCGCCGCTGGGCCTGCACAGCTGGCTGTGGCCGGGCATCGCGCTGATGATCGTGATCGGTCTGCCGATGGCCGTGGCGGCGATCGCCGGCTGGTTGGGCGTACGGCATGCCGCCGAGGCGTCCGTGGCGGCCGGGGTGATACTGGCCGGCTGGCTGGCGTTCCAGTTCGTCCTGTTCGGACTGCAGGCGCCGGTGCAGATCATCACGGCGGTCTTCGCCGTCGCCGTGCTGGCCGTCGGAATCGGCGGGATGGCGCGGGCCCGTCATGGCTGACACCGCGCGGACCCTGATGCGGCCGGTGCCGGCGGTGCCGCCGGAAACCGATGTGGCGACTGCGATCCGGTTGATGCGACAGCTGCGCGTGCGGCATCTGCCGGTGGTCGAGCAGCGCCAGTGCGTCGGCCTGCTCGGGGAAACGGAGTTGGTCGGCGCGACCGGCCCCGACGACCTGATCGGTCTGCTGTGCCGCCGTCCCGCGCCATGCGTGTCGCCGGACGCGGATCGCCGCCGTATCGAGGAGCTGCTGCGCAGCGAGCACACCGACGCCCTCGGTGTGCTCGACGGCGTGCGGCTGCTCGGTCTGCTCGAAGGAGACCAGCTGTGATCGCATGGAGCCCTGACGAGACCGCTGCCATCGTGCGTGCTGCCCGCAGCGCGCCGGTGCTGTGCCACGAACAGCCGTGGGTGCTGGAGACGCCCGGGCGCGCCGTCGAGATCCGGGAGGTGGTCGGCTCCGAGCGCCGGGATCCGGCTGGCATCGACCGGCTGCTGTCCTGCGGCGCCGCGCTGGCCAACGTCATGCTCGCGGTGCGGGCCCACGGCTGGCAGACCGCCATCGACGTGGAAAGCGAGCCCGGCCTGGCCGCCCGTGTCACCACCGTGCGGTTCGAGCCGCCGGACGGGCAGGACCTGGACCTGTATCGCAGCATCGCCGCACCGGACGTGGTGCGCCGCGGCCATGGCGGCAGCGAGGAGCTGCACCGGCTGACCGAGATCTCACGGTTCCGCACGGCCCGGCTGTCGCCGGTCGGCGGGGTCGCGTTCGCGGCCCTGCTGCACGACGTGAGCCGGCAGCTGGACGGTGACCGGCGGTGCGCCGCGGAGCTCATCCCGTGGCAGCCGCATTTCGTGCCTTCGGGGCCGATGCCGCGGCGCACCGCGATCGGCGCGCTGGCCGACCGGTTGGCCGTGCGGCCGATGTTCGTGGTCGTCACCGACAGCGACACCACCGCGGACCACGTGATCGCCGGCGCCGCCATGCAGATCGCGATGCTGGCCGCGCCGGGGCTCGGCTTCGTCCCGCACCCCGTGGTGCGGCCCATGCACCTGCGCGAGACCCGGCTGCGGCTGATGAACGACTTCGCCCTCGACGGGTTTCCCCAAGCGCTGCTCGGCCTCACCCCGGCCGAGCTCAATCCCTGGAGCCAGACATGACGAACACCGTTGTCGTAGGCGTCGACGGCTCCGCGCCGTCGACGGCGGCCGTCCGCTGGGCGGCCGCGGAGGCCGACCGCCGGCACGCGGTGCTGCGGATCGTGCACGGACACTCGATCACCACCCCGAGGCTGCCGGCCGGCTTCCTGGTGGAGGCGCGGGCCGCGGCGCAGCACTGCCTGCGTGATGCCGTGAAGACGGCGCTGGACGCGGTTCCGGAGCTCGAGGTGGAGCCGGTGCTGGAGCTCAAGCCCGGCATCGACCTGCTGGCCGACGAGTCCGAGAAGGCGTCGATGGTCGTGGTCGGCGCCCGCGGCCATGGCGGCTTCGCCGAGCTGGTCGTGGGATCCACCGCCGTGACGCTGACCGCCCGCGCCCACTGCCCGGTGATCGTCGTGCGGGGCAAGGAAACCGCCGGCGGTCCGGTGGTCGTCGGCGTGGACGGGTCGCCGGCCAGCGAGGCGGCGCTGGCCTTCGCCTTCGACATGGCGTCGCGTCGTGCCGCCGAGCTGGTCGCCGTGCACGTGTGGCGAGACGTCATCTCGGTGTGGGCCGGTTCCGTGCCGATTCCGGACCTCGACTGGGACGCGGTCGCCACCGACGAGCGGATCGTGCTGTCCGAGCGACTCGCCGGCTGGCATGAGCGCTACCCGGACACCGCTGTGCGCCAGGTCGTGCACGAGGACCGTCCCGCGCAACGGCTGCTGCGCGAGGCCGAAGGCGCCCAGCTGCTCGTGGTCGGCTCGTTCGGACGTGGCGCGCTGGCCCATGCGCTGCTCGGCTCGGTCAGCCACGCCCTGATCCACCACGCCCCGTGCCCCGTCGCCGTCGTGAAACCGGAGTGAGTGCCATGCGCATCCTGGTGACAGAACAGAATCCCGGCCAGAGCAAGGACCTGGCCCAGCGGCTGCGTTACCTCGGCTGCACGGTGAGCACCTGCCACAGCGACAACACCGACCTCTGCGACGGGGTAGTGCCGGGCGGCTGCCCGCTGGAGGGCAGGTTCCCCGCGGACCTGGTGATCGGTGTGCGCGGCGAGACGGAGTTCACCGCCCGTGAGTACGGCGTGGTCTGCGGCGTGCGCGCCGGGCTGCCGGTCGTGGTGACCGGACTGGACTGGCAGGACAAGCCGCCGGTGCCGGACGGCCTGCGGTCCCGCGTGACCGCGATTCGGCAGAACGCCCTGCTGATCGGCTGTGTGGACGCGCTGCGTGACGAGAAGATCGTGAACGAGAGGGCTGCCCGGTGAACGTGCTCGACATCGCGCGGTGGCAGTTCGCCATCACCACCGTGTACCACTTCGTGATGGTCCCGCTGACCATCGGCCTGGCCATCCTGGTCGCCGGCATGCAGACCGCGTGGGTGCGCACCGGCAATCCCCGCTACCTGGCCATGACCCGGTTCTGGGGCCGGGTGCTGCTGATCAACTTCGCGCTGGGCGTGGCCACCGGCATCGTGCAGGAGTTCCAGTTCGGCATGGCCTGGAGCGACTACTCCCGGTTCGTCGGCGACGTGTTCGGCGCGCCGCTGGCGATGGAGGGCCTGATCGCGTTTTTTGTCGAGTCGACCTTCCTGGGCCTGTGGATCTTCGGCTGGGACCGGCTGTCCAAGCGGGTGCACCTGGCCTGCATCTGGGCGGCCGCGCTGGCCACGAACGTCTCCGCGTACTTCATCCTCGCGGCCAACTCGTGGATGCAGCACCCGGTTGGTGTCCAGCTGGTCAATGGCAAGCCGCGGCTGACCGACATCTGGGCCGTGCTGGGCAACTCCACCGTGCTGGCCACCTTCCCGCACACGCTGGCCGGTGCGTTCGCCGTCGCCGGCACCGTGCTGGTGGGTATCTCCGCGTGGCGGCTGTGGAAAGCCAAGACCGACGGCGCGGTGTTCCGGTCGTCGCTGAAGCTCGGCGCCTGGGTCGGCGTTGCCGCGTTCGTCGCGGTGGCGATCTCCGGTGACGCGCAGGCGAAGCTGATGTTCCAGCAGCAGCCGATGAAGATGGCCGCCGCCGAGGCGCTGTGCCACACCGAGCAGCCCGCCGGCTTCTCCGTGTTCGCCGTCGGCGACGTCTCGCAGCCGAACTGCGAGAGCGTGAAAAGCATTGAGCTGCCGGGCTTGTTGAGCTTCCTGGCCAACTCCGACACCGGCAGCAAGGTCACCGGCGTGACCGATCTCGTGGCGCAGTACCGGGAGAAGTACGGCGCGACGTACCCGGACGGGACCGCCGTCGACTACGTGCCGCTGCTGCCGGTGACCTACTGGGCGTTCCGGCTGATGATCGGCTTCGGCGTGCTGGCCGCCGCCGGCTGCGCGCTGGCCCTGTGGCTGATCCGCCGTGGCCGCAGCCCCGGCCGGTGGTTCGCGCGGCTGGCGCTGTTCGGCATCGCCACGCCCTTCCTGGCCAACGCCCTGGGGTGGATCTTCACCGAGATGGGCCGGCAGCCCTTCGTGGTCGCGCCCAATCCGTCCGGAGTGGACGGTGTGTGGATGTTCACCGCGCAGGCCGTGTCCGGCAAGCTGACCGCCGGCGAGGCACTGACCTCGGTGATCGTGCTGACGCTGGTGTACGGGATCCTCGCCGCCGTCGAGGCCGTGCTGATCGTGCGCGCCGTGCGCAAGCCCGTCGAGCTCGACGAGCCCGACGAGGCCCCTTCCTCCGACGTCTTCACCTTCGCGTACTAGGAGACCGCGGTGAACCTTCCCGTGCTGTGGTTCTGTGTGATCGCCCTGCTGTGGCTGGGCTATCTGTTCCTGGAGGGCTTCGACTTCGGGGTCGGCATGCTGCTGCCCGTGCTCGGGCGGACCGACACCGAGCGGCGGGTCCTGATCAACACCATCGGCCCGGTGTGGGACGGCAACGAGGTGTGGCTGCTGGTGGCCGGCGGCGCCACCTTCGCCGCCTTCCCCGGCTGGTACGCCTCCCTGTTCAGCGCCTCCTACCTGCCGCTGGTGCTGTTCCTGGTGGCGCTGATCGGCCGGGGCGTGGCGTTCGAGTACCGGAGCAAGATCGACTCCCACCGCTGGCGGCGGTCCTGGGACACCGTGATCTTCCTGTCCTCCTGGGTGGCCGCCATCGGCGTCGGCCTGGTGCTCACCGCCAACGTCACCGGCATTCCCCTTGACGCCCACGGCGACCGCGTCGGCGGGCCACTGGCCATCGTGTCGTGGCAGGCGGTGCTGGGGGCATTGGCCGTGGCCGGGTTCGCCCTGGTGCACGGTGCGGTGTTCCTGGCCCTCAAGACCTCCGGCGACATCCGGGAACGGGCCCGCCGGCTGGCGATCAGGGTCGCGCCGGTCGCGCTGTCCCCGCTGGCCGCCGTGCTGCTGGTCGTCCAGTTCCAGCGCGGTTCCGTGCTGACCTGGATCCCGCTCGTGCTGGTGGTGGTCTGCGCGGTGCTGGCCGTGCAGCGGCTGCTCGCCGACCGCGAGGGCCAGGCCTTCGCGTTGCTCGGGGTCGCCGTGGCCGGCGCGGTGGTGACGTTGTTCGGCTCCCTCTACCCGGACGTCCTGCCGTCCACTGTGGACCCGTCGTACTCGCTGACGGTGGCCGGGGCGGCGTCGAGCCCGTACACGCTGACGGTGATGTCGTGGGTGGCGCTGTTCGGCACGCCCGCGGTGCTCGTCTACCAGGGCTGGACGTACTGGGTGTTCCGCAAGCGCATCGCCACCGCGCACATCCCGGTGGCCTGACATGGTCCGCTGGGTGATCGCCGCGCTGTTCGTGGCCCATGGTCTGGTGCACCTGCTGGGGTTCGTGGTGCCGTGGCGGCTCGCCACCGTGACGGGTTTCCCGTACCGCAGCGACGTACTGACCGGCGTCGACATCGGCGCGACCGGCGCCCGCGTGCTCGGCGTGCTGTGGCTGCTCGCCGGCCTGGGCTTCGTCGCCGGCGGCCTCGCGCTGGGCCTGGGTGCTCCGTGGTGGTGGGCCGTCGTCCTTGGCAGCGGCCTGCTGTCGCTGGCGCTGGCCGTCCTGTGGTGGCAGCAGGCCTATGCCGGCCTGGTCATCGACATCGCGGCGCTGATCGGCGTCGCCGTGTACGCGCTCGCCGCATAGCGGGCGCAAGTTCGCTTGCTGGTCGAGTCGTCGGCGGCCGTGAGCTCGTTACACCCGAAGGTGCGGTGTCGGTTGGTGAACGGGTGATTGCCGCGGTCGCGGTGTCACGTTGACTGTTCAACGACGACGTCACGGGGGCATCCCACCCGTGACAGGAGCCACCCTTGGAGCACTTCCGGCAGACGCTGGACGCCATGTCCGAGCGCGTGCGGGCACAGGACCGACGCCCGGACTGGCGGGAGGTGCTCGGCCGGGTGCTGCTGGACGCCCGTCCCCAGGAGCAGCCGCGCAGCTTCCTGCGCACGCTGCTGGACGGCGCGGCGGTGTGCGGCTCGGCCGACACCGCGGTGCTCGCGGTGCTGATCGACGGCGGGCGCTGGCTGCGGGTGGCGATGACGGCCGGCGGCTTCGGCGACTGGGCGGGCCGGCTCATTCCGGTCGAGGGCTCGGTGTCGGCGCTGGCGATCGAGGCCGGCCGGGCGGTGCTGCTCGGCGACATCGAGCGGGACAGCGGCGCGGTGCGGACCGAACGCAGCGTGCGGGTCGGTCCGGCGCTGGTGGCGCCGGTGTGGCTGGACTCCCGGATGGTCGGCGTGGTGGCCCTCGGACGGCACATCGGCCGGCCGGAGTTCCGGGCCGGCGACCGGGACATGCTGGTGGGCTTCGCCGAGCACATGGGCTGGTCGCTCATCCTCGGCGAGGACCACGACGAGCCGGCGCCCACCGGCGCCGCGGACTACGCCGGGATCGCGACCCGGACGGCGGCCGCGTTGTTCGACGTCACGATCGACCTGTCGCGGATCGGCGCGGCCGCCGACGAACACGTCCACCGCCGGCTCGCCGGCCCGATCGCCACCTTGGCGACCGCCATCGAGCGGCTGCACGGCCGGTTGCCCGGCGCCGCCGGCCCGCGGCCGGACCCGCGGTTGGAGCTGGTGGCGGCGCTGCTGACCGAAGCCGGACAGCGGGGACTCGCGGCGCACGTCGACGTGCCGCCGGACCTCGGGTCGGCGCTGTCCGTCCGCGCGTGGGCCGACCTGGCGGCGTGGATCGAGCGCGGCGTGCGGATCGCGGCCTCCTGCGCGGTGAACCCGCACGTGGGCCTGATGCTGACCACCGAGCGGCTCGAACTCCGCTACCAGGGGCGAAGACCCGACGGCCGGCTGGACGGCGTGGAGGTCCACGGTGACACCGTGGTGCTCACCCGGACGTTCGGGCCGCGGCCGTGAGCGCGGCGGCGCGGTTGTCGGACGTCGCTGTGCGGCGGGCGCTCCAGGTCGCGGCTGTCGAGTACGCGGTGCACGGCTGGCCGGTGGTGCCGGTGTCGTTCTTCGGCGGCCGAAGCTACATGTGCGTGCAGGCGGACTGCTTCGAGGAGACTCTGCACCCGGTGTGGCGGCTCTGGCAGAACCGCGCCACCGCGGACCCGAAGGTGGTGGCGGCGTGGTTCCGAATGCTCGCGGTGTCCGTCGGCATCCAGACCGGCAAGGTCTTCGACGTGGTCAGCCTGCCCGAGGTGGCCGCCACCAAGGTCCAGAGCGCACTCGACGAGCGCGACACCGCCACGCCGGTGGCGGTGTGGCGGGAGCGGGGCCGGCGGCTGTTCTGGGTGGAGCGGGACGTGCCGTGGCGGCCGGTGCTGGGACGGCTGGACGCCCGGGTGTCGGGCGCCGGCGGGTGGGTCCCGGCCCCACCGACACCGACCCGGCACGGGCCGGTGCAGTGGGCCGTGGAACCCGCGCAGACCGACTGGGGCATCGTCCGCCACAGCGACTTCCTGGCCGCGGCGGCGTCCGTTCAGTGAGCCACGACCACCGGGCAGGCGGCGTGGTGGACCAGGGCGTGGCTGGTGGAGCCGAGCAGCATGCCGGTGAGGCCGCCGCGGCCACGGGAGCCGACGACGACGAGCTGGGCGCGCGACGACTGGCGGATGAGGCCGTGGGCGGGCCGATCGCGTTCGACCACCGGCCGGACCTCGATCTCCGGGTAGCGCCGCCGCACGGTGTCGAGGCGCTCGGCGAGCAGGCTCTCCTCGGCCTCGCGGATGGCGTTCCAGTCGAGCACGTACGGCTGGCGCTGGACACCCGGCAGGTGCGAGGTGTCGCTCCACACGTGGTAGGCGACGAGCGGCACGGAGCGCAGTGACGCCTCGGCGAAGGCGAAGGCCATGGCGGCGTCGCTGGTGGGGGAGCCGTCGACACCGACAACTATCGGGGCGGCTGGGTCGGTCATCGCACCGCGGACGATCGCCACCGGGCAGTGGGCGTGCGCGGCCAGCGTGACGGCGACGGAGCCGGCCAGCAGCTCGGCGAAACCGCCGTGCCCGCGGGAGCCGAGCACGAGCAGCTGGGCCCGGGACGACACCATGGTCAGCGCTTCGGTCACCCGGTCGTCGATCAGGGTGGTGCTGACGGCGACCTCGGGGGCGATGGCCTTCACCACGGTGACGGCGTCGTCGAGCCACTGCTGGCGTTCCGCGGCCATCGCGGCGTTCATGCTGGTGGCCGGCGGCACGCCGGGCGGCACCGTGATGAGCGGGCTGACGTGCACGACGTCCAGCGGCGCCTGGTGCAGCATGGCCTCGGTGGCGGCCCAGCCCAGCGCGCGTTCCGCGGTGCCGGAGCCGTCGATGCCGACTGTCACGGGCAGAGTCATGGTGCGCTCCTTCACGGTTCGGCGTGCACCACGGCGACCGGGCAGGCGGCGTGGTGCAGGAGGGCGTGGCTGGTGGAGCCGAGCAGCGCGCCGGCCAGTGGGCGGTGTCCACGCGTGCCGACGACCACGAGTTGCGCGCTTCGGGACTGCTCGACCAGCGCGCGTGCGGGGTTGTCGAGGGCGGTGACCAGTTCGAGCCGCACGCTCGGGAACTTCTCCCGCCACTGCGCCATCCGGTCGGACAGCATGCCGCGCATCGCGTCGTTGAGCGCCTGGAAGTCGATGACGTAGGGGGCGGTGTCCCAGCCATGACTGAGCGCGCCCTCGGTCCAGGTGTGCACGGCGATCAGCGGCACGTCGCGCAGAGCGGCCTCCGCGAACGCCCACTCCGTCGCCCCCTCGGCGCTGCCGCCGTCGACGCCGACGACGATCGGACCCGTCGCGGGCGGCGGCGTGCGCACGATGACGACCGGGCAGCGGGCCCGTGTCGTGACGCCGATGGCGACGGACCCGACGAGCAGCCCGGTGAACCCACCCATCCCGCGCGTGCCGAGCACCACCGTGTTGGCCCAGGTCGACACCGCCACCAGGGTCTCGACGACCGCGCCGGACATCATCTCGGCCGAGGCCGAGATGCTCGGCGCCGCGCGGCGGGCCATCGTCTCGGCGTCGTCGAGCCAGGAACGGCCCTGCGCCAGCGCGGCGGCGAGATCCGGCGCGACGTGGACGATCGTCAGGCCGATGTCGCGGCGGGCGGCCTCGTGCGCCGCCCACAGCACGGCCTGCCGGGCGGACTCGGAGCCGTCGACCGCGACCACGATCGGCGCGTTTGTCACGACAACCGCCTCCGTTCGGGCAAGGGCGCGATCAGGCCGTAGCGGCTGTCGCCGCGCCGGTGCGCGACGTGCCCGCGACCGGTGCGGCGGTCGGTGTAGAACAGCCAGGGCTCGCCGGTGAGGTGCAGACGCTCGATCGCGTCCGCCTCGGTGAGCGTCATCGGCGGCGCCGTCACGAACTCGTGGCGGCCGTCCGGATCGCGCCACACGACCGCCTCACGGCCGGTCGCGGTGTCGAGGTAGAGGCCGAACTCCTGGCCGAGCCGCTCGAGTGCGAGCACGGCCTGCTCGGGCGCGGCGCACGCCGGCATCCGCGTCACGTGTCGCACCACCGCCCGCGTCTCGTCCGAAGTGGACGGACCGGTGGTGTGCTTGCGCCTGCCGTGCCCCAGATCGAGCAGTTGCCGGCGGAGCCGGGTGCGGACCTGGTCGGTGGCCTCGCCGACGGTGACGCCGGCGCCGAAGGCGTCCAGCCGGGTCCCGCGCAGGACGAGCGTGGCCTGCGCGACCACGCCGTGCGCGCGGCCGGCCGGGCGCGAGAACCGGACCGTGGCGCCGATGATCGGGCGTGGCGCGTACCTGGTCAGGGTCTGGATTCTGGTCCGGACCCGATCCGCACTGCCGGCGGGGGCCACTCCGCCGAGTTCCACGTCCACGGTCGGCGACTGCGCCGGCGATTCCACTCGCATCGTTCGCTCCGTTCGACCATGCAGTTGTTGTTCCACCTCCATGGCACTCCGGGCGCGTCACCGCGAGCAGAGCACAAAGCCCCGCCCGGACCCGGCCGAATGGTGTGAACCCGGCGGGGCGGGTGGCCGTGGCGGGCGGGTGCCGCACCGGACGACCGTAGGTGGCGGAAGGAGTGAACTGTGATGACTGGCAACGGAAAGATCGTCGTCGGCGTGGACGGGTCGGACGCGAGCGTGGACGCCGTCCGGTGGGCGCTGGACGAGGCCCGCAGGCGCGGGGCGGAGCTGCACGTCGTGACGGGCTGGCACACGGACCCGCCGCCGATGGAGGGGCCGCCGCCGATGGTCGGCATTCCCTACCGGGCCAAGGAGTCCGCGCTGGCTGATGCCCAGGCGCAGCAGGACCACGTGATGAACGCCGTCCAGGGTGCGACCGACGGGGTCACCGTGCACCAGCACATGGTCGCCCAGTGGCCGCCGCGCGCCCTGGTGCACAGCTCGGCCGACGCCGACCTGCTGGTGCTCGGCCGGCACGGTCACTCGTGGCTGGCCGAGAAGCTGCTCGGCTCGGTCAGCGCGTACTGCGTGCGGCACGCCACCTGCCCGGTCGTGATCACGCCGGCCCGAGTGGCGGAGAAGGCCACCGAGCGCCACCTGGTCGAGGCGCCGGCGACGCCGGGACCGCTGTACTGACATGGAACGACTTGCGCGAGTGCTGCTGGCGTTGACCGCCGCGGCCGTGGCCGTCGGCCTGTCCCTGTGGGCATTCGACACGGGGTGGGCCGATGTCGCGTGGGCGCTCGGTGCGGTGGTCGCGCTCGTGCCGGCGGTGTGGTGGGCGGTGGCCGACCTGCGCGCGGGTCGGCTCGGCGCGGACGTGCTGGCGGTGCTGGCGCTCGGCGGCACGCTGGCGGTCGGTGAATACCTTGCCGGCGCGGTGATCGGAGTGATGCTCGCGACCGGCCGCGTGCTGGAGCTGTACGCCGAACGGCGCGCGGGCCGCGACCTGAGCGCGCTGCTCGACCGGTCGCCGACGCGGACCCGGCTGCGCGTGGCCGACGAGTTGACGCCCGTGGACGTCGACCAGGTGGCACCCGGCGACACGGTTGTGGTGCTGCCCGGTGAGATCGTGCCGGTCGACGGTCGGCTGGCCATGGCCGGCACGTTCGACGAGTCCGCGCTGACCGGCGAACCCCTGCCGGTGGAGCGGCGGGCCGGCGAGCAGGTGAGCAGCGGCGTGGTCAACGCGGGCGGCGTTGTGGACATCGTCGCCGTGCGGCCGGCGACCGAGAGCACGTACGCCGGCATCGTGCGGCTGGCCGGTGCCGCCTCCGCCAACGCCGCCCCGGTCGCACGGCTGGCGGACCTGTACGCGGCGGTGTTCCTGCCGTTCGCGGTCGTCATCGCGGCGATCGCGTGGGCGCTCACCGGGGACCCGGTGCGGGCGGTGGCGGTGTTGGTGACCGCTACGCCGTGTCCGCTGCTGCTGGCAGTGCCGATCGCGGTCACCGCCGGCATGTCCCGTGCGAGCCGCCAGGGCGTCGTCGTGCGGGACGGCCGCGCGCTGGAGGCGTTGGGGCGCGCGGAAACGGCCGTCCTGGACAAGACCGGCACGGTGACGGTCGGCGCACCGCAGGTGACGGACGTGCTGACCGCTCCCGGCCATGAACGCGACGAGGTGCTGCGGACGGCCGCCGCGGTGGAGGCGCTGTCGTCCCATGTGCTCGCGGCGGCGATCGTCGATGCTGCCCGGCCGCTGGGGATACCGTCGGCAACCGATGTCCGCGAGGAGCCGGGGCAAGGAGCCAGGGGCACCGTTTGGGGCGAGGCAGTCACGGTTGGCCGGCCGCCGGTCTCGTCGACCGGCTGGGCGGCATCGGCGCTACGACGTGCCGCGCTGGACGGTGCGACCCCGATCTGGGTGACCGTGGGTGGCGAGCCGGTCGGTGTGGTGCTGGCCAAGGACGAGATCCGGCCGGACGCGGCCCGGACGCTGCGCCGCCTGCGTGCCGTGGGGCTGCGGCGGATCGTGCTGTTGACCGGCGACCGCGCGGACACCGCGGCGGACGTCGGCGGACTGCTGGGCTTCGATGACGTGCAGGCCGAGTCGACGCCGGAGACCAAGGTCGAGCGGGTGGCGGCGGAGCACGGCCGTGCCGTGACGCTCATGGTTGGCGACGGCCTCAACGACGCGCCTGCCCTCGCCACGGCCGATGTCGGTGTCGCGTTGAGTGCCCGTGGTGCGACAGCTGCCGCACAGGCCGCCGACGCCGTGATCCTGAGCGACCGGATCGACCCGCTCGCCGATGCCGTGGAGACGGCGTCGCACGCGCGGCGGATCGCCGTGCAGAGCGCGGCCGCCGGTCTCGGGCTGTCCGTGGTGGCCATGGGCGTCGCCGCGTTCGGACTGCTGCTGCCCGTCGCTGGTGCTCTCGTGCAGGAGCTGATCGACGTGGCGGTGATCCTCAACAGCCTGCGCGCGTTGCTGCCGAACCGTCGCGGCCGTCTTCGTGCGCGCGACCATGAGTTGCTGCGCCGCTTCGCCGACGAGCACGAGCTGCTGGTGCCCGTACGCGCGGCGGTCCGGGCCGCGGCCGACTCGCTGGCCGACGGCGCGACCACCGTTGCCGACGCCGAGACGCGTCGGGCCTACCGACTGCTCATCGACCACCTGCTGCCGCATGAGCACGCCGAGGAGCACGAGCTGTACCCCGCGGTGGGGGAGATGCTGGGCAGTGGCGAGTCCACCGCCACGATGAGCCGTGGGCACGCCGAGATCGAACGCCTCGTGCGCCGCCTGGCCCGTCACCTGTCGGCAGGGCCTGTACAGCCGGGCCAGGTCGACGACCTGCGCGCGACGCTGTACGGCCTGGACGCCGTGCTGACGCTGCACTTCGCGCAGGAGGAGCAGGGCTACTTCAGCCTCACCCCGATCCACTCAGCACCGGTCATGTCAGGTCCGCCAGCACGTGGTCGACGAGCCACGGCACGGCGTGGGACACCGGGTCGCTGAGACCGACGCCGAGGCCCACGTCGGCGGCCTCGACGGCGTAGACGACCAACCGTCGCGGCATGCGGTCCAGCGCTGTGGCCAGGGCCACCGCGGCAGGGATGCCGAGGCTGTGGGAGCTCATGCCGCCGTGCATCGCCGGCAACGCGGGCGTTCGGTGGATACGACCAGGGGTCGCGGGTTCGCAGACGACGGCGTCGACGATGACCGCCAGGTCGGCGCCCTCCCAGGCCAGGAGCAACCCGGCGGGCTCGCCGTCGGACTGCACGGCGT
>DATJJB010000579.1:0-14286 GCA_035492655.1 Kutzneria sp. | reverse complement strand
CCGGTCAGTCCCTTCTGGACTACGTGCCGGAAGGCGCCACGCACCACGGGTTCGCCGGCACGTACGCCACGCAGGAGAACTTCCGGATCATGCGGGCGGCGTTGGACGAGGTGTCCAAGGAGGTCGGCCGGTACGTGCGGCTGACCAACTACGCCTCGGGCCTGTGCATGCCGGAGATCGCCGTGCTTGCCGGTCTCGAGCGGCTGGACATGATGTTGAACGACTCGATGTACGGGATCCTGTTCCGCGACATCAACCCGATTCGCACCTTCGTGGACCAGCGGTTCTCGCGGCAGGTGCACGCACGCGCCGGGATCATCATCAACACCGGTGAGGACAACTACCTCACCACCGCCGACGCCGTCGAGGCCGCGCACACCGTGACGGTGTCGCAGCTGCTCAACGAGCGTTTCGCGCATGAGGCCGGTCTGCCGGACGAGTTGCTGGGCCTGGGGCACGCGTTCGAGATCAACCCGAAGGTGCCGGACTCGTTCCGTCTCGAACTGGCGCACGCGCTGCTGGCCCGGGAGCTGTTCCCGGACGCGCCGCTGAAGTGGATGCCGCCGACCAAGCACATGACCGGCGACGTGTTCAACGGCTACCTGCTGGACGGCTTCTTCAACCTCGCCGGTGTCCTCACCGGACAGTCGATCCTGCTGGTCGGCATGATGACCGAGGCCGTGGTGACGCCGTTCCTGTCCGACCGGGACCTGGCGCTGGCCAACGTGAAGTACGTGCTGGGCGCGGCCGGCAACCTGGCCGAGGACTTCCGGCCCTCGCCGGACGGGTTCATCGTCAAGCGGGCCGAGCAGGTGCTGGGCGAGGCGGTGGACCTGTTGGAGCGGATCGTCGACGAGGGTCTGCTGCGGGCGATCGCCGAGGGCACGTTCGGGTTGATGAAGCGGCCGGCTGACGGCGGCAAGGGCGCGGACGGCGTGGTGGCCAAGGCCGATGGGTACGTGAACCCGGCCAGCGAGCTGTTGGAGGCGGGGCTGTGAGCGACGACGTCAAGCAGAAGCGCTATGTGCGGCCCTACGGCGACACCACCGGCGACGGCATGGTGCAGATGTCGTTCACCCTTCCCGTGCCGCACGGTCCTCGCGCTGAGGGGGCGGCGCAGCAGCTGGCCAACAAGATGGGCATGGACCCGGCGATGGTCGTGCACTCGCACGCCATCGGCGCCGACTTCACCTTCGTCGTGGTCTACGGCTCGGTCAGCCACCTGGTGGACCTGGACGAGGTGAAGGTGGTGGAGCGGGAGTACCCGCTGCTGTCGCCGTACGAGGTGAACTCGACGGTGAAGAACGAGTTGGGGCGCAAGCTCGTGGTGGTCGGGGCGTGCATCGGCACCGACGCGCACACCGTGGGCATCGACGCGATCCTGAACATCAAGGGCTTCGCCGGCGAGAAGGGCCTTGAGTACTACCGGGAGCTGCGGGTGATCAACCTCGGCGCGCAGGTCTCGGTGCCGGAGCTGGTGAAGCGGGCCCGGGCGGAGAAGGCCGACGCGGTGCTGGTGTCGCAGGTCGTGACGCAGCGGGACGCGCACATCCTCAACACCCAGGAGATGTCGGCGGCGTTCCGTGAGGCCATGGGCGCCACCCGGCCGACGCTCGTGGCCGGCGGGCCGCGGTTCGACCCGCTGATGGCCGGCGAGCTCGGTGTCGACCGGGTCTTCGGTCGCGGCACGACCCCAGGCGAGGTTGCCTCCTACCTCGTGCACACCATCTCCCAGAAAGGCGTCGCCGCGTGAGCTTGGTCGAGGGCTTCTCCGTGACCCATCGCCGTTATGTCCCGTACTCGCACGCCCACTACGGCGGCAATCTCGTCGACGGGGCCTACGGGTTGGGCATGTTCGGCGATGTCGCCACGGAGTTGTGCATCCGCACCGACGGGGACGAGGGCCTGTTCGCCGGCTACGACGACGTGCGGTTCGTCGCGCCGTTGAAAGCCGGTGACATGGTCGAGGCCACCGCGACGCTGACCCGTATCGGCACGCGCTCTCGCGGTGTGGCGTTCGAGCTGCGGGTCGTCTGCCGGGCCACCCCGGACAAGGGGGCGTCGGCGGCCGAGGTGCTGACCGAGCCGATCATCGCCACCACGGCGACCGGGACTGTCGTGGTGCCGTGATCTGGCGCGGCCCGTTCACCAATACCGAGGTGAATGCCTTGCACGCCAAGGCGTTCGGGCATGAGGTCGGCGACGTCGACTGGTGGGCGCGGGTGCACCGGCACAGCCTCGGCTGGGTCTGCGCCCGCGCCGACGACGCCTTGATCGGCTTCGTCAACGTCGGGTGGGACGGCGGGGCGCACGCGTTCCTGCTCGACACCATGGTTGTCGACGAGCTCCGGGGCCGTGGGATCGGGGCCGAGCTCGTCGCCGCGGCGGCCACTGGCGCTCGCGATGCGGGTTGCCAGTGGCTGCACGTGGACTTCGAGCCCCACCTGCGGCACTTCTACCTCGACGCCTGCGGTTTCCGCAGCACCGAAGCCGGCCTACTCCGCCTACGCGCGTGATGCAGGGAAGGACGCCTTACCTGCGTTGGATGCAGTGAAGGCGTCCTTCCCTGCATCACTTGGCGCGGGAGCTGGCGGTTTAGAGAGCGTCGAGCTGGCCTTCGATGCGGTCGGCGTCGTCGTGGCGTTGCTGGGCGCGGAACAGGTCCAGCGCTTCCTGCCACACGGCGCGGGCCTCGTCGCGGCGGCCGAGGGCGGCGTAGGGATTGCCGAGGCCGTCGAGGCAGTTGGCGATCTGGCTGTTGTCGCCGAGACCGCGGCGCAACGCCAGTGAACGCTGGTAGTGCTCGATGGCCTGCTCGTGATCGCCGGTGCGGTGGTCGATGTAGCCGAGGCTGTCGAGCGTGCCGGCCTGCGCGTCGGGATCGTTGTGGCGTTCGTACACCGCGAGCGCGGCCTGGCAGTTGGCGCGGGCCTCGTCGTAGCGGCCGAGTTGGGCGGCGCACCAGCCGGCGTCGTTGAGCGCGTGCGCCTCCCCGGGCACGTCCTCCAACGTCCGGTACAGCGCCAACGCCCGGTTCGCGTGCTCAAGGGCGTGCCCGTAATCGCCGGACAGGCCCCAGGCGCGGGCCAGCATCGACTCGGTGCGGGCCTGGTTGCTGGTGTCGCCCTGCTGCTCGGCCAGCGCGGCGGACTCGTTGAGATGCCGCACCGCGTCGTCGTGCTGGCCGAGATCGCCGTAGGCGAAGCCGAGGAACCGGTGAGCCAGCAGCCGCGCGGTCGGATCATCGAGGTGCTGGTCGGCGGCCAGCCCGATCTCCCAGACCGCGGCCTGGTCGTGACGCAGCCCGCGGCGGATCTGGAACGTCGTCAAGGCCCAGGCGAGTTGCCACGCGGCCCGATGCCAGCCCTGGTCGACGGCCAGGTGTTGGGCGGCCAGCAGGCACTGGTGCTCGGCATCGAACCAGGCCAACGCCGCGTCGTAATCGGCAAGCGGGAGCGGCTGGCAGCCGGCCTCGGCCGCCTCGAGCTTCTGCGGTGCGCGGTGCGGGTTCAGGATGCGGTCGGCGTCGTAGCCGGTGTGCAGGTAGAAGTCGACCACCCGCCGCTGCGCCGCTGTCCGCGCCTGCTCGGGTACCTGGTCGGCGGTGGCGACGGCGTAGCGGCGGATCATGTCGTGCATCCCGTACCGGCCGTGCGCCAGTCGGCCGACCAGTGACGCCTCTTCCAGGCTGCGCAGGATCTTCGTGACCTGCGTGCGGGACAGGCCGGTGAGGCTGGCGGCGGCCGGCAGGCTGATGTCCGGGCCGGGGGCGGTGCCGAGCAGGCCGAACACCGTGCGCTGCTGCTCGGAGAGGTTGTCCAGGGACCAGGACAGCACGGCCGGCAGGCTGGCGGTGGGCTCCTCGTCGTCGAGCGCGTCCAGACCGAGGTCGCGCAGCTCGTCGGCGAACTCGGCCAGCGGGAACGTCGGATAGGTCTGCGCGCGGGCGGCCATGATCGCCAAGGCCAGCGGATAGCGTCCGCACAACCGGATCAGCTCGGCCACCGCCTCGGGCTCGGCCGCCACCCGCGCATCGCCGAGCCGCCACGCCAAAAGCGCCTCGGCCTCCTCCTGGGTCAGCACGGCCAGCGACATGTGCCGGGCACCGTGCCGGGTGATCAGCGAGGTGAGCGCGCGGCGGCTGGTGACGATCACGGTGCAGGTCCGCCCGCCGGGCAACAGCGGCGCGACCTGGTCGGCGGTGGCGGCGTTGTCCAGCACGATGAGCATGCGCCTGGTGGTGAGCCGGCTGCGGTAGAGGGCGGTGTGCTCGGCCAGGCCACCGGTGACCTGCGCCGGGTCGACGCCGAGGGCGTCGAGAAACCCGCGCACCGCGGTCAACGGATCCAGCGGCTCGGTGTCCGGGCCGAAGCCGCGCAGGTCGACGAACAGCTGCCCGTCGGGAAACCGGTCGGCGTGGGTGTGGGCCCAATGCAACGCCAACGTGGTCTTGCCGATGCCGCCGGCGCCGGCGATGGCGCTGATCACGATGGTCGGGGACTGCTCGGCCGCGGCGTCCACCGCCTGCGCCAGCACGGCCAGTTCGGCCTCACGCCCGGTGAAGCCGATCGGCGCGCCCGGCAGCTGCCGGGGGACCGGGCCCCCGGTGGGCGCCGTGGCCACACCGAGCACCTCGGTCATCAGCTCGTCCCGGTCGGCCGGCGTCAGGTCCATCGCGTCGGCCAGCTGGCGCAGCGACGTGAGCTGCGGATTCGGCCGGTCCCCGGTCTCCAGGCCACGGATCGTGCGCACGGACACGCCCGAGCGCGCGGCCAGCTCCTCCTGGGTGAGCCCGGCCCGCTGCCGGAACCGTCGCACCACCGAGTCGCTCATCTATTTCCTCCTGGCTGTCGGACCGTGACTTAACACGTCAATCGGGCGAGTGGCAAAGGCGCGGCGAACGGGTGAACCGGCATTACGCGACGGGGAGCGCCTAGGCTGCGCGGCCGTGGGGGAGATCGTGTTGGCGGCGGTGATCGTCGCGGCGACAGTGGCGGGCGTGTGGTGGGTGCCGCGAGGCGGCGCGCCGGAGCGACCGGGCGGGGGATGGGCCCGGCATCCGGGCACCTGGCTGGCCGTGGTGATCGCGCTGTTCTTCGTGAACCAGGTGTTCTTCACGGCGTTCGTGCACCAGGCCTGGCACGACGACACCTCGTCGATCGCCCGGTACATGCCGCCGGGCTGGTTCGACCTGGCCGACCTCGGCTGGCTGTCCGACGCGTTGCCGGCGTGGCCGTGGACGGTGCTGCACACGCAGTCGGCGATCGAGCTGCCGTTCGGGATGCTGGCGTATCTGTTGGTGTGCCGCTGGTTCGGGGCGGAGGCGTTCCGGCGGGCACTGCATGCCCGGTGGCTGATGTCGGCCTCGTACACCGTGACGTTCTGCCTGATCGAGTGGGAGCTGCCGAGCCCGTACACGATGGGCGACATCGTGATCCGGCTGGTGTCCGGGATCGTGACGCCCCTACTGCTGCCGCTCCTGTCGGAAGGCGCGGCGACGTTGCCTCGCCTGGCGCCGTTCGTCGCGTCGGTGGGGGCGCTGGGCTGCGTCGTGCTCGCGGTCTACGACACCGTGACCCTCTACAACCTCGGCCACACCCTGTCCTGGCTGCCGATCATGGCCGTGGCTCTGGTCGTGTTGGCGGTCGCGCGGGCCTGGGCGCGTCGGCCCGTGCAGCACGGCCCGACCATGACGTCGGTGGCGCGTGCGCTCGGCTGGTTCCTGGTGCTGTTCCTCGTGCCGGCGCTGCCGCTGCGCTACGGCTTCATCTTCGGCACGCCGTACGTGTCGGCGCTGGCCGGCGCGGTGATCGTCGCGGCCGCGGTGTGGCGGGGCTGGGACCACGCGCTGTTCGGCCGGCTCGGGCTCGCCGCGGTGGCCGGCATCATCGGCGCGGCCGTCGGCTACCTGCTGGCCCACGGCTATCCCGAAGCCCGCCTGCTCGCCGCCGGCGTCGGATTCCTGGTGGCCGGGGTCGGGGTGTGCGCCCTGCTGGACCGAAGGCGCGCCGCGCTCACCCGGTGAGCCGTGTTTACCGAGCCGTGTCCACTGCCGGACCGGGGTCTCACACGCGGCCCGTAGGCTGAACGGGTGGTCGCCCCCGCTGTGACGTCGGAATCCGACACCTCGATCGCGCTGCCGTCCCGACGCCGCCGCGCTACCCCCGTGCTGATCCGGCTGGCCGCCGCCCTCGCCGGCGGCGGCATCTTCTACGCCAGCTATCCGCCGCGCACCCTCTGGTACCTCGCGCCACTGGCATTCGCCCTGCTCGCGGCGTCCCTGCGGCACCGCAGCGCCCGCGGCGGCTTCCTCTACGGCCTGGCGTTCGGCCTGGCGTTCGTGATGCCGCTGCTGACCTGGCTGCAGAGCTTCCTGGGCGCCGACTTCGGCCCGTTCCCGTGGATCGGCCTGTCGTTCGTGGTGTCGCTGTACATGGCGATCGCCGGCGCCGCGATGGCCGTGGTCAGCACGCTGCGCGGCGGCCCGGTGTGGATGGCCGCGGTGTTCATGGGCAGCGAGGTCCTGCGCACCTACTTCCCGTTCGACGGCTTCCCCTGGGGCAAGGTGGCCTTCGGCCAGCCCGAGGGCCTGTTCCTGCCGCTGGCCGCGATCGGCGGCACCATGTTGCTCGGCTTCGCCGTCGTGGTCACCGGCGCCGCCGCCACCGAGCTCGTCGTGCGCTGGCGGGCCGGCGACCGCCGCCGGGCGTTGATCCTGCCGGTGATCCTGGTGGTGCTGCCGGTCGTGGCCGGCGCGGCCAGCTGGTCGCTGGTCGGCACCGACGCACAGGCCGGCACCCGCACCGTGGCGATCATCCAGGGCAACGCCCCCGACGACGGCATCAACCTGATGTACGACACGCCGATCCTGCGCCGCAACCACCTCGCCGCCACCGAGAAGCTGGCCGCCGACATCAAGGCCGGCCGCGTCACCAAGCCCGACATCGTCGTCTGGCCCGAGGTCGCCACCGACCTGGAACCCGATCCCCGCTACGACAGCGCGCTGTCCCAGGCCATCCGCGATGTCGGCGTGCCGTTCCTGATCGGCGGCCGGCTCATCGAGAACCCCACCACCATCCAGAACGTCGTGCAGGTCTGGGACCCGAACACCGGCCCCGGCGACCGCTACGCCAAGCAGAAGCTGGTGCCGTTCGCCGAGTTCATCCCGCTGCGTGACATCTCCGCCGCGGTCACGCCGTTCGTCGCCGACACCCGCGACATGATCCCCGGCACCAAGCCCGGCGCGCTGGCCATCGACAACACCACCGTCGGCGTCGCGATCTGCTACGAGGTCGCCTACGACCAGGTGGTCGGCGACGCGGTGCGGGCCGGTGCGACAATGCTCGCCATCCCCACCAACAACGCCTGGTACGGCCCTGGTGAGATGAGCTACCAGCAGCTGGCCATGTCCCGGGTCGCGGCGGTGGAGTACGGCCGCGCGGTGGCGGTCTCGGCGACCAGCGGGGTCAGCGCCATCGTCCAGCCCGACGGGTCGATCACTCAGCGGAGTGAGCTGTACACGGCGGCGACGCTGGTGGCGTCAGTGCCGCTGCGCACGACCGCTACGCTGGCCACCCGGCTCGGCGCATGGCCCGAATGGGTGGCGTCCGTGACCGGTCTGGCCGCGTTGGCGCTGGCCATCGGCGCACGCCTGCGCAAGCGGTCGACGCCGGCACGAACTGACGACACGAGTACATCGGAAGAGGATCTTTGATGGCGGACCAGTCGGACACCCGCGCGGAGCTCGGCCAGGTGCTGGTGGTGATCCCCACCTACAACGAGCGGGAGAACCTGGGCCCCATCGTCGCCCGCCTGCACGAGGCACTGCCCGAGGTGCACGCCCTCGTCGTCGACGACGGCAGCCCCGACGGCACCGGCGAGCTCGCCGACCAGATGGCCGCGGCCGACGACCGGGTGCACGTCCTGCACCGCACCGAGAAGGCCGGCCTCGGCGCCGCCTACGTCGCCGGCTTCGGCTGGGCGCTGGAGCGGGACTACGGCGTCATCGTCGAGATGGACGCCGACGGCTCGCACGGCCCCGAGGACCTGCCCCGCCTGCTCGACGCGCTCACCGACGCCGACCTCGTGCTCGGCTCCCGCTACGTGCCCGGCGGCCGCGTGGTGAACTGGCCCAAGTACCGCGAGCTCATCTCCCGCGGCGGCGGCCTCTACTCCCGCCTCGCCCTCGGCGCCAAGATCCGCGACATCACCGGCGGCTTCAAGGCCTTCCGCCGCGAGGTCCTCGAGAAGATCAACATCCAGTCGGTGGCCTCCCAGGGCTACTGCTTCCAGATCGACCTCACCTGGCGCACCATCGAGGCCGGCTTCGAGGTCGTCGAGGTGCCGATCACCTTCACCGAGCGCGCCATCGGCCAGTCCAAGATGAGCGGCAACATCGTCCGCGAGGCCCTCTGGCGCGTCACCAAGTGGGGCGCCCGCCGCCGCCTGGAGCAGGTCGGCCTGATCAAGCGCTGAGCACGCCTCCCGGGCCGGCACATCACCCGCCGGCCCGGGCCCGGCCGCTCCGACCGTGCCGCCGAGACACACCTGGCGATCGCTGGCCGGCCCGTCGGCATCAAGCGCCAGCTCGGCCCGCAGACACGAGAACACCCCCTGGCAGCGGCGGCCAGGGGGTGTTCTCTGTTCACTTCGTGGTGGAGCGGGCTCGGTTGCGGCGGGCTCGGAGTGGATCCCTCGCGTCCGGTGTCGACCCGGCGGTGGGGCGGGACGGTGGCCTCATGCGGGGACCACCCACCCGCCCGCCGGCTCAGGCGGTGCGGGTGCGGCGGCCCTTGAGCTCCTCGAGTCGCTCGGTGAGCAGCTCCTCCAGCTCGGGGATGCTGCGGCGCTCCAGCAGCATGTCCCAGTGCGTGCGCGGGGCCTTGATCTTCTTCTGCTCCGGCTCGTTGCCGTCCATGATCTTCGACTCAAGGCCGTGCAGTCGGCACTCCCAGACCGGCGGGATCTCGGCGTCGTCGGAGAACGGCACCTCGAAGTCGTGCCCCTTCGGGCACGCGTACCGCACCGCCCGGCGCGGCGCGAGGTCGTGGTTGCGGTCGGTCTCGTAGCTGACCGCACCGAGCCGGCTACCACGCAGAACGCGGTCGGCCATGACGGTGTCCTTTCGCTCGGCTCGGGGCTTGCGCCCCGGGTTGTGCTTACCGAGTGCAACGACGGGACTGGTCCAATCGTTCCCCGGTGAGGGGTTTCGGCACCCAGGGTGACGTCGTTCACGTGTCAACCAGAGTGTCCCGTCTCAGGGATGCAATCGGTCGGACGTCGTGACGCGTTATCCAGCCACCGAGTGCAACTATCACTCGTTCGGCCTAGTCCGGGTCGCTTTGGGCCGACTCGGCCGGCCAGCTGACTGCATTCCGCAACCAAGCGTGCCGGCAAGACCATCAATGAGTGACATTTTTCCCGTCTTCTGATGACAGAGCGTAGCATAGGTGGCCAACGCGAAGCGATTATCGGCCCATGACGGCCCCTGGAACGTGCCCGAACGACAGCGCCGCGGCGCGCGAACGCGCACATCCGCGCGAACGCGCACATCCGCGCGTCCGGGCCGGCCTCGCGTCGGCGTCCATGGTGGCGCAACGGCCACGGCCATGCCGCTCGACCCTGCGCCGCCGACCCCGATCGATGCCAGGGCCGAAGTGCTCCACGCTGAGCGCCTCCCGCCACGAGCTGCATCGATCACCGCGTGTACCCGCCCAACGCCGTACGTCAAACCCACTCCCGACCCCCAGACGCGACTGTCTCATCACTGTGTAAGACCCCTGAGCGGTTTCGGGTCTTACACGCGCGGCAGTGCGGCAGCGCTGTTCGAGTGAAGCCGGCCGCCGACCCGTCACCGTGCCCTCAGGTCAGGCTGAGCTGGGCGGGGGACACCGGCTCGGCGGCCAGCTCCCCGAGACGGAAATGCCGGCGGCACAGCACCTGGTAGCGGACCTCGTCGGCGTGGTCGGTGTCGGCGACCAGCACCGTGTCGCCCTCGCGCAGCACCCGGCCGCCGCTGACGCGGGCGTTGAACCGGCCCGGCAGGCCGCACCAGCACAGCACCTCCACCTGCACCGGGTTGAGCTCGTCGGCCAGCTCGAACAGCCGCCGCGCGCCGGGGAACATGCGGCTGCGGAAGTCGGTGGCGATGCCGAAGCAGTACACGTCCACCTGGGCGTCGTCGGCCAGCTCGGCCAGCTGCTCGACCTGCTCGGTGGACAGGAACTGGGCCTCGTCGACCACCAGGTAGTCCACCCGCTGCCCGTCGGCCCACCGCGACCGCACCAGCCGGCGCAGGTCGTCGCCGTCGGCGACCTCGGTGGCCTGCCGGCTGATGCCGATCCGGCTGGAGATCTGCGGCCGGCCCGACCGGTCGTGCCGCACGAGCACCAGGCCGTGCCGGCCCTGGCGGGCCTGGTTGTGGTCGATCTGCAGCGCCAGCGTCGACTTCCCGCAGTCCATCGGCCCGAAATACCAGCGGATCCGGCCGGTCTGCGGTGCGCAGCGGCGCGCGCCCGCCGCGGGCGCCGAGGACAGCGCGTCGGTGGCGTCGATGATCGATCCGGGTTCGCTCACGGCGGGTGACCCTAACGGGTGCGACACTGGCCACGTGGACCGGCGTATCCACCGGGACGTCCGGGTCGACGGGGTCGTGCAGGGCGTCGGCTTCCGGCCCTACGTGCATGCCCTGGCCACGCGCCTGCGGCTGGCCGGGCGCGTCGGCAACGACGTCGCCGGCGTCTTCGTCGAAGTCGAAGGCGCGCCGGCCGATGTCGGCGAGTTCCTGGCGCTGCTGGCGCGGGACGCGCCGCCGCTGGCCCGCATCGAGCACGTCCGCGTGAGCGAGTCCCCGCCGCGCGGTCTGACCGGCTTCGAGATCGCCCTCAGCTCCGCCCACGGCACCCGCAACACCCTCGTCTCCGCCGACTCCGCCACCTGCGACGACTGCCTGCGTGAGCTGTTCGACCCGGCCGACCGCCGCCACCGGTACCCGTTCGTCAACTGCACCAACTGCGGCCCCCGCTTCACCATCGTCCGTGACGTCCCCTACGACCGGCCGCTGACCACCATGGCCGGCTTCGCGATGTGCGGGCCGTGCCAGGCCGAGTACGAGGATCCCGGTGACCGCAGGTTTCACGCCCAACCCACCTGCTGCCCCGACTGCGGCCCCAGCCTGACGCTCGGCGACGCCTCGGATCCCCTGGCCGACGCCGTTCGCCGGCTGAAGCGTGGGGAGGTGCTCGCGATCAAGGGCCTCGGCGGCTACCACCTCGCGGTGGCGGCTGCCCATCCCACCGCGGCCGCCGAGCTGCGGGCCCGCAAGCACCGTGAGGACAAGCCGTTCGCCGTCATGTGCGCGGACGTGGAGCAGGCCCGGGAGCTGTGCGAGGTCGACGAGCAGTCGCTGCGCGACCTGACCGGGCACCGGCGGCCGATCGTGCTGATGCCGCGGCTGGCCGACGCGCCGGTGGCCGAGGCGGTGGCGCCGGGCAACCGGTACCTGGGCGTGCTGCTGCCGTACACGCCGCTGCATCACCTGCTGCTCCGCGATCTCGCCGAGCCGATGGTCCTGACCAGCGGCAATCTGTCCGAGGAGCCGATCGCCTACCGCGACGCCACGCCGCTGGCCGGCATCGCCGACGCGGTGCTCGATCACAACCGGCCCATCCACATCCGCACCGACGACTCCGTGGTCCGGGCCGGCGCTGTGCTGCGCCGGTCCCGTGGCTACGCGCCGGAGCCGGTGACGCTGGCCCGGCGCTGCGAACGGCCGGTGCTGGCCTGCGGCGCGGAGCTGAAGAACACGTTCTGCCTGGCCAAGGACGACCACGCCTTCCTCTCGCATCACATCGGCGACCTGGAGAACCTGGAGACCTACCGGTCGTTCACCGAGGGCATCGAGCACTTCTCCCGGCTGTTCGAGATCACGCCGCGGGTGGTGGCCCACGACCTGCACCCCGACTACCTGTCCACCAAGTACGCGCTCGGGTTGGCCGGGGTCGAGCTCGTCGGCGTGCAGCACCACCACGCCCACATCGCCTCCTGCCTGGCCGACAACCAGGAGGCCGGGCCGGTGATCGGCGTGGCCTTCGACGGCACCGGCTACGGTCCCGACGGCACCATCTGGGGCGGCGAGTTCCTGCTCGCCTCACTCACCGGCTATGAGCGGATCGGGCATCTCGCGACCGTGCCCATGCCCGGCGGCGCCGCCGCGATCCGGCAGCCCTGGCGCATGGCCGCCGCCTATCTCGGCACCGAGATCCGCGGCTGGCATCCCGACTGGGAAACCGTGGTCTCCTTGGCGCACAAGGGCATCAACTCGCCGCTCACCTCCAGTGCCGGTCGCCTGTTCGACGCCGCCGCCGCGCTGCTCGGCGTCCGTGACGAGATCAACTACGAGGGACAGGCCGCCGTCGAGCTCGAACAGCTCGCCGACCCCGCCATCACCGACGCCTACCCCGTCCGCGTTGATGAGCTGATCGTGCAAGGCGTCGACCTACTTCGCGCCATTCTCGACGACCGTGGCACACCTCGCCCCGTCATGGCCGCCCGCTTCCACAACGGCATCGCCGCCGCGATCCTCGCCGGCTGTCAGCAGGCCCGTGACCGCGCCGGCTTGAGCACCGTCGCCCTGTCCGGTGGCGTCTTCCAGAACGTGCTGCTGCACACCCGGGCGGTGAACCTGTTGGCCGACAACGGTTTCCGGGTGCTCACCCACCGGCGCGTGCCCACCAACGACGGCGGCATCAGCCTCGGTCAGGCCGCCATCAGTGCCTGCCGATGACCGCGATGTAAGGCACCAGGGCGCTTACAGACGGTCAAGTTCCTCGGCCCGACGGATGTCCTTGGGACGGCCGACGGCGCGGCGCATGAGCACGAGGTCGTCGCGGCGCAGGTAGTGCACCACCAGACCGTCCACATCGGACACGGACAGGGCACGGTCCAGGAAGGCGCCGACGTCCAACGAACCCCACGGCAGGGCCGGCGTGCAGAGGTCGCCGCTGGCCTCGGCCGACGAGAACTGGACCTTGGGCAGCAGAAACGCCGGCGCGGCCAGTGGAACGGGCCGCAGGTCGTCGTCCACGAGCTCGGCGCCGACGGAGGAGAACGCGGCGACCAGAGCCGGCGCCTGGGCGGGGGAGCCGGACCAGAGCAGGTCGAGGTCGCCGGTCAGCTCCTGGGAGCCGTGCAGGATGCCGGCGACCTGCCCGATCACGACGACCCGCGCCCCGGCGGCATGACAGGCCCGCAGCAGGGGGAACGGGTCGAAGCCCCGGGCGCTGTCGGTGGCGATGGTGCCGGCCACGTCGTCGGCGTCGTCATGGCTCAGGCCGGTCGCCGGGCGGTCAAGGGTCACTGCGCCGGTTCGTGCCACCGCGTCCCGCAACAAGTCCAAGGGGCTCATCCGATCATGCAACATCACCGGCGAACCCCGCCGCACCCGGTTTTGCGGTGCCATCCTTCGACCGATGTGGCGGTTCCTGCTCGACCTGGGTCTGCCCCTGCTGTACGCGGGCCTGGTGCTGACCTACGCGCGGAACCTGGTCGACGCCCCGGCCGAGGACTACGCGCTGACCATCGCCGCCGTGGCCCTCAGCCTGTTCCTGTTGACGGGCCTGACAGCCAGCCGTACCAGTCGGACAGGCCCTCGCCGGTCCGTGCCGACACCGGGAACACCGGGGCGTGCGGATTGACCTGCCGCAGGCAGCGCAGGAAGTGCTCCACGGAGAAGTCCAGGTACGGCAGCAGATCCACCTTGTTGAGCAGCACGACGTCGCCGGTTCGCACCAGATGCGGGTACTTGAGCGGCTTGTCCTCGCCCTCGGTCACCGACAGGATCACCACCCGCCCGGTCTCGCCCAGGTCGAACAGCGCCGGGCAGACGAGATTGCCGACGTTCTCCACGAACACCACCGAGCCGGCGGCCGGGTCGAGCTCGGCCAGCGCCTTGCGCACCATCACGGCGTCCAGGTGACAGCCGGCCCCGGTGTTGACCTGCACGGCCGGCACACCGGTGGCACGGATGCGGTCGGCGTCGAAGGCGGTCTCCTGATCGCCCTCGATCACCGAGCACGGCACGCCCAGCTCCCGCACGGTCCGCTCCAGCAGCGTGGTCTTGCCGGAGCCGGGGGAGCTCATCAGGTTGTAGGCCCGCACGCCGATGCCGGCCAACCACTCCCGCACGTGGCCGGCCAGGTGGTCGTTGCGGGCCAGCAGCCGCTCCTCCAGGTTGATCACCGTGCCGTGGGAGTGGTCCTCACACCCGCACGTCGCGCACATCGGGTT
>DATJJB010000578.1:0-8379 GCA_035492655.1 Kutzneria sp. | reverse complement strand
CTCCTCGGCCGGCTCCACGCCGAACCGCCGCACGATCCAGTTCGCCGAGCCGTTGAGCACGGTGATCGGGGCCTTGCAGGCGCGGGAGAAGGCGTACTGGAAGCCGGCCACCGCGCGGGCGACCTGCATCGGCCGGGCGATCGCCAGGTTCTTCGGCACGAGCTCGCCCAGCACCACCGACAGCGCCGACGCCAGCAGCAGCGCCAACGCCGCCCCCACGGCCTCGGCGCCGCCGGCCGGCATACCGATGGCCGTCAGCGGCACCTCGATCAGGTCGGCCAGCGCCGGCTCGGCCAGGGCACCGGTGACCAAAGTGGCCAGGGTGATGCCCAGCTGAGCGCCGGAGAGCTGGAAGGACAGCGTGCGGTGCGCCTTCTGCACCGTGCGCGAACGCGCGTCGCCGACCTGGGCGACCGCCGTGTCGACCTGGCTGCGTTCCAGCGTGGTCAGGGAGAACTCCGCCGTCACGAACACCGCGTTGGCCGCGGTCAGCAGCAGCACGGCGAGCAGACAGAGGACGTCGAAAAGGTAGCCGGTCATCGCGAACTCACGTCCGGGACCGGGGTCGTATCGCAGCCGGGGCTTTCCCCCGGCTCACTACTGTGGCCAGGTGACCGCGCGTCAGGCACGGAGACAGTCACTCCTCAGATGGTGAACGTGGCACGTCGTGGTCCAGTGTAAGGGCTGCGTATGTGCGACGGCCGGACAGCCACGTGTCCGTCACGAAGATTTCGTGCGGTGGCGTGTGCGCCGGGTCACCGGTCAGGCACACCAGGTCAGCACGGCGGCCCACGGCGATCTCGCCCCACTCGCCCTCGGCCTGCGCCTGCCAGGCGACGCCGGTGGTCTGCGCGGCGAACGCCTGCGCCACGTCCAACCGCTCGCCGGGCAGCCACTCCCGGGTGATCGCGACCCGCAGGCCCGCCAGCGGATCGGCCGGGCTGACCGGCCAGTCGCTGCCGAAGGCCAGCCGCGTGCCCAGCCGGGCCAGCGTGGCGAACGGATACTGCCGGTCGGCGCGGACCGGGCCGAGCCGGGGGATGGTGAGTTCCGTCATGAGCGGATCGGTCTGCGCCCACTGCGGCTGCACGGTCGCGATCACACCCAGCTCGGCGAATCGGGGCAGGTCCGCCGGATCCACCAGCTGCACGTGGGCGATCACCGGCCGGCGATCCCAGTCCGGATTGGCGTTGCGCGCCCGTTCGACGGCGTCCAGGGCCGCTCGCACGGCCGCGTCGCCGATGGCGTGCACGTGAACCTGGAACCGTTCGGCGTCGAACGCCGTGATCGCGGCGGCCAGCTCGGCCGGCGACCACACCGGCATCCCTTGCGAATGCGGCACATCCACGTACGGCTCCAGCATCGACGCCGTGCCGGTCTCGATCACCCCGTCGGCGAAGAACTTCACGGTGCGAGCCGTGAGCATGTCCCGCCCGAAGCGCTTGACCCGTTCCCGTTGGGTCGCGAACCGGGCGACCTGCTTCCGCCAGTGGTCGGGATCGGCCCGCTGGGCCAGATCCGCCCGGAACAACAGCCGTTCCTGTTCCACGGCAAGGAGATACGCGTCCACCATGGCCGGCTCGACCCAGGCATCCTGCACCCACGTGACGCCTTTGGCGGTGTAGGTCCGGCCGGCTTCCTCCAGCGCCGCAACGAGATCCTGCTGTGGCGGAATCAGCTCCAGCACGAGATCACAGGCGTGCCACTCCAGCAGTGTCCCCAGTGGACTGCCGTCGGCACGCCGAAGGATCCGCCCCAGCCGCGGCTCCGGTGTGTCCTCGCTGATGCCGGCCTTTCGGAGGGCGGCAGTGTTGCACCACACGGCGTGGTAGTCCCGGGACCGCAAGGCCACCGGCCGGTCTGGCGCGACTTCGTCCAGCCAGCGGGCGTCGAACGCCCCATCGGGGGCCAGCGTCGGGTCGTAACTCGCGCCCAGAATCCAGCCGTCGCCCGGATTCTCGTCGGCCCAGCGGCCGACCGCGGCCACGATGCCGTCCACAGTGGACTCGTCGGTGATCGGCGGACCCTGCCGCTCCAGGCCGCCCAGCACGGGATGCGCGTGCCCGTCGCCGAACGAGGGCATCAGGAAACCGCTTCCCAGATCAACGACCTCGGTGATGCCCAGCTCGTCGGCCGCCGGCCCGACCGCGACGATCCGGTTCTCGGCGATGGCCACCGACTGGGTGGCGGTCCGCAACAGGATCAAAGCTTGCGGGTGCTTTCCCGCAGCACGACCTCGGCCGCGATGCGCACCGTGCGCGGGCTGCCGTCGTGATCGCCAAGGGCCATGTGCGCCGCCCGGGCGCCCATCTCCTCCAGCGGCAGCCGGACCGTGGTCAGCGTGGGGGAGACGTCCCGCAGCGTCGGGATGTCGTCGAAGCCGGCCACCGAGATGTCGTCCGGCACCCGCATGCCGGCCGCCCGCATGGCCGCCATCGCGCCCAGCGCCATCACGTCGTTGACGGCGAAGACACAGGTCGCGTCGGTGCCCTCGGCCAGCAGTTCGGTCGCCGTGTCGTAGCCGCCGTCGCGGGTGAACTCACCGTACCGAATGGACTCGTCGGGCAGCGCGACGCCGGAATCGGCCAGCCCCGCCCGGAAACCCCCGACCCGGTCCCGGCTGGTCAGCAGCTCCTCGGGCCCGCCGAGCACGACGAACTTGCGGTGCCCCAGCTCGGCCAGCGCCACCGCCAGCGCCTTGGCCCCGGCCCGGTTGCTCGGCACCACCGTGTCGACCGCCAGCTTGGCCTGCGACACGCAGGCCACCCGGCCGCCCTGCTCGGTGAACGCGGCGACCTCGTCGGCCAGCTTGGCCGTGACGGTCCGCCTGGTGCTGCGGCTGCCGATCATCACCACCGCCTTGGCCCGATGCCCGCGCAGCGTGGCCAACAGCTCCCGCTCGCGGTCGGCGCTGCGGGCGGTGGTGCCCAGCACCACCACCAGACCGGCGTCCTCGGCCACCCGGGTGACACCGGCGGCGATGCTGGAGAAGTAGGGGTCGGCGATGTCGTGCACCACCAGCCCGACCAGCGAGCTGCTGTTGCGCGCCAACGCCTGCGCCGAGGCGTTGGGCAGGTAGCCGAGCGAGTCGGCGCTGGCCATCACCCGGTCCCGCAGCGGGTCGCTGACCTGCCGATCGCTGCCGTTGATCACCCGTGACGCCGTGGCCAGCGAGACCCCGGCGTGCCGGGCCACCTCCGCGAGCGTGATCTGCCGTCCGGGCACGGGCTCACTCCCTTCGCCAACTGAACAGGACAGTACCGGTGACCTGTGGACCGGACGCGTCACCGGTCCCGGCTTGTCGCCGACAGGGCTCGGGTTGTCACGCGCCTGAGCGCGTCGGCGGTCGCCTTGATCGCCGGCCGACGACTTGTGCGCTCCCGCCACACCGTGAACAACCGGCGGGTGGGCACCGGCTCCAGCGTCACCGCGACCACGGTGGCCGGCAGCGGAGCGCGGCCGAGCCGGGGCATCAGCGCGATCCCGATGCCGGCGCGCAGGAACTCCAGCTGGCTCTGGTACTCCGGGACCACGTAGGACACCGCCGGCTCGTGGCCGGTCGAGCGCACGGTGGCCACCAGCCAGTCGTGGCAGATCGATCCCGGCGGCTGGCACAGCCACCGCTCGCCCACCAGATCCTCGGCCGTGACGGCCTTCCGACCGGCCAACCGGTGATCGGCCGGGACCAGAAGATCGGCCACGTCCTCGCCGATCACCTCACGGGCCAGATCGTCCGGCATGGCCAGCGGCGCGATCTGCCAGTCGTGCACCACGGCCACGTCGAGCTCGCCGCGCTGCACCGCCGTCACCGCGCCCGGCGGGTCGATCTCCACCACGGTCACGTCCAGCGCCGGGTGCTCGACCATCAACTCGGAGACCACGGACGGCAGCAGGCCGCGGCAGCCCGTCGCGAACGCGCCCAGCGCCACGTTGCCGACCGGTTGGCCGCGCTGCTCCTCCAGCTGGATCTCCGCCTGCTCGACCAGTTTCAGCACCTCGGCCGCGGTGTCGGCCAGCGCCTGGGCGGCATCGGTCAGCACGACGCCACGGCCGCGGCGCTCCAGCAGTGTGGTTTGCGTCTCCCGCTCCAGCTTGTTCAGCTGCTGCGAGATCGCCGACGGCGTGTAGCCCAGCGCCGCCGCGGCCCCGTTCACCGAGCCGTAGACGGCGATCGCGTGCAACGCCCGCAGCCGACCCAGGTCAATCATGTAGCAATGCTACCGCCAACCGTGAAGAACTATTTGCTGGTGCTTAACTGATCGGCCGCCGATCCTGGCCCCATGCACCCTCGTCACCTGCTCGCGGCGGTTGCCGTCGCCCTCATCTGGGGCATCAACTTCGTCGTCATCGACATCGGCCTGGAGTCCTTCCCGCCGTTCCTGTTCACTGCGCTGCGCTTCACCGTCGCCGCCCTGCCGGCGGTGCTCTTCATCGGCCGGCCGCAGGTGCGGTGGCGCTGGGTGCTGGCGGTCGGCCTGTCGATCGGCGCTTTCCAGTTCGGCTTGCTGTTCCTCGGTATCCACCTCGGCATGCCGGCCGGTCTGTCGTCGCTCGTGATGCAGTCGCAGGCCGTGTTCACCATGGGCTTCGCCGCGCTGCTGCTGGGGGAGCGGCCGGGGCGGTGGCAGATCGCCGGCATGGTCATCGCGTTGCTCGGCATGGGGCTGGTGGCGCTCGACTACGGGCAGGCCAGCCCGCTGCTGGCGTTCGTGCTGGTGCTCGCCGCCGCGGCCAGTTGGGCGCTGGGCAACGTCGCCACCCGCAAGGCCGCGCCGCCGGACGCCTTCAAGTTCATGGTGTGGGTCAGCGTCGTGCCGCCGCTGCCCATGCTCGCGCTGTCGCTGCTGGTCGAGGGCGTCGGGCCGGACCTGCACGCGCTGACCCACGTGACCTTCCCGGCCCTGTTCTCCCTCGGCTTCGTCGCTTGGCTGTCCACCCTCGTCGCTTACGGCTTGTGGGGCATGCTCATTCGTCGCTACGGCGCAACGACCGTTGCTCCTTACTCTCTGCTCGTGCCCGTGTTCGGAATGTCATCGTCGGCGCTGGTGCTGCACGAGAAAATGTCCGGCGTCGCGATCGCCTCGGCCGGCCTCGTCATCGTCGGCGTCGCTCTGACCTCGGGTTTCGGCCAGAAGCTGACGGGGTGGCAACGGGCTCGGACGGCCGCGCGCTATGGTGCGACTCACGACGTTGAGTGAACGTCGTATTGACTGAGCGTGCACCACAGGAGGTAGTCGGTTGAGCGCCACCGTTGAGAGCGCGAAGCCGCCCCAAAAGGGCTTCTTCGGCCACCCCGCCGCTCTCGGGCCGCTGTTCTTCACCGAGTTCTGGGAGCGCGTCTCCTACTACGGGATGCGCGCGATCCTGCTGTTCTTCATGTACAGCAAGCTCAACGAGGGCGGCCTCGGGCTGGATCCGACACTGGCCAAGAGCCTGATGTCGATCTACGGCGCCAGCGTGTTCATGTCCGGCGTCGTCGGCGGCTGGCTGGCCGACCGCGTCCTCGGCTCGCGCCGGGCCGTGCTCTTCGGCGGCGTGCTGATCATGTTCGGGCACATCGCGCTGTCGTTCCCCTCGGGGGTGGCCGCGCTGTACGTGTCGATGTTGCTGATCACCATCGGCACCGGTCTGCTCAAGCCGAACATCTCCAACATGGTCGGCGGCCTCTACGACGAGAAGGACCGTCGTCGCGACGCCGGCTTCTCGATCTTCTACATGAGCACCAACCTCGGCGCCGTGGTCGCCCCGCTGCTGGTCGGCACCCTCGGCCAGAAGTACAGCTACCACCTCGGCTTCTCCGTGGCCGCCGTCGGCATGTTCCTGGCGCTGGTGATCTACGTCTTCGGCCGCAAGCGCCTGGCCGGCGTCGGCGACGCCCCCGGCAACCCGCTCACCGCCGAGGAGCGCGGCAAGGTCCTGACCCGCATCGGCATCGGCGCCGTCATCGTCGTGGTGGCCTTCGTCGGCGTCGTGCTGGCCGGCCTGTTCACCGTCAAGCTGGTCATCAACGTGATCAGCGCGTTGGGCCTCATCCTGCCCACCGCCTACTTCGTGACCATGATCCGCAGCAAGCAGGTCACGTCGGTGGAGCGGTCCCGGGTGATCGCCTACATCCCGCTGTTCATCGCCTCGCTGTTCTTCTGGATGATCGAGGAGCAGGGCTCGGTCGTGCTGGCCGACTACGCCGACAACCGCACCGACCTCCACATCGGCGGCCTGCCCCTGCTGGCCTCGTGGTTCCAGACCCTCAACCCCGGCTTCATCGTCGTCTTCGCGCCGCTGTTCGCCTTGCTGTGGACCAAACTCGGCTCCCGCCAGCCCTCGACCCCGGTCAAGTTCTCCCTCGGCCTCGGCCTGGCCGGCCTCTCGTACCTGCTGATGATCCTGCCGGCCGCGTTGTACGGCCCCGACGCCAAGGTCAGCCCGTTCTGGCTCGTCGGCAGCTTCTTCATCGTCATCATCGGCGAGCTCTGTCTTTCCCCCGTCGGCCTGTCGGCCACCACCCGCTTGGCCCCCAAGGCCTTCGGCGCCCAGATGATGAGCCTCTGGTTCCTCTCCGACGCCGCGGCCCAGGGCATCTCCGCCCAGATCGTCCCGTTCGCCACCCCGCAGACGGAGATCCCGTACTTCGGCATCGTCGGCGGCGTGACGGTCGTCCTGGCCATCGGCCTGCTGTTCCTGGCCCCGGCCATCTCCCGCAAGATGCAGGGCGTCGACTGAGTTTCCCGTTGCTGTTGAAGGGCCCCGTCCGTCGGACGGGGCCCTTTCTCATGCCATCGCCACCGACACCAACGCCTTCGCCTTCCGCAACGCCCGGTCCCTGATCACCGGCGGCTCCGCCCGCACCGCCATGGCCTCGGCGAGCGCTTCCATGCAGCCGTCCCACGCCGGCGGCTTCTCCCAGCGGGGATCGTCCGGCGCCCAGCCGTGAAAACAGCTCAGCAGAGCCAGTCCCACCGCCACCACGTGGGCCACCTGGTTCCCGTTCCCCTTCGGCAGCCGTCTTCTCGGATCCGCTTTCCCCTCCGCCACCGCCAGCACCGCCTGCCTCAGCGCGCACAGGTAGCGCCCGTCCGCGTCCGCCGCCCGCAAGGCGTTGTCGATCAGCCCCAGCAGATCCTCCGTCACCGCCGTCCGCATGATCTCCGCGACGTTGCCGTCCCTGCGGTGGATCTCCACACACCGTCGAGCCGTCCGCAGCAGATCCCGGGCCAGCCCTCCCGACCACACGTGGCATCCGTGCGTCAGCACCGTCGGGAAGTTCGCCACCCTGCCCTCCAGGATGTCCTTCGACTCGGTCAGGGTCAGTCCCCGCATCCGGAACACCGTGTCGAACGTCGAGTCGAACGCGTCCCGCGCCGCCATCCCCCGCTGCTCGAACTGCACCAGCGCATCCACCGACACCGACACGACGAAGTGCACGCCCGGGATGTGCATCAGGTCTTTGATCCCGTTGACCGCCTCGGTCAGATCCTCCACCCTCGCCAGCTTGTCCAGCTCGTCGATGAAGACGACGAACCGCGCCGTGCTCGGATCCTTCCGGTCCCTGGAGAACTGCGTCAGCATCTCCCGGAAGTCGGCCACCAGCTCCGGCAGCGACCGCTCCCGCCGCTTTCGTGTGACGCTGTCCTCGCCGCCGAGCGTCAGCAGTCCGGTCAGCAGCTTCAGCGAGCTGGATTCCTTCTGTCCGTGCTCCAGGCTCCAGGCCAGATCCTCGAGGTCGTCGACCGCGAGCCGAACGGACCGCGGCACGGTGAACTGTGCCGGCCGGTTCCCGTGCAGAACGGCTGAGACCATTGGGGCGAGGACGATCAGGGTCAACAGGACCGTGGCGGCGATGCCGAGCGTCGTCTGCCACTGCCACGCCGACGGGCTGTTGCTGTCGATCGCCCAGAGGAACACCGCGCAGGCGAGGACCGTGAGCAGTCCCGCCGTCAGCGCGTTGCGGATGGCCCGCTGTGTTCGGAACCGCCGGCGTCGTGCCCGGTGCTCCGCTTCCACGCTGTAGCCAGACCTGGCGATGATTTCCCGCGCCACCTGCGCGAACAGCCGTCGCGTGAAGTCCATCGCGTCGTACTTCACCGGCGCCGTCAGCAGCACGTGGTGGGTGACGAGGTCCTCGGTACCGCGGACCGCCTCCATCAGCGTCGACTTGCCCGCACCGCGCGGCCCGGCAATCCCGATCGCCGACGTCTCGTGGTTCCGGATGAAGTCGACCACGTCGGAATGGGTCCGCGACGGCGATATCTTGCCGCTCGACAGTTCCACCAGGGTCGGCGCCGTCATCGGGAAGACCAGCACGCCCGTGCGTCGGTAGACGTCGGTGACACACCGGCGCAGCACCTCCCGCGCCGCGTTGGTCAACTGGGTGGCGTAACG
>DATJJB010000577.1:0-5423 GCA_035492655.1 Kutzneria sp. | reverse complement strand
CCGGGAGACATCCACCACGCCCTCACACAGGGGCCGGGCACGGGCAGCTTGCAGGATGCCCGAGCCGCCTCGGCTTCGCTGGCTCAGTCGCACCAGGAACGTGAGAGCCAGGCTATGGCGCTGGTGATGAAGATGGGGGCGGCCTGGACGGGGGATGCCTCGGAAGCGGCGCAGGCGGGGGCGGCGCCGTTGTTGCGGGCGTTTCGGGATGGGCAGCAGGCGCTGACGACGCACCAGGATCTGATGGGGCGGCAGACGGAGTCGTTCGGGGTGGCCAAGACGAGTGTGCACGACGTGCCGAACCAGCCGCCGTCGGCGTCGTTCGGGGACATGGTGAGCGACGCGAGCGGGCTGAGTTTGTTCACGGGTGGCGGGTACGCGAACAAGGTGCAGGAGTGGTCGGAGAAGGCCAACGCGAACGTGACGGCGTATTCGAACTACGCGAACGCGAGCTCGTACAACCGGACGAACATGCCGAACGAGTACGGGGACCCGAGCGGGTCGAGCTCGGATGTGGCATTGGCGCCGCAGCAGACGGGGCCGGGCGGGCCGGGGCCGGGAGGAACGGAGAGCGTCAACGGACCAGGCGGCCCGAACGCGCCGGTGTCGCACTACAGCGGCGGACCGGGATCGTCGCAGTGGACGCCGAACGGCATGGGCACGCCGGGCCCGGGAACGGGCGGCCTGCCGAACACGGGCACAGGTTCGGGCCCGACGAGCACCCAAGGTTGGTCGGGCGGACCCACGGCACCGGGCACCGGCTGGCCGACGTCTACGGGCGGCGGCACTGGCGGCACCGGCACGGGCACCGGAATGGGCGGCGGCCTTGACGGCGGAGCGGTCGGCGCGCCCTTCGGCGGAGGCGCGGGCGGATACGACGCAGAGGGCAACCCAAGCGGCTACGGCACCGGAGGAAGGGGCAGCGCGGCCGGCGGGGCGAGGGGAATCCGAACCGGCGGCATGGCCGGGGCGGGCGGCGCAGCGGCGGCCGAGGGCAAGGTGGGCCCAGGAGCCCGAACCGGCGTGGGAATGCCTGGCGCGGGCGGTACGACGGTGGCGGCGGGACGGCCGGGCGCGCCCGGGACCCAAGGCGCGAGCGGTATGCCCGGCGGGGCCCAGGGCCGCAAGGAGGAGGACAAGGAGCACAAGTCGGCGGCCTACCTGGAGGACGACTACTCCGACGAGCTCATCGGCGAACTCCCCCGCACCACACCGACGGTGATCGGCCTGGACTGACGGCCAACACACGACGGCCGACAAGGATCGGCTTGGCGTGCGGACAGGACGAATTGATCGGCAACACAAGCTGACTGGGGGTTGGCTGTGCTGAGGGAGCGCGTCGAGTTGTCGATGGCGACGCTGCGGGCGGTCTGGCGCTGGGAAGGGCACGACCGGATGCCGCCGGTGCTGGTGTCCACAGTGGAATGGATGGATGAGGACGCGCGCCACGAGGCCGACCGGCAGGTGCTGGCGGAGTTGGCGGAGCGGGGGCTGCTGGCGGGTGGCGGGGTGCCGAACGAGGTGCGGGCGACGTTTCATCTGTTGACGCGGCCGGAGTACGAGGTGTTCGGGTGGATCAGCTCGCCGGAGCGGACAAGGGGCGTGCTGGCGGCGGCGGGCGACGGGGAGGCGGTGCTGGTGGTTCGCGAGGGAGAAGGGGCCTTGCTGTCGACGATCCGAGCCGAGGACGTGGTCGAGGCGGTGGTCGCGCAACTGCCGGTGCTGCAACCGGCACAGGGTCGCTCGATGAACGTGTGCGAGGCGGATTTCACGGGAGCCCGCCCCGACAACGAGAATGCCTGGAACGGTTTCCAACCCAGGAGCGAATCACAGGATGTGCGGGCGCTGAAGGCGTTGCTGGCGGAGCCGGTGCTGGGCGTCAGCCAGCTGTGGGCGGCCGCCCGCAGCACCGAAGGACGGCTGCGGCAAGCCGAAACACCGCTGACGGTAAGGGATACGGCCGAAGGTCGCTGGCTCACGCAGACCACGACGACGTCCGGCCAACGCTGGGTGACGGCGACCCCGGCCGGCCCGCAGCTGCTCACCAGCAAGCTGCACGAGATCCTGGGCAAGCTCGGCTAACGACGCCCCGGACGCCACCACGAGCGGCGCGGCGGCGCGAGATGTCCCTGTGCCACCAACCAAAGGCCGAACCGCTCGGCGTCCTCACGCATTCGCACCTGCACGGTTTTGGGGTGCACCAAGGCATAGTCGGCGAACAGGGGCGCGAAGCGGTCGCCAAGCTCGGCGGCGAGGTCGGGGCGCAGGTGCCAGATGACGCGGCGACGCTTGGACAACAAGGCGTCGGCCTGCGCACGCAGCCGACCGGAGTCGAAACCAGCAGGCAACGGCCCATCGGCCAACAGGGCGCGAAGCAGAGCAGCCTGCTGGGCGGCGAGCTGCGAGCGGCTCATGTCAACACGGCGCGAATGGCCGCGAGCTCGGCGGCGAGCTCCTCGTCGGACGGATAGTCGTCGTCCCGTTCGAGCAGCACGCCGGGCGGGTCAACCCGGGCGCACAGCTCGCCGAGCAGGTCGAGCACGGCGGCGGGCATGGCGTGGGCATGCGTGTCGTGATAGAGCCCGTCACGCTCCACGCCGCCGGCGACGTGCACATAAGCCAAGCGCTCCAACGGAAGCGTGGCGAGGAACTCGGCCGGATCGGTGCCGATGTTGTGGGCGTTGGCATGGAGATTGGCCACGTCGATCAGCAGCCGGCAGTCGGTGCGCTCGACCAGCGAGGCCAGGAACTGGCCCTCGGTCATCTCGGCGTCCGGCCAGTCGATCAGGGCGGCCACGTTCTCCAGCGCCAGCGGCACGGGCAGCGCCCGCTGCGCCTGGAGAACGTTGGCCACCAACACATCCAGGGCCTCACGCGTGCGCGGAAGCGGCATCAGATGCCCGGCGTCGAGACCGCCGGCCCGCACGAAACACACATGGTCGCTGACCAGCGGGGCGTCCAATGCCGAGGCCACGGCCCCGAGGTGCTCGACCCGGGCCATCTCCAACGGCTCGGCCCCGCCCAGCGACAGGGAAACGGCGTGCGGCAGCACCGGCACGCCGCGTTCCCGCAACAGCCGCAGCGACTCGGGCAGGTCGCCGTGACCGAGGTTCTCGGCGACCACCTCGACGAAGTCGACATCGGTCAGACGCTCGACGGTCAGATCGATCTCCGGCCGCCACCCGATGCCGACTCCGAGCCGTGGCAAGGACTTCATCCGCCACAACCCCCGCCACCACCACAGCCGCCTCCCCCGCCGCAGCTGCTCCCACCGCCGCCACCGCTGCCACAGCCGCCCCCGCCGCCGCCCCAGAAGAAGCCACCGGCCGCGGCGGTCCCGACGCCTGCACCCGAGCGCCGCCGCACCGGCTCGATCGACCTCTGGAGGGCCACAGCGGTCCGGGTGTCCGGGTACGCCGAGACGCCGATCAGGGCGACCGCCATAGCCGCGTCACGAACGGTGCCGCGGCGCAACTCTCGCAGCGCACGGCCGCCGGCGAGGGTGCGCAACGGCCGGCTCCGCTGGAAGTTCAGCGTGCAGATCAGCAGCACGATCGTGGCCAGCAGCGACAGCACGAGGAAGGCAACTGGCCGGTGCAGGCCGAAGCCGTTGGCGAACCGCACACAGCCCACGATCAGCACGGCCAGCAGCGGCACGGTCGAGGCATAGCGGAAGCGGGCCGCGATGTGTGCCGGCACCAGCAGGCCGAGGTCGGCCAGCTGGTGGCCGATGTCCCACAGCGTCGACCGGCTGCGCACGTACTTGGTGATGTCACGCAGCGTGTGGCTGGCGGCGGCCCGCGCCAGGATCTGCGCGGCCAGCGGGCTCGGCACCACGGCCTGCCCGGTGGCCCGGACCAGGCCGGTGCTCTCGGCCCGCAGCGCGCCGGCGGCCAGCAGTTCGGCCGCGGCGGCCTGGACCGCGCGGTCCGGGCCGGCGGCGAGAAAGCCGGTCTCCACCGCGGCCGGCCGCCACACACCGACGTTTGCGCGGCCGAAGAATGTCGGCAGAATTCTGATCAGCACGGCCAGCGCCAACGCACAGACGACGCCGATCCAATAGATTTGCAGGAACTGTTCTCCGGACAGTCCCCACGGCTCCTGGCCCATTTCCCCACCCCCGTAGGGTCACCTACCCCGTTGACGCAACGCGTCTCGCCTTGCGAAACACCACGCAGACCGAGGTCACCGGGCCCCGCGGCCGACCCCCAGCCAGTCGCGGCGCCCGGCGACACCCCCGGTCCCGCCGGCTCCTCCCCAGGTGCCGGCGGCGATAATGTCGTCGTCCCTTCGCCGTTTTCCGGCTCCGGGTAGCGCATATCGTGGGCGCGCCGAAAAGCGCGGGCAAGGCCTCTTGAGGAAGCCTTAGGGTGGGTCGCTCAGGCTTCGTCCGTCTGGGGGACGAGGCGCAGGGAAATACTGTTGATGCAATACCGCTGGTCGGTCGGAGTGGGGTAGCCCTCGCCCTCGAAGACGTGGCCGAGGTGGCTGTGGCAGGTGGCGCAGAGGACCTCAACGCGGACCATGCCCAGCGCGCGGTCCTCACGCAGGATCACGCTGTCGCCGGCCAGCGGCGAGAAGAACGACGGCCAGCCGCAGTGCGAGTCGAACTTGGTGTCGCTGCGGAACAGCTCGGCCCCGCAGGCCCGGCACTCGTAGACGCCTTCGGTCTTGGTGTCGGTGTACTCGCCGACGAACGGGCGCTCGGTGCCGGCCTTGCGCAGCACGGCGAACTCCTGCGGGCTCAGCTGGGCCCGCCACTCCTGCTCCGACTTGACGACCTTGGGGGTGGTGCCGACGACGGGTTCCATGCCTTGAAGTTTATGGATTTCGGAACCCGTCTGCTCAGGCCACGGCCATTACGAAAGCGGGACGTACCGCACCGACGCGCAGGCCGTGCCCGAGCACCGGGACGTCGGCCAAACCCTCCACCGTGGTCACGTCCACGCCGAGCCGGCGCAGCGCCTCGACCAGCACCACGGGTCGGGCCCGGTTGGAGCCGTCGGCGATCTTGATGGCCACCGCCGAGCCGTCCGGCAGGCCGATGCCGTAGACGCCCTCGGCCCCGTCCTTGGCCACCGCGCCGGGCAGACCGCGCATCAGGTCCGTGACGTCGCGGCCGGTGCCGCCGACCCACTCGGGGTGCCGGCTCATCGCGCGGGCGACGCGATGCTCGGGAGTGCCGGCTGGGGCGGCGGCGAGCCGGCCGAACGCGCGGGCCAGGCCGGTCAGCGTGATCGCGAACAGCGGGGCCCCGCAGCCGTCGACGCCGATGGCGCCGACGGTCTCACCGGCCAGGTCCTCCAGGGCGGCGCGGGCGGCCAGCTGGAGGGGGTGGTCGGCATCCAGGTAGTTCTCGGTGGGCCAGCCGTTGGCCACGCAGGTCGCGAGCATGGCCGCGTGCTTGCCGGAGCAGTTCATGT
>DATJJB010000576.1:0-4508 GCA_035492655.1 Kutzneria sp. | reverse complement strand
GGTCGACAGCGCCGCTTCCGCCTGGCTCAGCGCCGTCTCGTCGGCCGCGGTCTTGGCCTGCGCGTCCTGGACCTGCTGCAACAGCTCGGTGCAGTCGGTGACGCTCACCGGCGGCGCGGCCGGCGGCGGTGGCGTGGTGGTCGTGGTCGGCGGCGTCGGATCAGTGGAACTGGTGGTTGCCGGCGGGGTGGACCCCGTCGTGCCGAGCTGCTTGATGACGTCCGGGCACGTGGTCTGGGCGTGCTTCAGCGCCGCCCCGGCCAGTTGCAGGTCGGCGTCGACCTTCTGCTGCGCGCCCCGCACGGCGTTCTGCCCGGTGGAGATGGACTTCAGCAGCTGCGTGAGCTTGGACGAAGCGCCGCCGCCTGACGAGGAGCCGCTCGAAGACGGCGTCTGCACGGACGTGGTCTGGCTGGTCTGGTCGGCCGCCAGCTTGGCCTGCGCGTTGGCCAAGGTGGACTGGGCCGAGCTGACCTGCCCGGACAGCGTGGTGGTGTTGAGCTGGGCCAGCACCTGGCCGGAGGTCACCGTGTCGCCCTGCTTCACGCTCACCGCCGCGACCTGCCCGGACACCGGGAAGGTGACCGTCGCCTGGGACACCGGCTGCACGGTGCCGGTGCCGTTGAGCACCGACGTGACCTTGGCCGGGCCGGCGGTGGTCGTCCGGTACGAGGGATCGTCGCTTCGCGTCGCGGCGTAGGCCACCGCCCCGCCGCCGAGCAGGACCAGCACCACGATGCCGATCACCAGCCGGGAGCGGCGGAACCCTCGTCTTTTCCGCTCAGCCGTTGCCATTGCCACCACCATTGCCGCCGCCCCCGTTGCCCCGGCCGCCGCCGAAGCCGCCACGACCGCCGCGGAAACCGCCGGTGCAGCCGTTCGGACCGGCCTTGCTGACGGCGATGGCGGTCGCCGCGACCGCGCCGGTGTCGTCAGCCTTGCCTTGCGCCGCAACACATGCGCCCACGACAAGCGCGGTCGGGTCGGCGCTCACGGTCTTGGTGTACGTCGTCGCCGACGTGACGTTCACCGTCACGTCGGTGGCATTGCTGCCGAAGGTCGAGTGCACGGTGAAGCCGTTGGCCGACACCGCCGTCACGGCCCCGAAGGCGCGCGGGCCACCGGCCGGGTTGTTGCCGGTGCTGGGCCGAGGACCGTTGCTGCCGCTGGGCCGCGGCCGGTTCGAGCTCGACGGCCGCGGCTCGTTGGAGCCGGACGGCCGCTGACCGCCGCCGAAGCTGCAGCCGTTGGCCCCGGCCTGAGTGATCGTCACAGCCGTGGCGCCGACCGGCTGTCCCTGGCCGGTGGACGTCCCGACCACGCTCACGCACGCGCCGGAGGTCACGTCGGCCAGCGTGCCGGCCACCGAGTTGGTGATCTTCGTCGACCCGTCGTAGGTGACGGCGGTCTGACCGCTCTGCGGGTTCTGCACCTGCAGCGTCTGGCCGGACACCGCGGCGATGCTGCCGAACACCCCGGGCGGCGCGCCGCCGCCGTTACGGTTGGTGCCGGGGGCCTTGGTGTTGCTGCCGGGCGACTGCGCGGCGGGCGACGAGCCGCCGCACGCGGCCAGCGTGAACGCCAAAGCGCCGGCCATGACGCCGAGGGCGGCCTTGCGGATCTGCACGGACATCGTTGGGCTCCAGCTCATTCGCTACGGAGAGCGTCGATCGGGGCCAGTCGGGCGGCCCGGCTGGCCGGGTACACGCCGAAGGCCATGCCGATGGCGATCGAGGTCAGGATGGCCAGCACGGTGGCCGTCGGGGACACGGTGATGGTCGACGAGATCAGCCCCGGCAGCACCAGCGCGCCCACGATCCCCAGCAGCGCCCCCAGTATGCCGCCGGCCAGGCCGAGCACGCTCGCCTCCACCAGGAACTGCCGGCGGATCAGGGTGGGGCTGGCGCCGAGCGCCTTGCGCAGGCCGATCTCGCGGATCCGCTCGGTCACCGACACCAGCATGATGTTCATGACGCCGATGCCGCCGACCAGCAGGGACAGCGCGGCCACGCCGCCGAGCAGGATGGTCAGCGTCTTGCTCACAGAGGTCGCGGTGGTCAGCAGCGACTCCTGGCTGGCGATGGTGAAGTCGGCCGCGGTCGGCTCGGCCACGTGGTGCAGGGTCAGCAGCTCCTGGGTGGCCTCCTGGTAGGCGGCCGACAGGGTGTCCGCGGACGTGGCCTCCACGTAGATCGACTGCACCGAGGTGCGGGTCGCGCCGCCGAAGAGCCGGTCGGACGCGGTGCTGATCGGCACCACGGCCTGGTCGTCCTGGTTCTGCGCGGACGAGGTTCCCTCGGAAGCCAGCACGCCGACCACCGTGAACGGAATCGTCCCGATGGTCACCGTTCGCCCGACCGGATCGGCGAAGCCGAACAGCTGTTGGGAGGTCGACGGTCCGAGCACGACATTGGCCGCTTCGCCGCTGATGTCCTGATTGCTCAGGAACCGTCCTTCCGAGACGGTGCGGGCCCGCACGCTCAGCCAGTCCGGGGTCGTGCCGACGACCGAGGTCGTCCAGTTGGTGGAGCCGGCGGTCAGCGACTCGGAGCGGCTGTTGCTCGGGGCCACGGCCTTGATGTCCGGCGCGACCGTCTTGTCCCCCAACGCTGTCGCGTCGCTCGCGGTGAGCGAGGACGCGGTGCCGGAGCCGCCGCGCACGCCACCGGTCGTCGTGCTGCCGGGCGTGACCACGAGCAGGTTGGTACCCAAGGCGTTGATGGCACTGCTGACCTGCTGCTGCGCGCCTTCACCGAGGCCGACGGTCAGGATGACCGCGGCGATGCCGATCAGGATGCCGAGCATGGTCAGGCCGGACCGCAGCCGATGCGATCTGATCGCGTCCCAACTGGTCCGCAAGGTTTCGAGCCATCCCATCAGGCACCCCCGACGAGATTCATGGTGTCGGACTCGATGAGCCCGTCCCGCAGCCGGACGACCCGCTGCGCGCGGGCAGCGACGTCTTCCTCGTGCGTGATGAGCACGATGGTGTGGCCGGCCCGGTGCAGGTCGGCGAAGACGTTGAGCACGTCGGCGGTGGCCTTGGAGTCCAGCGCGCCGGTCGGCTCGTCGGCCAGGATCAGCGCCGGGGCGTTGACCAGGGCCCTCGCCAGCGCCACGCGGGACTGCTGGCCGCCGGACAGCTCGGTCGGCTTGTGCTCCACGCGGTCGCCGAGGCCCACTCGCTCCAGCTCCGCGACGGCCCGGCGCTTGCGCTCGGCCTTGGGCACGCCGGCGTAGCTCAGCGGCAGCTCCACGTTGCGCCAGGCGGTCAACGACGTCAGCAGGTTGAACTGCTGGAAGACGAAGCCGATGCGCTTGTTGCGGATCACCGCCAGCTCGTTCTCGGTCAGCCCGCTGACGTCCTCGCCGGCCAGGAAGTAACTGCCGTCGGTGGCCACGTCCAGGCAGCCGATGATGTGCATCAGCGTGGACTTGCCCGAGCCGGACGGGCCCATGATCGCCACGTACTCGCCCTCGTCGATGCGCAGCGAGACGCCGCCGAGCGCGGCCACTTCCACCGAGCCGGTCCGGTAGATCTTGGTGACGTCCTGGATGCCGATGACCGTCTTGGGGCCGCCGATCACGGGTGGGATCGGCGTGGTCATGTCGAGGCTCATGGCTCAGCCGCCGTTCCCCTGGCGAGCCCCGCCGCCGAAGCCACCGCCACCGCCGAGACCGCCGGTCCCGCCGCCGAAACCGCCGCCCCCGAGGCCGCCGGTGCCCCCGCCGCGGCCGCCGGTCCCACCGGTTCCCCCGGTGCCACGGCCGGTGCCGGTCGTCCCGGTTCCGGTGGCACGGCTGGGAACCACGACCTGGTCACCGTCGCTGAGGCCCTCGGTGATCTGGGTCTGGCCGCCGGAGGTCATGCCGGTGGTGACCTGCTTGGAGACCTGCTTGCCCGCGTCCATCTGGTAGACGACCGCGTTGCCGTTCTCGTAGTGGATCGCGGCGGTCGGCACCACGACGGCGTCGGTGACCTGCTTGACCGTGATGGCCACGGTCGCGCTGGCCCCCGGATGCAGGCCGGTCGGCGTGCCGGTGACGGCGATCGACACCGGGTAGCTCGGCACTGTGGAGGAGGAGCTGGCCAGCATGGCCACCGAGGTGACCGTGCCGTACACCGGCTGGGTGCTGCCGTTGGCCGTGATGGTGGCCTGCTCGCCGTTCTTGACCAGGCCGACCTCGGTGTCGTCCACGCTCGCGTTGACCACATAGGTGTTGGTGGAGATCACCACGACCTGCGCGGAACTGCTGCTGGCACTGGAAGAACCGGATGATCCGGTTGACGCGCCGCCGCCCTGGCCCCCGCCGCCGGCGCCGCCGCCCTGCCCGCCGCCGCCCGAGCTGCCGCCGCTGGAGGAGGACGTGCTGCCGCCGGAGACCTGTTGCCCGACGGTCAGGTTCACGGATGCGACCGTGCCGTCGATGGGCGAGGTCAGCGTGGCTTCACCGAGCGCGTTCTGGGCGTTGGCCAAGGAGTTCTGCGCGGCGGTGACCGCGGCCTG
>DATJJB010000575.1:0-5547 GCA_035492655.1 Kutzneria sp. | reverse complement strand
ATCCGGTCTCGCCCCAAGATGTCCCTTACCGCACAGAGCACTTCGCGCAGCAGCAGCGCCCGATCGGTGCCGTACTCGTCGGTCCGCTGGTTGGTCAGCCCGGACAGGAACTGCCGCAGCAGGCTGTGCTGGCCGGCGTCGATCTCCACGCCGTCCACATCGGACTCCATGGCAATGGCCGTGGCGAACGAGAATCCCTGGAGCAACCGGTCGATCTCCGGTTCTTCCATCTCCATCGGCAGTTCCCGGCTGGCCACGTCCGCGACCCGCGACGGTGCCCACAACGCCGTGCGGGAATAGGCCGACGAGCCCTGCGACCCGGCGTGGCCGAGCGACGCCACCACGAGCGTCCCATGTGGACGGCAGGCCGTCACGGTCGCGGCCCAGCCAGGCTGGCATTCGGCGGCCAGCGGCGCGCGCTCGTACGGCCAGTCACTGTTGTCCACGCTGGCGGTCTCGGTGACGACGACCCCGGCCCCGCCGGCCGCGCGGCGCTCGTAATAAGCCACGTGCCGCAACGAGATCGCCCGCTTGCGGCCCAGGTTCGTCTCGTGCGGCCCGAACATCACGCGACTGGGCGCGGTCCGGCCGGCCAGCACGACCGGCGTCGTCAGTATCACCGCATACCCGCCAGCGGACTCGTGTCGCAGGCCCGGTCGGCCGGCTGGCCGAAGCCGATCGACAGCGGCACCGGCTTGCGCCGGGAGTGGTCGGCCGCCGGCTTCGGCACCGCGCCGGCGGTGGCGAGCGCCAGTTCCCCAAAACCCTGAACGCATTCCGGGTCCGGACCGTCCATCGGCAGGCCGGTGAAGAACTTGGCGGCCATGCAGCCGCCGCGGCAGCTGTCGTAGTGCGAGCAGGACGAGCAGGTCCCCGCCGACGTCGGACGGCGCAGGTCCTGGAACAGTGGGGAGTTCCGCCAGACCTCGGTGAAGCCGCCCGGAGCGCGTACGTTGCCGGCGAGGAACTGCTCGTGGATCGCGAAGGGGCACGCGTAGACGTCCCCGATGGGGTCGATCAGGCACACGACTTTGCCGGCGCCACACAGGTTCAGCCCCGGCAGCGGGGTCGAGCCGAGCGCGTTGAGGTGGAAGAAGGAGTCCCCGGTGAGGACACCTTCCCCGTGTGCCACCAGCCAGTGGTAGAGCTGCCGCTGCTGCGCGGCCGTCGGGTGCAGCTCGTCCCACACGTCGGCGCCGCGGCCGGACGGTCGCAGCCGGGTGATCCGCAGCTGCGCGTCGAACGAGTCGGCGATGGCCGCGAAGTCGTCGAGCTGGTCGACGTTCTGCCGGGTCATCACCACGCTGATCTTGAAGTCGCGGAAGCCGGCGTCGGCCAGATTTCGCATGGCGCGCATGGCTGTGTCGAACGAGCCCGGTCCGCGCACGGCGTCGTTGACCGCCGCGGTCGCGCCGTCCAACGAGATCTGCACGTCCACGTAATCGCTGCCGGCCAACCACTTCGCCCGCTGGCCGGTCAGGCGCACGCCGTTGGTGGAGAACTTCACGCCCACCTGGTGATCGGTGGCGTACCGCACCAGCTCCCAGAAGTCCGACCGCACCGTGGGTTCGCCGCCGCCGATGTTGACGTAGAACACCTGCATGCGCTGCAACTCGTCGATCACCGCACGGCACTGGGCGGTGTCCAGCTCGCGGGGGTCGCGGCGGCCGGAGGAGGAAAGGCAGTGCACGCAGGCGAGATTGCAGGCGTAGGTGAGCTCCCAGGTCAGGCAGATCGGCGCGTCGAGCCCGGTCTCGAAGTGGTCGACCAGCTTCATCTACGGCTCCCGCGGTTGGATCGTGCCCGCGTCGGCCAGTCCGGCGAGGGCATGCAGGTAGGCGGCACGTTCACTCGGCGCCACCGCCACGGCGTCCAAAGTGGAGTCGACGTCGGCGTGCTCGGCAAGCGTGGCAACGACTCGGGCCAGCTGCTCGGTCTTGAGGAAGGACAGCCGGCGGGTGGTGAAGTCGTAGACCAGCGCGCCGAACGGCTCGGGCCGCAGCGCCACCCGGGGTGAGCAGCGGTACGGCTGCTTGGGGTCGAACATCGGGCTCAGTACACGCCGCACATGCCGTCGATGGACACTTCCTCGACGAGCAGCTCGTCGACGTCCTCGGAAGTAGTGGGCGTTTCCGCGTCGTTCGCCATGACACACTCCTGCAAGGGGTTTCTCGGCAATAACGACGAAGCTAATGACACCCGGTGCCGATTGGAAGACAGCATGGCGAAGGTCGGGGGAAACACCCAGTATCGCGGCGGCCGGCAGCGTGTCAGCACGCACCTCGACCTGGAGCACGTCGCGCTGGAGCTGTTCACCGAGCAGGGCTACGAGGCCACCACGGTGGACCAGCTGGCCCGCGCCGCCGGCATGAGCCGGCGCACGTTCTTCCGCTACTTCCCGTCGAAGAACGACATCGCCTGGGGCGCATTCGACCGCGAGCTGGAGCGACTGCGCTGCTGGCTACGTGAGTGCGGACCTGGCCTGCCGGTGATGGACGCGGTACGGCAGGCCGTGGTGGCGTGCAATCACCTCGACGCCGACGAGATTCCCTGGCACCGCAAGCGAATGGCACTCATCCTCCGAGTGCCGGCGTTGCAGGCCCACTCCACGCTGCGCTATGTCCAGTGGCGTCAGGTGATCGCCGACTTCGTCGCGCCGCGACTCGGCCAACCGGCCGATTCCCTTGTCCCCCAGTCGATCGCCTACGCGACGCTGGGCGTGGCCATCGCCGCGCACGAGCAGTGGCTGGCCACCGAGCACGCGGATCTGCCGCTGCTGCTGGATTTCGCACTGCGAGAACTGGCGTCAGGCTTTACTTTGCCGGCACTGACCGGAATCAGGGGTGCGTAGGGGCTGACACTGCTCGAACGGTGTCGCAACCTTCCCGCGAGGCGTCCCTATCGAGAGGCAGCACCCATGACCGCCGAAGTCACCACCGCGCCTGTTGAGGCGCCCGCCTTTCCGCTGAGCCGCAGCCGGTGTCCGCTCAGCCCGCCACCGGAATACGCGCGACTGCGCGAGGAGCAGTCGGCCAGCTTGGTGACGCTGCGGGTGTCGGGCAAGCGGGTCTGGATCGTCACCCGGCACGACCAGGTCCGCCAGGTGCTGGGCAGCCCGGACATGAGTTCCAACTGGAAGCTGCCCGGCTACCCGCTCCAGGTGCCGCTGCCGCCCGAGGTGCTGGAGTCGCTGGAGCTGCCGCTGGTCGCGATGGACCCGCCGGACCACACCGTGCGTCGCCGCGCGCTGATCCCCGAGCTGACCGCCAGGCGCATGCAGGCCCTGCGGCCGCGTATCCAGGAGGTCACCGATCAGCACATCGATGCCATGCTGGCCAAGGGCGGCCCGGTCGACCTGATCAGGGAACTGGCGGTTCCGGTGCCGTCGCTGGTGTTCTGCGAGCTGATCGGCGTCGGCCCGGAGAACGTGGACTTCTTCCGGCACTACGCCGAGCAGATGGTCAACCGGGACATCACGCCCGAGGAGTTCGGCGCCGCCCAGTACGAGATGGAGATGCACCTCCAGGGTCTGGTCACGGCCAAGACCGAGCAGCCGGGCGACGACGTGCTGAGCCGGGTGATCGCCAAGAACAACGAGACCGGCGAGCTTGCGCACAACGACCTGGTGGCGCTGGCCCGGATGCTGCTGTTCGGCGGCTTCGACACCACGGCCAACATCATCGGTCTCGGCACCGTTGCCCTGCTGCAGAATCCCACGCAGCTGGCCGAGGTGACGGCCGACCCGTCGCTGATGCCCAAGGCCGTTGAGGAGCTGTTCCGCTACCTCAGCATCTCCGACTCGGCGACCGCCCGGGTGGCCACCAAGGACATCGAGATCGACGGTCAGCTGATCCGGGCCGGCGAGGGCATCATCGCCCTGAACGGCTCGGCCAACCGCGACGACCGCTTCTTCGCCGACCCCGATCGACTCGACATCCACCGGGATGCCAAGGGGCACTTGGCCTTCGGCCACGGCAACCACCAGTGCCCCGGCGCCAACCTGGTGCGGGTCGAGCTCGACGTCGTGTTCACCACCCTGTTCTCGCGCATCCCCACCCTGCGCCTCGCCGCGCCCATCGAGGAGCTGGAGTTCAAGCACGACCAACTGATCTACGGCCTGTACTCCCTGCCCGTCACCTGGTGAGCCGCATGCGGATCCGCTACGACCGTGACCGCTGCGTCGGCTCCGGCGCGTGTGCCTTCACCCTGCCCGAGATCTTCGATCAGGACGAGGACGACGGCCGTGTGCTCGTCCTGATCGAAAGACCCGGCGCCGAGCACAGAAAGGCGATCGAGGACGTCGCCGCCAGTTGCCCCGTCTGGGCATTGAGCGTCGAGGACGAATAGTAGGTATTTCACCAGAACCGCCCCGGGGAGAATTCCCGGGGCGGTTCTCGTCACTAGCAAAATCCCCCGACCTTGCCGGCCGGGGGATTCTTCGTGGTGCGACTAGTCCGGGGAGGACTGGAGCTCGACAAGGTTGCCGTCAGGGTCGCGCAGCAGCGCGATACGCGTGTCCTCGCCCCATTCCGGGACGTCGGCCGCGGCCTGCACGACGGTCGCGCCCGCGGCCACGCAGACCTGCTGGGCGGCGTCGACGTCGGCAACGCGGAAGCACAGCAGCGAGCCGTCGCCGCCGGCCCGGGAGAACTCGACGGCGCCGGCGTGCGGGGTCATGACCTGGCGGTTCATCAGTGCGAGGTAGGGCTTCTGGAACTCGACGTCGAACCGGGCGTACGGCCACTGCTCGTCGCCCTTGGCCAGCTTGGCGCCGGTCAGCTCGGGCAGCACCGCGCTGTAGAAGCGGAAGCATTCGACGTAGTTGTTGACCAGCAGGCGGGTGTGCAGGGTCTCGACGAGAATCGGTGGCCGGGTGCCCATGTGCGCTCCTCACGAACGGCGCGGCGGAGATAGACGGTGCCGATGACGATAACCGTGATGGAAGCCCTTTCACACCCCTAGTTGACCAGGAAACTACTGAATCCGAATACCACGCCACGTCAGCACCGAACACCTCGGGTGGCATCCCCCTAGTGGGCACTGGGGGCATCACTAAGGGGGGTTGGGATCCGTACGGGTCACGACCGACAATCAATTTCGGCTGTCGACAACACACAGTGGGAGGGCCTGATGGGCCGGGTAACGGACAAGGTCGTGGCGATCACCGGCGCGGCGCGGGGACAGGGTCGCAGCCATGCCGTGCGGCTGGCCGAGGAGGGCGCCGACATCATCGCGATCGACCTGTGCGAGGACGTCGAGATCGCCGAGTACGCGATGGCCACTCCCGAGGACCTCGAGGAGACCGCGCGGCTGGTGGAGAAGACCGGCCGCCGCATCGTCACCCGCAAGGCCGACGTGCGGGACTACGCGGGCGTCAAGGCGGCCATCGCCGAGGGCGTGGCCGAGCTGGGCAGGCTGGACTCGGTGATCGCCAACGCCGGCATCAGCCCGATCGGCCAGGGCCGTCCGGTGCGGGCGTTCACCGACACCCTGGACATCAACCTGGTCGGCGCGATCAACACCGTGCACGCCGCGCTGCCGCACCTG
>DATJJB010000574.1:0-2348 GCA_035492655.1 Kutzneria sp. | reverse complement strand
CACGACGTGGTCGATGTCGGCGATCTTGACGCCGGCGTCCTTGATCACGTGGTTGAACGGCGCCCGGCAGCGGTCCAGCAGGTCGGAGGTGATCCGCTGGAACTCGGCGCGCGACAGCGTCTCGTCCAGGAACAGCGGGTTCTTGTCGCTGTCCACGGTGATGTAGGGCAGGTTGATGCTGGCGGTCGACGACGAGGACAGCTCGATCTTGGCCTTCTCGGCGGCCTCACGGATCCGCTGCAGGGCCATCTTGTCCTTGGTCAGGTCGATGCCACTGCTGGTCTTGAACTTCTCCACCAGCCAGTCGACGATGCGCTGGTCCCAGTCGTCGCCACCGAGGTGGTTGTCACCGGAGGTCGCACGCACCTCGACCACGCCGTCGCCCAGCTCCAGCAGGGAGACGTCGAAGGTGCCGCCACCGAGGTCGAAGACCAGGATGGTCTGCTCCTTCTCGCCCTTGTCCAGGCCGTAGGCCAGGGCGGCGGAGGTGGGCTCGTTGACGATGCGGAGCACGTTGAGGCCCGCGATCTGGCCGGCCTCCTTGGTGGCCTGCCGCTGCGCGTCCTCGAAGTAGGCCGGGACGGTGATCACCGCGTCGGTGATCTCCTCGCCCAGGTACGCCTCCGCGTCCCGCTTGAGCTTCATCAGCACCCGCGCGGAGATCTCCTGCGCGGTGTACGCCTTGCCGTCGATCTCCTGGGTCCACGACGTGCCGATGTGCCGCTTGACCGAGCGGATCGTCCGGTCGACGTTGGTCACGGCCTGGTTCTTGGCCGGCTGACCGGTCAGAACCTCGCCGTTCTTGGCGAACGCCACGATGGACGGGGTGGTACGCGAACCCTCGGAGTTGGCGATCACCGTCGGCTCACCGCCCTCAAGGACGGCGACGACGGAGTTGGTCGTCCCCAGGTCGATGCCGACCGCACGCGCCATTGAACTGCCTCCATGAAACTGTGCACCGCTGCCGGTTGAGCAGCGTCGACTCAAGTTTGCCAGGCCGACCGGAGTTGAGTCCAGTCCGCTCAAGCTTCCTGCTCGTCCAACGCGAGAGCACGGGCTGGTGTTCCCGGAGTGGTGCGAGCCACGCCACGTCAAGTAGTTACTGACCAGTAACTTCGATTAGGCTGCCCGGACGACTTGTCCGTAACGGGAAGGGCGAGGGAGCAATGGGTGCTCTGCAGATCACGCTCGGCGTGATCGGTGTTGCCGTCAGCGTCGTCGCGTGGAGCATGTTCGTCGCGGCCGTGCTGCGCCAGGTGCGAACCATCCGGCTGGGCCAGCCCGACCCCACCCGCAACGGCCCGTTCCTGCCCAGGCTGGCCACCCTGGTCAAGGAGTTCGCCGCGCACACCAGGATGGCCAAGGTGCGCACCGTCGCGCCGTGGCACTGGCTGGTCATGTGGGGCTTCCTGATCGGCTCGCTCGTGCTGTTCGAGGCCTACGGCGAGGTCTTCGTGCCGGCCTGGCACTGGCCGGTCATCGGCGACTGGGCGGTGTGGAACTTCGTCACCGAGGTGCTCGGCGTCGGCACCGTGGTCGGCGGCGTGGCGCTGGCCGTCATCCGCCAGCTCAACCACCCGCGGCGGGCCGACCGCCTGTCCCGGTTCGCCGGCTCCAACTTCAAGCAGGCCTACTTCGTCGAGGCCGTGGTCATCATCGAGGGCCTGGGCATTCTCGGCGTCAAGGCGTTCAAGGAGGCCAGCGGCCTGGAGGACCAGCCGCTGTGGGCCAACTTCGTCACCGGGCCGCTCGGCCACCTGCTGCCGGCCAACCCGGACCTGGTCTCCGTGATGGCGATCATCAAGCTGCTGTCCGGCATGATCTGGCTGGCCGTGGTCGCCCGCAACCTGACGATGGGCGTGGCCTGGCACCGGTTCAGCGCCTTCTTCAACATCTACTTCAAGCGCGAGGACGACGGCGGCGTCGCGCTGGGCGCGCTGCGGCCGATGATGAGCGGCGGCAAGCCGCTGGACTTCGAGGAAGCCGACCCGGAGAAGGACGTCTTCGGCGCCGGCAAGATCGAGGACTTCAGCTGGAAGGGCTGGCTGGACTTCAGCACCTGCACCGAGTGCGGCCGCTGCCAGTCCCAGTGCCCGGCCTGGAACACCGGCAAGCCGTTGTCCCCCAAGCTGGTCATCACCCAGCTGCGCGACCACGCCTACGCCAAGGCCCCGTACCTGCTGGCCGGCGGCCGCAAGGACATGGCGGGCGACGAGATCGGCATCGTCGGCGACGACGCCGAGGCCCGGCTGGCCAAGATCGACGTGCTCGCGCTGGCCGAGTCCGGCCGGCCGCTGATCGGCGGCGGCGAGGAGTTCGGCGTCATCGACCCGGACGTGCTGTGGTCG
>DATJJB010000573.1:0-10031 GCA_035492655.1 Kutzneria sp. | reverse complement strand
GGCTACGAGCCGAAGGAGCCAACGAGGGTGTTCACCAATCCCGACGAGGTCCTGCGCTTCATCTCCGACGAGGAAGTGAAGTTCGTCGACGTCAGGTTCAGCGACCTGCCAGGCATCATGCAGCACTTCACCGTGCCGGCGGCGTCGTTCGACGCGGACGCCATCGCCGAGGGGCTGGCCTTCGACGGCTCGTCGGTGCGCGGGTTCCAGCAGATCCACGAGTCGGACATGCTGCTGCTGCCCGACCTGGCCACCGCGCGGATCGACCCGTTCCGCATCGAGAAGACCCTGATCGTCAACTTCTTCGTGCACGACCCGCTGACCCGCGAGGCCTACAGCCGCGACCCGCGCAACATCGCGCGCAAGGCCGAGCTGTTCATCGCCGAGAACGGCGTGGCCGACCAGGCCTTCTTCGGCGCCGAGGCGGAGTTCTACCTGTTCGACTCGGTCCGCTTCGACAGCGCCGAGAACGCCTCCTTCCACGAGATCGACTCCATCGCCGGCTGGTGGAACACCGGTCGCGACGAGGAGGGCGGCAACCAGGGTTACAAGGTCAAGTTCAAGGGCGGCTACTTCCCGGTCTCGCCGACCGACCACTTCGCCGACCTGCGCGACAAGATCACCCTGAACCTGATCGACTCCGGCTTCACCGTCGAGCGGGCCCACCACGAGGTCGGCACCGCCGGTCAGGCCGAGATCAACTACAAGTTCAACTCGCTGCTGCACGCGGCCGACGACCTGCAGCTGTTCAAGTACATCGTGAAGAACACGGCGTGGCAGGCCGGCAAGACCGCGACCTTCATGCCCAAGCCGCTGTTCGGCGACAACGGCTCCGGCATGCACTGCCACCAGTCGCTGTGGAAGGACGGCGCGCCGCTGTTCTACGACGAGTCCGGCTACGGCGGCCTGTCCGACACCGCGCGCCACTACATCGGCGGCCTGCTGCACCACGCGCCGAGCCTGCTGGCCTTCACCAACCCGACGGTGAACTCCTACCACCGCCTGGTGCCCGGCTTCGAGGCCCCGGTCAACCTGGTGTACTCGCAGCGCAACCGCTCCGCGTGCATCCGGATCCCGATCACCGGCAACAACCCGAAGGCCAAGCGGGTCGAGTTCCGCTGCCCCGACTCGTCGGGCAACCCGTACCTGGCCTTCGCCTCGATGCTGATGGCCGGCCTCGACGGCATCAAGAACAAGATCGAGCCGCCGGCCCCGGTCGACAAGGACCTCTACGAGCTGCCGCCCGAGGAGGCCCGCGAGGTCGCCCAGGTGCCGGCGTCGCTGGGCGAGGTGCTGGACAACCTCGAGCGCGACCACGACTTCCTGCTCGAGGGCGGCGTCTTCACGCCGGACGTGATCGAGACCTGGATCGCGCTCAAGCGCGAGAACGAGATCGACCCGCTGCGGCTGCGCCCGCACCCGTACGAGTTCGCGCTGTACTACGACGTGTGATCGAAGGCGGGTTCACCCCGCCGGAGCTTGACGTCGCGCAGAAGCCGGGTCCGTCTCGACGGGCCCGGCTTTTGCTTACGACATAAGGGAAAAAGTGACACAGGCGTAACAAGGCGACCGGCGCGGTCGGGTTGGATGAACAGCAGGTGCTGCTGGAGGTGGCGAGATGGCCGAACCCGTTCCCGTTCAGTCCACGCGCGAGGTCGTCGTCGCCGTTCCCGTCTACGACGCGGTGCACGGCCTCACCCGGTCCTGGCCGCAGAACTACCGGCTGAACTTCGACGTCACGGCGCACGGCGAGGTGGTCATCCGCGGCGACAAGGCGGGCCTGCGCGGGCTGGCCGTGCAGCTGCTGGCGCTGGCCGAGCCGGACGTGCCGCAGCGCTATCACCACCGGATCGACGACTTCATGCTCGAGGTCGACCGCGGCTCGTCACCGGTGCGGATCGAGCAGGCAGGCTGACAGCAGGGCGTTTCGGGCGACCCTCTAGTGTCACGCTCGTGGCCGATAACGACGCGAACCTGCTGTCCACCCACTACTTCGACTCCGCCGCCGAGGCGGCCGAGGCGGTGCGCGCCGCAGACCTGCTCGGTCTGGGCGTCGCGCTGGCCAACCGGCTCGTCCCGGACACCGACTCCGACGACGGCTCGTTCGTCGAGGAGTGGGTGGTCGACGTCTTCGCCAGCGTTCCCGAGGCGGAGGCCGACGACAGCGAGGCCGAGGTGGCCTGAACCGCTCGAGGTGGGGCGTGACGACACGCCCCACCCCAGCGCTCAGACCGTGATCACGACCTTGCCGCGCACGTGGCCGCCCTCGACCAGGCGCTGCGCGTCGGCCGACTCGGCCAGCGGGAACACCTTCTCGATGGCCACCGTGATCTCACCCGATGCGGTGAGCTCGCCGAGCCAGGACAGCTGCTCGCTGTTGGGCTTCACGAACACGTACTGACCGCCGAGCTCGCGGACCTTGGCGTCGATGATCGAGCCGATCCGGGCGGGATCGCGGACCAGCTTGGGCGACACGCTCAGCGCCTCGCCGCCGACCAGGTCCAGCACCGCGTCGACCTTGCCGTCGCCGCCCAGCAGCTCCGCCACCCGGTCTTCGAGGCCGTCGCCGTAGGTCACCGGCTCCGCGCCGAGCGAGCGCAGGAAGTCATGGTTGCGCTCCGACGCCGTGCCGATCACCTTCGAAGCGCCGAGCGCCCGCGCGATCTGCACGGCCAGATGCCCGACACCGCCGGCCGCGGCGTGCACCAGCACGGTGTCGCCCTCGCCGACGCCGACCTTCTTCAGCAGCTGCAACGCCGTCAGGCCGGCCAGCGGCAGCGCCGCCGCCTGCTCGAACGTGATGCCCGCCGGCTTGCGGGCCAGGCCCCGCTCCGGCGCGGCCACCAGCTCGGCGAACGTGCCGTTCTGCACGTGGTCCTTGCGCAGGTAGCCGAAGACCTCGTCGCCCGGCGCGTAGCCGCCGTCGACCGCCGGCCCCGCCGCGACGACCACGCCGGCCGCGTCCCAGCCCTGGATGAGCGGGAAATGGTGCGGCAGCGCGCCCTGCAGGTAGCCCTCGCGGATCTTGTAGTCCACCGGGTTCACGCTGGCCGCCTTCACGGCCACCAGCACCTGGTCCGGTCCGACCAACGGGTCCGGCAACTCCTGGAGCGACAGCACGCCCGCGTCGCCGAACTCGGTCTGGGCGATCGCCTTCACTACAACCTCCGGTGTTCGTCACTGCCCGTCGTAGAAGATCCGCTCCACCACACTGCGCGCCCGGCGGGTGGTACGCCGGTAGTCGTCCAGGAATTCCCCCGGATCGGTGCCCTGCGGGTACCCCATCGCGGCCGCGACAGACGCCAGCTCACGCCCCGATGTCGGTACCTGGTCGGTCTGCTTGCCCCGCACCAGCGTCACGGCGTTGCGCGCCCGGGTCGCCATCAGCCACGCCGAGGTCAGCGCATCCGCGTCGGCCGCGGTGAGCAGGCCCTGCTCGGTGGCGAAGGCCAGGCCCTCCAGCGTGGACGTCGTGCGCAGCGCCGGCTCGTCGCCGGCGTGTTGGAGCTGGAGCAGCTGCACCGTCCACTCGATGTCGGCCAGTCCGCCGCGGCCCAGCTTGGTGTGCGTGGTCGGATCCGCGCCGCGGGGCAGCCGCTCGGCGTCGACCCGGGCCTTGATCCGCCGGATCTCCCGCACCATCGCCGGGTCGAGGCCGCCCGCCGGGTAGCGGACGGGATCGACCATCTCGCAGAACCGCCGGCCCAGGTCCTCGTCGCCGGCCACGTTGCTGGCCCGCAGCAGCGCCTGCGCCTCCCACACCTCGGACCACTGCGCGTAGTAGGCCCGGTAGGAGCTCAGCGTCCGGGCCAGCGGGCCGTTGCGGCCCTCGGGACGGAGATCGGCGTCGACCACGAGCGGCGGATCCTGGCTCGGGGCGGCGAGCAGCCGCCGCACGGCCTCGGCGATGCCGTTGGCGTACTTCACGGCTTCGGCCTCGGTGGCACCGTTGCGCGGTTCGCACACGAACAGCACGTCGGCGTCCGAGCCGTAGCCGAGCTCACGGCCGCCGAGCCGGCCCATGCCGACCACCGCGATCGTCGCCGGCGGCGGCGTCCCATCGGACCGCAACGCCACATCCAGCGCCGACTGCAACACCGCCAGCCACACGCCGGACAGCGCCGCGCACACCTCTTCGACCTTGATCAGCCCGAGCAGGTCGGCACAAGCGACGCGCAGCAGCTCGTGCCGGCGCAGCGACCGCGCGGCCGCGACGGCCTGCGTGAGGTCGGCATGCCGACCTACGGCGCTGCGTAGCGAACCGGCGACCTCGACCGGATTTCGGTGCGCCAGCGACGCCGTCTCGGACAGCAGCCGCAGCACCTCCGGCGCCCGTACGAGCAGATCCGGCACCAGCTTCGACGTGCTCAGCACCACGGCGAGCCGCTCGACCACGGCACCCTCGTCCCGCAGCAGCCGCAGGTACCAGGGCGTATCGGCCAGCGCTTCGGACACCCGCCGATACGCCAGCAGGCCGCCGTCCGGATCGGGCGTGTTGGCCAGCAGATCGAGCAACACCGGCAACAACGTCGTCTGGATCGCCGCGCGCCGCGAAACCCCGGACGTCAACGCCTCGATGTGCCGGAGCGCGCCGTCCGGCGCGGTGTAGCCCAGGGCGGCGAGTCGGGCCGTGGCTTCCTTGGTCGTCAGCCGCATCGCTTCGGTCGGCACGCGGGCAACGGATTCCAGCAGCGGTCGGTAGAACAGCTTCTCGTGCAGGCGTCGCACTCGGTTGCCGTGCCGACGGAACTCGGCCAGCAGCACATCCGCCGCCGCGCGCCGGCCGTCCGGGTAGAGCCCGGCCGAGCGCGCCAGCCAGCGCAAGCCCGAGCGGTCGTCGTCGGCCGGGAACGTGTGTGTCCGCCGCAGCCGCTGCAACTGGAGCCGGTGCTCCAGCGTGCGCAGGAAGCGGTACGACTCGGCCAAGCCGGCCGCATCAGCCCGACCGACGTAGCCGCCGGCGCCAAGCGTGGCCAGCGCCGCCATGGTCGTGGGTGAGCGCAGGGCCTCGTCGGTCCGGCCGTGCACGAGTTGCAGCAGCTGCACCGCGAACTCGACGTCCCGCAGCCCGCCGCGGCCGAGCTTCAGCTCCCGCTCGGCGATGTCCTTCGGCACGTGGTCCTCGACCCGGCGGCGCATCGCCTGCACGTCGACGACGAAGTTCTCCCGCCCGGCCGCCGTCCACACCATCGGCGCCAGCGCTTCGACATAACGGCGACCGACTTCCGCATCGCCGGCCACCGGCCGCGCCTTGAGCAGCGCCTGGAACTCCCAGGTGCGGGCCCAGCGCTTGTAGTACGCGACGTGGCCGTCCAGGGTCCGGACCAGCGCGCCGGCCTTGCCCTCCGGCCGCAGCGCCGCGTCCACCTCGAAGCAGGCCTCGCCGGCGATACGCATCATCGAGCTGGCCAGCCGGGTCGCCGTCGGCAGGTCGTCGTCGTTGTCGATCACGAAGACCACGTCGACGTCGCTGACGTAGTTGAGCTCGCGGCCGCCGCACTTGCCCATCGCGATCACGGCCAGGGTGGACGGCTTGCCGACCTGCTTCGCGGCCAGTGCGAGGGATGCTCGCAGCGCCGCGTCGGCCAGATCGGACAGCTGCTCCGCCACCTGCTCGTAGCCGCGCTCGGCGATCTCCGGCTGCACCAGGTGCCCCAGGTCGGCCGCCGCGATGTCCAGCAGCAGCCCCCGATACGCCCGACGCAGCTGCCGGACGTCACCGTCTTCCACCGTGCGCAGCAGGTGCGCGGTGTAGTCGAGGTCCGGCGCGACTTCCGAACTCAGCCGCCGCCACTCGTCGGGATTGGCGATCACGAAGTCGCCCAACGCGGTGGACGAGCCCAGCACGGCGATCAGCCGGCCGCGGAACGCGCCATCGGTGCTCAGCGCCTCGGCGATGGCCCGCCACTGGCCGCCGGCGGCCTCGCGCAGGCGATCAAGGCTCTGCAGCGCCAGGTCCGGGTCGGGGCTACGCGACAAGGCGCCGAGCACGAGCTCGGCGCCTTCGACCGGACCGCCACGCCACCAGCCGCCGGCGTGCAGGATGTCTTCGGCTCGTGGATCGGTGAGCCCGAACCTGGCCGGCGAGTGCGTGGACCGTGGATCTGTCATGACGGGCCCAACCGTAGTCCTCCCGGCCGGGGCCCCGTCACCTCGCTAACGGGCGATGATCAGGAACAGCCCGTAGAGCACGACGGCGCAGCACGCCGCGAAGCACACGACCGCGAGAGTCAGGCCGGCGGCGCCGGAGCCGCCTTGGGCCCTGGCCGTCACCCGCTGCGAGACGCCGCGGATGCCGGTGGCGAACAACGCCACCACCGCGGCCACCGACACGAGGCCGACGACGAAGACCTCGGCGAGCGCCGCCCAGTTCACGCTCATGCCGCCACCTTCAGGGGCTCGTCGACCACGATCTCGTCGTTGACGACGCTGTCCGGGGTGACCGGCCGGCGGCGCGAGGCCAGGTAGATGCCGGTCGCGACGACGATGCCGATGGCCGCCACGATGATCACGCCGGCGGTGCCGGTGCTGGCGATCGAGCTGGCGAGGGCACCCACCACGGCCGCCGCCGGCAGCGTCAGCACCCAGGCCAGCACCATCCGGCCCGCGGTGCTCCACTGCACGTTCGAGGCCCGCCGTCCGAGCCCGCCGCCGAGGATGCTGCCGGACACGACGTGCGTCGTGGACAGCGCGAAGCCGAGGTGCGAGGACGTGAGGATCACCGCCGCCGCGCTGGTCTGCGCGGCGAAGCCCTGCGGGCCGTCGATCGTGGTCAGGCCCTTGCCCAGGGTCTGGGTGATGCGCCAGCCGCCGAAGTACGTGCCGAGCGCGATCGCCGTGCCGGCGCTGATGATCACCCAGACCGGCGGGCCGGCGTTGGCCGGCAGCGCGCCCGCGGTGATCAGCGTCAGGGTGATCACGCCCATCGTCTTCTGGGCGTCGTTCGTGCCGTGGGCCAGTGAGACCAGGCCGGCCGAGACGATCTGGCCGACCCGGAAGCCCGAGGACACCACCTTGCGGTCGGCCGACCGGGTCAGGCGGTAGGTCAGGTAGGTGGCGGCCAGCGCGATCAGGCCGGCGATCAGCGGCGAGGCGACCGCCGGGATCAGCACCTTCTCGACGACCTTGCCGAAGTGCACCGCGTCGGCGCCCGAGGCGATCCAGGTGGCGCCGATCAGGCCGCCGAACAGCGCGTGCGAGGAGCTGGAGGGCAGGCCGACCAGCCAGGTCAGCAGGTTCCAGACGATGGCGCCGACCAGTCCGGCGAACACCACCGCGGGCGTGATCTTCAGGTCGTCCACGATGCCGCCGGAGATGGTCTTGGCGACCTCGACCGAGAGGAAGGCGCCGACCAGGTTCAGCACCGCGGACATGGCGACGGCGACTCGTGGTCGCAATGCGCCGGTCGCGATCGAGGTGGCCATCGCGTTGGCCGTGTCATGGAAGCCGTTGGTGAAGTCGAAAGCGAGTGCGGTCAGCACGACAACGGCGACCAGTAGGGGGACGTCCACCAATTCCTCCGGCGGTGGGCAACTATGTGTAGAACGCTACCCCACCGTCGGATGGGGAGACAGACGACCAGCTGGGCGTCATACCCGCAACGTACAGTGACTTTGCGTTATCACACCAGTGGCAGCGTTCTCACACTCCCCAACGCCGGTTCCAGCTCGCCTGCGCTGAGCTGCACGAACCGACGCGCAAACGGTTGCCACACCTCGGCCAGGGTGACGTGCGCCTCCACCAGGAAGTCCGGTTCCAGCTGACCGGGTCGGGCCAGCGCCGCCTCTTCCGGGTCGAGCGCCGCCCACTTCAGCACGATTTCCGGCGTCGTCTCGATATGGAATTGCACGCCGTAGGCCACCGAACCGACCCGGAATGCCTGATTCGGGTAGCGCGGCGAGGACGCCAGCAGTTCTCCGCTCGGCGGCAGCAGCACGATCTCGTCGTGGTGGAACTGCAGGACGTCCGGCGTCAACGGCAGCTCCGCGAACAACGGATCCCGGGCCGCCGTGTCCCGCTTGGCCACCAGCAGCACTCCCACCTCGGGCCCCTGGGTTCCCCGCCGCACCTGGCCACCCGTGGCCACCGCCAGCAGCTGCGCCCCCAGGCACACCGCCAGCGTCGGCACCTTTGTCGCCACCGCCTTCGACAGCAGCAGCCGCACCTCCGCCAGCCACGGATGTTGGCCGTCGTCCAACGCCCCCATCTCGCCACCCAGGCACACGACGCCTTGGTACCCATCCAGCGGCGGCAGCCCATCCCGCCCCGGCATCACGATGTCGAGTTCCGCACCGGCATCCGTGAGCCAGTCCCCCAGGCGGCCCACCGGATCGTGCTCGGACGGCTGGATGACGAGCAGGCGAGGCAGAGTCACGCCCCTGAGCCTAATCCCGCGCGGCTGGCCCCCAGCCGAGAGGCAACTGCGCGGTACGGGCACCGACGCCACGCCACGGGAAGTCGGCAGTCGGCGCGCTTTGCACGCTGGGCTGGGGGTGTGGCAGTTGGCCCGCGCCAGGAGTTCGGCAAGGCCGTACCCCGCCGGGAAGTGGAAGCAGTCGCGGCGGACCGGCGCGCGCCGGAACCAGGCGAGTCAGCGGCGCGCCGGGAAGCGGGTTGGTCGCGGTGATAGGCGGCGCGGGTGCTGCGGCGAGTCGGGTCGATGGCGGGCCCGGGCGGTGAAATGCCGGCACTGGCGCACGGGGGGGGGCATCGGGAGGTGGAGGTTAGTCGCGGTGGTACCGACGCAGGTTGCTGTGACGGGCCGGTTCGCCAGTGAGCCGGGGCAGTGAGATGGCCGGCGCGGGAGCACGGTTGGCCTGGGCGGATGGGTTTGGACGGATTACGCGGGGTGGTCGAAGGCGATTTCGGCGTAGTCGGCGACGGGGCGGAAGCCGATGCGCTGGTACACGCCGTTGGAGGTGGGGTTGGCGAGGTCGGTGTAGAGCAAGACCTCGACGGCACCGGCGGAAAGGGCCCAACTGGCGGCGGCGGCAGTGGCGGCGGCGGCGAAGCCGCGCTGGCGGTGCTCGGGAGGGGTGTAGACGGGACCGATGCGAGAAGCGCCGGCGTTGGGGACCTTGGCGCAGGCAGAGCTGACGGGGAGACCGTCGACGTCCCAGATGACGTAGCCGGCGCCGAGGGTCAATTGGCGGCGGACGCCGGTGGAGGCGTCGGAGAAGGTCATGGGGTGGTGGGCGTTGGCCTCTTCGGAGAAGGCGACGTTGTGCTGGGCCAGGAGGTCGAGATCGGCCTCGGTCGCCAGACGAGGACGACCTTCTACTTGCGGCACAACGAGATCGGCCAAACGGTAGAGGCGGAGGTCGAGCACGGGGCGCACGAGCCGGGAAGTGGCGGCGGCCCACGAGGCTGCGAAGGAGTGGGCGATGTCGCGAGGACCCATGACCGAGTCGAGCTCGGGGTGCGCGACGAGAAGGTCCTTGGTGAGCAAGGAGACATCGTCAGGTCGGATGCCGCTGAGAGCCAACGGCCAAGGAGGAGTCCGAAGGGCGGCACCGAGCAGGGAACCGGCGGCGTCGTGCAAGGTGACGAACACGGGCGGTGCGGCGTCGGGCTGCGGAGCGTCGGACAGGGCATGGATGACGCTGAGGGCAGTGGTGTGCTTGGCCGGCTCGGCCTCGTACAAATCCCGGGCCACGGCCCAGAACGCGGCGACGTCGTCGTAGAACCTGGTCTCCTCCATGGCCGCCACTGTGCCTCGGAGCCGGGCCGCGCCGCGAGCGGTTTTTGGTCCAGACATAGGAAAAGCCCCCCAGGTCTGCAGTGCAGACCTGGGGGGCTCTCAAATTCGGGGGGCGTGGGGGGTCGTCCCCCCACAAGAAAACAACGAAACGCCCCAGTTCGCGTTATCCGCGAACAGGGGCGTCTCAAAGTTTTGTCCGGCGGCGTCCTACTCTCCCACACCCTCACGAGTGCAGTACCATCGGCGCTGGAGGGCTTAGCTTCCGGGTTCGGAATGGGACCGGGCGTTTCCCCTCCGCTAACACCACCGAAACACTATGAAGATAACCCAC
>DATJJB010000572.1:0-4021 GCA_035492655.1 Kutzneria sp. | reverse complement strand
CCGCGGCGAGCCTGCCCCAGCGCCATCAGGTTGGCGTCGTTGTCGATCACCACCGGCACCTCGAACAGCCGCTGCAACGCCTCGCGGGCCGGAAACCCGCGCCAGCCGGGCATTCGGGACGGCAGCGTCACGGTGCCGGCGACGACGTCGACCGGCCCGGGCAGCCCGACACCGACGCCCAGCCACCGTCCCGGCGGCCGCGGCAGGGCGTGCACGGCGGCGGAGATTTCACCCAGCAGCAAAGACGGCTCGGTGTCGATGCTGATCGGCAGCTCGTGGGTGCCGAGCAACGAGCCGGTCAGGTCCATCGGACCGAGACGCACGTGCCGGGAGCCGATGTCGATGGTCCAGACGTGCCCGAAGCCCGGGTTCACGGTGAGCAGTCGCGGCCGGCGACCGCCGTGCGAGCGGCCTTCGCCCTGCTCGACCAGAACTCCGGCGGACAGCAGCGCCTGCACGCGAAGGTTCACTGTGGACGGTGGCAGCCCGAGCCCGGTGGCGAGCTCGTTGCGGGAGGTGGCCCGGCCGGCGGCGACCAGCTCGACCACCCGCGCGGCGCTCGCCTCAAGGCCGTGCATCGTTGACACATTTCTGGTTCAAGTGTCGAGAACCTTTGCTCGCGCGACCCTCAGCTGGGCCTGGCCGTGAGTATAGTCAGCCGGAAACTCGCAGCAAGCGGACTTACAACAGTTTTGTTGGAAGTGAGGCGGGATGCGCCGAGGGCTCGGCCGGTTGGCCGCGATGGTGTGTTGTCTGGCGTTGGCCGCCTGTGCCGGCGGCCAGGTGCGGCACGGCGTCGGCGGTCCGAACACCGTGAGCTTCGCGCTGCCGCCCTCGGCTGCCCCGAACTGGATCCTGCCGCTGGCCATCCCCGGCTACACCGCCAGCTACAACGGGGTCATCCAGTCGGCGCTGTTCCTGCCGCTCTACGCCTACGACGGCTCGTCCGGCGCAGTCGCCCTCGACGACAAGGCCAGCGCCGCCAAGGCACCCGTCTACGCGCCCGACGGCAAGTCGGTCACCATCACGCTCAAGCCGCTGAGCTGGTCCGACGGCACGCCGCTGACCAGCGCCGACGTCCAGTTCTGGTTCGACATGGTGCGCGCGGCCAAGGACGACTGGGCCGTCTACTCCAAGGGCCTGCTGCCCGACGACGTCACCGATTTCCACGTCGTCGACGACCACACCTTCACGCTCACCCTGGACAAGACGTACAACCCGGGCTGGTTCACGGCCAACCAGCTGGCCCTGATCACGCCGCTGCCCAAGCACGCCTGGAGCCACGACAGCGATCCGCGCAAGAACTTCGACTACCTGGTGTCGCAGGCCAAGAACCTCGGCGGTTACCAGGAAAGTCCACTGTGGAAGGTGGTGGACGGGCCGTTCGCGTTGCAGTCCTTCTCCCCCACCGGCCAGGTCACGCTGGCCAAGAACCTCCGCTATACCGGGGAAGACGCCGCCCACCTGGACAAGGTCACGTTCCTGACCTTCACCAGCTCGGCCGCCGAGTACAACGTGCTGCTGGCCGGCGGCGTCGACTACGGCTACGTGCCGACCACGAACCTGGGCCAGAAACCGAAACTGGAGTCGTTGGGCTACCGGATCGAGCCATGGAACGGCTGGTCCATCACCTACATCCCGTACAACTTCAACAATCCGGCGCTGGGCACCGTCTTCAAGCAGCTGTACGTCCGGCAGGCGATCCAGCACGCGGTCGACCAGCAGGCCATCTCGCAGGTGATCTGGCGCGGCACCGCCACTCCCGGCCACGGCCCGGTGCCGCAGGACAACGACCCGATCTACCTGTCACAGACCCAGAAGAACGACCCCTACCCCTTCGATCTCCAGCAGGCCGGACAACTGCTCACCGAGCACGGCTGGCAGCCCGGCGCGGACGGCGTCCAGACCTGCCAGGAGCCGGCGAAATGCGGCCAGGGCGTGGACAAGGGCACCCGGCTGTCGATGACGCTGCTGACCGAATCCGGCTCCGACGAGACCGACGGCACCATGCAGGAACTCAAGTCCGAACTGTCGAAGATCGGCATCGAGCTGCGGATCAACGCCCAGCCGCTGAACACGGTGCTGGCCAACGGCAGCACCTGCGAGCCGAGCAGCCCGGCCTGCGCCTGGCAGCTGTCCTACTTCGGCACGCAGGGCAGCTGGTACTTCCCGGCCTACCCCAGCGGCGAGCAGCTGTTCGCCACCGACGCCGGCGTCAACTTCGGCAACTACCGGGACAAGCCGACCGACGACCTGATCGCCGCGTCCACGCTGTCCACCTCACCCCAGGCCATGGTCGACTACAGCGCGCGACTGGCCGAGCAGCTGCCGGTGATCTGGATGCCCAACCCGCCCTATCAGGTGTCGGCCATCGACACCTCGCTCGGCGGCATCACCCAGGATCCCCTGGCGGGCCTGCAACCCCAACGCTGGTACCGGAGGTGACGCCATGACGAGATTCCTGGCCCGCCGACTGCTGTTGGCGCTGCTCGTGGTCTTCCTGGTCACGGTGGTGACCTTCGTGATCCTGCACCTGCTGCCCGGCGGACCGGCCCGCGGCGTGCTCGGCGTCAAGGCCACCCCGGCGCAGATCGACGCCTTCAACCAGAGCCAAGGTTTCGACCAGTCGATTCCCGTGCAGTACTGGGACTATCTGGTCAGGCTGCTGCACGGCGACCTCGGCGCCTCCTACACGCTCAACACCGACGTCAGCACGCTGCTGGCCGAGCGGCTGCCGAAAACCCTGGTGTTGACGGCGACTTCCACCATCCTGGGCATCCTGGTGGCGCTGCCGCTGGGCGTCTGGCAGGCGACGCGCCGCGGCCGGGCGTTCGACGTGGTCAGCACCGGGCTGGCGTTCGTGCTGTACGCGACGCCGGTGTTCTTCCTGTCGCTGGTGCTGATCATCCTGTTCGCCCAGGTCTGGCCGATCTTCCCGGCCCAGGCGGCGCAGGGCGACACCGTGGCCGACCTGTTGTCCCAACCGGGATCGCTGGTGCTGCCGGTGATCGCCGGCGGGGCGGCGACCGCGGTGGCCTACAGCCGGTACATGCGGTCGTCCACAGTGGACAATCTGGCCGAGGACTACGTGCGCACGGCCCGGGCCAAGGGCACACCGGAGCGCACGATCCTGTGGCGGCACGTCTGGCCGAACTCGCTGACCTCGGTGGTGTCGCTGATCGGCTACTCGATCCCGGTGGTGTTCGGCGGCTCGCTGGTGGTGGAGTCGATGTTCAACTACCCCGGCGTCGGCCTCCTCTTCTGGACCGCCGCCCGCAACGCCGACTTCCCGGTGCTGCTCGGCGTGGTGCTGGTGATCGCGGTGACCACGGTGCTCGGGTCGCTGCTGGCCGATGTGCTGCAACTGCTGATCGACCCGCGGGTCCGGGTGCCGGGAGCGACGTCATGACCATGATCCCCGCCCGGTTCCGCCTGCGCAGCAACCGGCTGGCCGTCGCCGGCACGGTGATCCTGTTGCTGGTGCTCGCCTTCTGCCTGATCGGACCGCTGCTGTACCACACCGACCAGGTGCACACCGACCTCAGCGCGTCCCGGCTCTCTCCTGGCCAGCAAGGACATCCGCTCGGCACCGACGACCTCGGCTACGACGTGCTTGGCCGGCTGATGGTCGCCGGCCGGACCTCGCTGGCCATCGGCGTGCTGGCCGGCCTGCTGGCCACGGCCATCGGCGCGATCTGGGGCGCGCTGGCCGGCTATGCCGGCGGTTGGCTGGACGCGGTGCTGATGCGCGTCGTCGACACCGGTGTGGCCATTCCCGCGCTGTTCCTGCTGCTCGTCGCGGCCACGCTGATCACACCGTCCGTTCTGGTGCTGTCACTGGTGATCGGCTGCGTGTCCTGGCTGGTGCCGGCCCGATTGCTGCGGGCCGAGGCGGCGACGCTGCGGGAACGGGACTTCATCAAGGCCATCACGGTGATGGGCGCCGGCCGGCTGCGGGTGGTGTTCAGCCACCTGCTGCCCAACGCGGTCGGCACGCTGGTGGTGGCCGGCACCTTCCAGA
>DATJJB010000571.1:0-5766 GCA_035492655.1 Kutzneria sp. | reverse complement strand
TGCCGGCGGCGCGGGCCCGCTGGTCGTCCAGCGAGGTCCGCAGCAGGTCGGCCAGCAGCAGCACCTCGACGCCGCGGGAGCGCAGCGTCTCGGCGAACGCGTCGTGCTCCTCCTGGGCCCGGCCGACCCAGGGGATGCCGTCGAACAGCAGCTGGTCGTTGTTGCGCGGGGTCAGCCGCTTCAGTTCCAGGCCGGGCCGGTGCAGCAGCACCGTGCGCAGCGGCCCGACCTCGCTGTCGACCCTCGGCGCGGGCGAGTCCGTGGCAGAACTGATGTCTGAGGTCACGGCTTCGAGGGTAACCACGCGACAGTGGATTTGTCGCCCCTCAACCGGGTATTACGGCGATTTCGGAAACAGAATGACGTTCTGAGCAACTGTTCGTTAAACAGAAGTGCCGTTGGAGCAGCGATCTGTTGTTGTCATAGTCCGGGGATGACGCCCTTCAACAGCGCGTAGCCGACGAAGGAGAAGATGTCGAGGATGGTGTGCGCGATCACCAGCGCCCACAGTCGGTTGAACCGCTGCCACATCCGGCCGAACACCAGCCCCAGCACGATGTTGCCGAGGAAGCCGCCGAAGCCCTGGTACAGGTGGTACGACCCGCGCAGCACGGCCGCGGTGACCAGCGAGGCGTTCTCGCCCCAGCCGAACCGCCGCAGCCGCGTGATCAGGTAGCCGACGACCAGCGACTCCTCGGCCCACGCGTTGCCGAAGGCGGACAGGATCAGCACCGGCACCCGCCACCAGGTGTCGCCCAGCGCCGACGGCACCACGTTCAGGTTGATGCCGATGGCCCTGGTCAGGAAGTAGAACGCCAGGCCGGGGATGCCGATCAGCGCGGCCAGCCCGCAGCCGGCCAGCAGGTCCTTGCCCGGCCGGGTGCGGTCGAGTCCGACCAGCCGGGGCCCGATCCCGGCCCGCCACAGCAGGTACGCGCCCAGGGCTCCCCAGGCCAGCAGTTGCAGGATCCCGGCCAGCTGGGCGAGCAGGTCAAGCAGATCGATCGACGCCTGTTTGACGTTGAGCGCCACGCTCTGCTTGTTCAGCGGCGTGGTCTGGAGCAGCGAGTTGATCAGCGAGATCAGGCTGCGCAGCCCGGAAAGCCCCAGCGTCGCGCTGAAGACGATCAGCAGTTCCCAGGTGTAGCCGCGCCGCTCGGTCGGATCGGTGATCGCATCCGTGACCCGCGCCGGGGCCAGCCAGCTGCGCAAGGTGCCTGCCATGGCCTGGAACGCTACTGGCCTGTTGCCGAGAGGCTGCTCGGCCCCGCCGGTGCTTCGCACGGTTGCCGGATTTCGCCCGCCGCCACCCAACGCGCCCACCCGTCCGAGCCGATGCGGCGGGCTAAATCCGGCAAGGGCGAGGCGCCGGTCACGAGGGGCCGAGCCGCGACGCCGGAGGTGGCGCCAACAAGCACTGCTAGCCCCGCTGGGCCTGTGTCAAGAACGGGCAGCCCATCAGGCGTCGTAGCTCGCCGGACAGCTCCTTGGCGGTGCTGACCGGGTGTGCGAAGGCGATCCGGACGTCGTGGTCGCCCTCGACGGCCTCGACGCGCAGCCGCAGACCGAGCCGGTCCAGGCCGAGGGGACGGACGTGGCCGCCGCGCAGGTTCTCGGGCAGGTGCCGGCTGAGCAGCTCGACGACGTCCCGGTGGGACAGCTCCAGGTGCCGCAGCCACTGGTCCTCGTCCTGGTGGAACGGGTCGGGCTCAGCCTCGCCGAACTCGCTGGGCCGCACGGAACTGGTGCCCTCGGCGTCGGCGACGACCATCGAGGCCGGCGTCAGCCGGAGCACGGTGGCGCCGTGGCCGGCGTCGAGCAGCCGCGGATCAGGCTTGGCCTCGACGACCTCCAGCACGGCGGCCCGGGCCTCCTCGCCGTCCAACGCCCGCAACCAGCCGGTGATCCAGAGCAGCCCCCGCACCGGCTCGCGCAGCGGCACGGGCGCGGTGTCGGCCAGTTCGAGCATGCCGGTCAGCTCGCCACGCGGGGCCTGCACGGCCAGCCCGACCAGCGGATCGTTGTCACGAAACAGGAGCGTTGCGACCCCATTCGCATGCACGTGGTGCAGCAGCGGCACGGTCCGGGACGCCGAGGCCGACGCCTCGTCGGCCCCGGGCAGCACCGCGGCCCGGCCCCCGCGCGCGGCGATCGTCCTTGCCCGCTCCGCCGCGGTGGGCGCCGGCGGCCGGTACGTGGCCTGGCTCATCGCTCACCTCCAAGTTAGGTCACCCTAACCTCTGTCGGCCGGTCTTGGGAAGGACTCGTTCGAGTGTCCCTGACCAGGTCATCTACCGACCGCCATGCCCGCTTCCTCAGCCCAGGCTGCCACGTCGTCCCGCCGCAGCGCAGCCGCCAGCAGGTCGGGGAACCTGTCCGGCGTACAGGCGAACGCCGGTGCGCCCAGCTCGGACAGCCGCGCGGCCAGCTCGTGGTCGTAGGCCGGCGCACCGCTGTCGGACAGCGCCAGCAGCACCACCACGGTCACGCCGCTGGCCACCAGCTCCCGCACCCGGCGCAGCAGCTCACCGGCCACGCCGCCCTCGAACAGGTCGCTGATCAGCACCATCACCGAGTCGGCCGGCCGCTTGATCAGCGACTGGCCGTAGGCCACGGCCCGGTTGATGTCCGTGCCGCCGCCCAGCTGGGTGGAGAACAGCACGTCCACCGGGTCGTCCAGGGTCTCGGTCAGGTCGACGACCTCGGTGTCGAACACCACCAGCTTGGTGTCCACGGCCCGGATCGAGGCCAGCACCGCGCCGAACACCGCGGAGTAGACCACCGACTCGGCCATCGAGCCGGACTGGTCGACCAGCAGCACGACATCCCGCAGCGACGCCGTGCGCGACCGCCGCTGGCGGCCGATCAGGTCGCCGACCACCACGGTCTTCTGCGCCGGCTGGTAGTTCTTCAGGTTGGCGCGGATGGTCGTCGCCCAGTCCACATCGGACAGACGAGGGCGACGGGTGCGCCGCGACCGGTCGATCGCCCCGTGCACGGCGGCCAGCAGGCGGTCGGCCAGCTTGCGCTCGACCTCCTCGACCACCTTGCGCACCACGGCCCGCGCGGTCTCCCTGGTACGAGCCGGAATCGCCTTGGACAGCGAGACGAGCGTGCCGACCAGCCGCACGTCCGGTTCGACCGTGGACAGCAACTCCGGCTCCAGCAGCAGCTTGTTCAGACCGAGCCGTTCCACGGCGTCGCGCTGCATCACCTGCACCACGGAGGTCGGGAAGTAGGTGCGGACGTCGCCGAGCCAGCGGTGTAGCACCGGGTTGCTGTTGCCCAGGCCGGCGGTGCGCTTGCCGTCGCCGCTACCACCGTCGCCGCCGCCGTAGAGCGCGGTCAGCGCCCCGTCCCGACGCTCGTCGTCCGCGCCGAGACCGCCCATCTCGCCGGCCGCGCCGCCGAGCAACAGCCGCCACCGACGTTGCCGTTCGTTGCTCATGCCGGCGCTCCGATCAGTTCGCGGACGTGGGCGGCCAAGCGCTCGGCCCGGTCCTCGTCCCAGTCTCCGGTTGGCACCGCCACGGCTCGGCTGCCGCCGGCCATCACGCGGTCGCCGAGGGTGCGGCGCTCGGCCGAGCTGAAGTCGCCGACCGCGCGCCGCAGCAGCGGCAACGCATCCGCGAACGCCTCCGGCGACAGGCCGGTCAGCCAGGTGTCGATCAGCGCGAACATCCGGTCGTCGGCGGCCAGCAGCGCGGCCGAACCGCGCAGGAAGCCGGCCACGAAAGCCGTCGCGTTGACGGTGGCGGATACCGCCCGGTGCAGCCGCGCCGCCACGGAATCGGTGTCCAGGTCGCCGGATTCCCACAGCAGCCGGGTCGCCCGGCCGGCTGGCAGACCGTGCGCGTCGGCCAACCCGACCAGCCGGATCAGCGCATCCCGCCACACCGCCCGGTGATCGTCGTCGGCGGCCAGGCCGGCGGCGTCCTGGGCGGCGTCGAGGGCGGCCACCAGCTGGTCGGCGGTGTCGTCGTCCACGTTGCGACAGGCCAGCGGCAGCCCGACCGCGCCACGGGCCAGCAGGCCGTGCAACGCCGAACGCAGCAGCTCGGGATCAGTGCCGCGGACGGAGCCGTAGCGAACGGTGCTGGCCAGGGATGGCAAGGCCTGCAACAACTCCGCGGCGTCGGTCGCCGCGGCGGCGCACCGGTCCAGGGCTCGACGCGCGGCAGCCACGGCCGCCGGCGACTCGCAGAAGACTGACTGCTCCAACACCGTGGCCGCCTTAGCCACGCGGTCGGCATCCTCGGCACGCTGCCGCAAAACCTGCTCAGCCGCGGCTTCCACGGTGGTGCCGTGCCGCGCGGCGGCCGCGACGGCGACCGCCAGGCTCGGATCCCAGCGCACCCGCCACGCCTCGGCGAAGGTGCCGGTGCTGTTGGTGTGGTCGTGCTCGCCCCACGGCACGTCCAGCACGTTCAAGCGCCGCAACAACTTCGACCGTTCGCGGTCCATGTCCTTACGGAGGTCGAGCCGGAACTGCTTCTCGATCGCGGCGGCCGGCAGCCGCAGACGTCGTTGCAGCCGTTCGAGATCCGCGGCCAGCGGCGAGCGCGGCACGCCCTCGCCGACCATGCCCAGTTCCTCGCCGACCACCAGCTTCTCGTGCACGATCCGCAGCGGCGTGTCGTCGCCGCCGCACAGCACGGCCAGCGTCGCCTCGCTGACCTCGGCCAACCCGGGCGACGGCCGGCCGCGCATGGCCGCCAACGCGTCGGCCAGCCGCACCGCCTCCACAGCGCTGGCCGTGGACGCCGGCAGGTCCTCGTCGCGCAGCACCTGGCAGGCACGGGCGAACCAGCGCGGCACCGCGTCGCCGGCGGCCGCGGTCTCCCACAGGTGCGCGTACCAGCCGGGGGAGGCGATGCCGGCGCCGTAACCGGCGGCGTTGGCCAACCGGCCGTGGCTCCACGGCACCCACGTGCCGCTGATCTTCTTCTTCGGCAAACCCTTGAGCAGCGCGCTATCCGCGCCCACGGTGGGCAGCTCCAGCAGCGCCGGCACGTGCCAGGCGCCGCAGACGACCACGATCGGGCCGTCGACCTCCTTCAGCCCCTTGCGGATCGCCTGCCGCATCGCTGCCTCGCGACGCAGCGTGCGCTGGCCGACGTGGTCGGCGAACTCGTCCCGCAGCGCGGTCATCGCCTCGGCGACGGCCTGCGCCAGGCCGATCGGGTCGGCCGCCGCGTGGTGCTCGACGACGTCCTCCCACCAGCGTTCCGGGTCGTCGAAGCCGGCCGCCTCAGCCAGCAGGCCCAGCGGGTCGATGGCCACCCGGTCCGGCTCGTCGTCCTCGCCCAGCGTCGCCGCCGCGGCCAGGTCGAAGAACCGCAGCGGGACGGCGTTCTCGTCGGCCCAGCGCAGCGCCTGCCACTCCGGCGAGAAGCCGGCGAACGGCCAGAACGCGGCCGTCGCGGGATCGGCCTCGTCGTGCAGCAGCAGCGCGACCGGCGGGGTCAGCCCACCGACATGCGCGACCAGCCCGTCGGCCTCCGGCGGGCCCTCCACGAGCACCAGTGCCGGCTCGACGGCCGCCAGCGCGGCGGCCACCATCCGCGCCGATCCCGGCCCGTGGTGGCGGATGCCGAGCAGCGTGACGCGGTCGGGGAGCTTGGACATCAGGCGTAACCGGCCAGGTCGTGGTCCTGGCAGGCGCGGTACAGGTCGCGCCACTCCGGCCGCTCCTTGACCACCGCCTCCAGGTACTCCTGCCAGGCGGCGGTGTCCGACACCCGGTCCTTGACCACGGCGCCGAGC
>DATJJB010000570.1:0-13818 GCA_035492655.1 Kutzneria sp. | reverse complement strand
CCGCTGGTGCTGGTCACCGAGGTGCGACTGCGGGACGGCGTGTCCGGTGCCGAGTTCGAACGCGGGCTGCGCCGGTTTCCGCAGATCTTCTCGGCCGCGCACGTGACCGGGGAGTACGACTACCAGCTACGGATGGCCTGCACCGACACCGGCGAATTCGAGGAGTTGATCGAGCGGCTCAAGCGCGAGCACGGCGTCCGCGAGCTGCGCAGTCGGCTCGTGCTGCGGCAGATCCCGCTCGACCCGGCCGGTGTGCTGGAGATCACCTGAGGCATTCGGGTGTATCCGGGACTTGACGCTGGGTGTATTGGTCGCGCTCGAACGGGCGACGCGACGCCGCCGGTCGGATACGGTGATCACAGTCACATGTCATTCCGGTCGCACTCAATGCCGAGGAGCTCCGTGGGATACGTCGACTCGTGGACGCAGCGCTATCGCGGCGTGGACCTGGGGCCACACACCCTGTTGCTCGGCCGCCTCCTCGTGCGCAGGCGAGCCATGCACCTCGGTGCCGGTCTGGTCACCGTGGTGCTCGTCCTTCGGGTTGTGCAGTTCCTGCTCGGGTCGACCAGCCTGCTCTGGTCCGTCGCGCTCACCGCTCTGATCGCCGCGGCCGCCGGCGTTGCCCTGCTCGTCCAGCGCCTCGGCGACGCCCGGGTCGCCGCTGCCGCGCAGCCGGCGCACTTCGAACCCTTCACGCCCGCCGAGCCGGTCGACTTCACCGCCGTCGTCGGCCGCCGCACCCGCATCCTGCTGGCCGTCTCCTACGTCGGCGCCGCACTCCTCGGCTTCGTCGCACTGCTCAACGGTGACGAAATCCAGCAGGCCGCAATTTTCCTCGTCGGCGTCGCCCTGCTCGCCGCCGTCACCTATGCCTCGCTGCACAGCATCCTCACGCGGGCTGCCATCGCCGTCGACCACGGCTCCCGCCAGGCCGACGACCTGCTCCGCGTCAACGACGCCCGCCACGCCGCCCTGGCCTACCCCGTGCTGCTCGCCCTCGTGACGATGTCGACGACGTCGTCATTGTGGTTGTTGACCGTGTACACAGCCGTTTCGGTTGTGATCTCGGTTTTCGCGATGGCCCACGAGCCGTTGACCCCGAAGGTCCCGGTGGCCCGGTGATCCAGCTCGACCCCGCCTCACCCGTTCCGCCGTTCGAGCAGGTCAAGGCCCAGTTCGCCCGCCAGATCGCGGAGCGGACGCTGGCCGTCGGCACCCGGCTGCCCACCGTCCGCCAGCTCGCCGCCGACCTCGGGCTCGCCGTCAACACCGTCGCCCGCGCCTACCGTGAACTCGAAGAGGCCGGTCTCGTCCAGACCCGCGGCCGCGCCGGCACCTTCGTCAGCGCCGCCGGTGAACAGAGCCTCCAGCGCGCCCAGCAGGCCGCCCGCCAGTTCGCCGCCGCCACCGCCGACCTGGGCCTCTCCCCCGACGACCTGCTCCACATCGTCCAAGCTGCCCTGAACCCCACGCACTCCAGCTGACTGCCACGCCGCCAGCTCCCCGCCAAAGTCCTCGACTTCGCAAAACTCGTCGACTCCGGCGGACTTCTCCGCTGCGCAAAACTTCTCTGCTTCGCAAGACTGCACTGCTTCGCAAGACTGCACTGCTTCGCCGGCCGTCTCGACTCGGCCGAACCACTCCACTTCGCAAAACTGCTCAAGTTTGCAAAAGTCCTCGACTTCGGCGGTCGCGGGGCGGCTGCGCGAGTTCCAGAAGTTTGCGGAACCCGGCGCAGCCGCCGAGCCGTCACCAGGTGACGGGAACGGCGACCAGGCCGCCGCCGAGCTGGTTGACGCGCAGTTCGAGCTCCTCGACCGGGACGGCGAGGCGCAGGGTGGGGATGCGGCGGAGCAGGGCGTCGAACACGATCTGGAGTTCCAGGCGGGCGAGGTTGGCGCCGATGCAGTAGCGGGCGCCGTGGCCGAAGCTGAGGTGCTGGTTGGCAGTCCGGGAGATGTCGAACCGCGCGGCGTCGGGAAAAACTCGTTCATCGTGGTTGGCTCCGCCGGCACCAAGCAGCACGGCGTCACCGGCCTTGATCCGGGTGCCGGCGATCTCCATGTCCTCCCGGGCGTAGCGCAGCAGTCCACCGCCACCGTTCATGCTGCAACGCAGGACCTCCTCGACGGCGGAGGCGGCGAGCTTCTCGTCCCGGACGTAGGCCTCGCGCTGGTCGGGATTGGCCAGGAACAACACGGTGCCGACGTCGATGCGGACCATGGTGGTCTCGTGTCCGGCGAACAGCAGGCCGGCGCACAGGGAGGCAAGCTCGTCGTCGCCGACTTTGTCGCCGTAGTCGGCGAGCAGGTCGCTGATGAGGTCGTCGCCAGGTGCGGTGCGCTTCTGGTTGATCAAGCCCTTCATGTACGTGGTGAGGTTGGCCCACGCGGCGGCCGAGCGGGCGCCGTCGACCATGTCGCCGACGCCGTCGGACCAGGCGCGGAAGTCGTCCCGGTCCTCGTACGGCACGCCGAGCAGGGCGCAGATGACCAGCACGGGCAGCGGCATCGACAGCCGCTCGTGCAGGTCGACGGGACCGCCGTCGGCCAGCATGCCGTCGATGATGCTGTCGACGATCTGCTGGACGTGCGGCCGCATGGCCCGCATCCGACGCGGCGAGAAGGCGGGCATGAGCAGGGCTCGCATCATCGCGTGATTGGTGTCTTCGTCCTTGTCGTCCACCGCGCCGCTCATGAGCGCGGAGTTGGTCAGACGCGCGGCCTGCTCCGGATTCGGGTGCGAGCGGCCCAGCCGCGGGTCGGCGAACAGCTCGCGGACCTCGTCGTAGCGGGTGACGAGCCACGTCTCGTCACCGACGTGGGTGCGGATCCGGGCGATCGGGCCTTCGGCCTGGAGCTTCAGCAGTAGCGGCGGCGGGTCGAGCAGGCCGGTCCGCGCGAACGGCAACTGCGGCAAATCGGTCATCGTGCACCCCTCCCCAAAAGGTATACTTTGAAATATACACACGGGTGTCAACATCAACGACCTGGTAGGACAGTGCCCGTGACGGAACAGCGCAGCGAACGACTACCCCGGGCGCAGCGGCGGGAGCAGATCCTGGCGGCGGCGACCACGGCGTTCGCGCGGGCGGGGTTCGCCGCGACGAGCCTGGACGACGTGGCGCGGGAGGCCGGCATCAGCCGGATGATCGTGTACCGGCACTTCGAGTCGAAGCGGGATCTCTACGAGCAGGCGCTGGTCCGGTTCGGCGACCGCATCCACGCGGCGACCCTGGGCGACGAGATCTCGATGAAGACCCTCGAGGCGTTCATCGCCGCCGCGGCGGCCGACCCCGACGGCTTCCGCCTGCTCTACCGGCACGCCGCCCGCGAGCCCGAGTTCCGCTCGATCGTCGACCAGGTCCGGCAGGGCATGGCCGAGGCCACCTACGAGCAGATCGCCGGCCGCGTCGCCGATCCGGCCTGGCGGAAGTGGGCCGCGGACAGCATTCCGCCGGTGCTGGTCGAAACGATCATGGCCTGGCTGGACGCCGGCCAGCCCGACCCGGCGACCGTGGCCGACCGGGTCCAGGCCGTCCTGCGCACCATCATCGAGGCGGCCCACCAGGCGCCGGACCCACCACCGTCCCGGTAGACGCGAAACGGCCCCGCCTCACCGCGGGTGAGACGGGGCCGCCAGGTCGAGCAGAACTCAGAGAGCGCGCCAGTCGAGGACGCCGTCGGCGAAGGAATTGATGGTGGCCAGCAGGCCCAGGCGGGCCTTGCGGAGCTCCGGGTCCTCGGCCATCACGAGCACGTCGTCGAAGAAGGCGTTGACGGGATCGGTCAGCGGCGAGGCGATGCCGACGAACTCGGCCAGGCCGGTGGTGTCGGCGCCGAACTGGGCCGCGACCTTGTCGACGGTCTCGTGCAGCGCGATCTCGGCGGGTTCGACGAGACGCGACGGGTCGTAGCCGGCAGCGGTGCCGGCGGGCACGATGCGGCGGACCCGCTGGAGGGCGGCGGTGAGGGCGGCGAAGTCGGCGTCGTCGCCGAGCCGCTCCAACTCGGCCAGCGCGGCGTCGGCGTCGGCCGGGGTGTCGGCCAGCGGCAGCACGGCCTGCACGAGACGGTGCTCGTGGCCGGCGTCGAGCAGCTGCTGCTCGTACCGACGGACGCTGAACTCGTGGGCGTCGGCCAGCGCCTTCTCTGGCACCTCGACGCCCTGCGCGGCGACCCGACGAGCCGCAGCGGCCAGCCCCTGCGTCAACGTGACCGCCTTGAGCTGCGGGAACGCCCGCAGGATGCTGACCACGCCGAGCGTGGCGCGCCGCAGCGCGAACGGGTCGGAGCTGCCGGTCGGGTTGGCGCCGATGGCGAACAGCCCGGCGAGCAGGTCGAGCCGGTCGGCCAGGGCGAGCAGCGCACCGGGCACGCTGACCGGCAGCGCACCGCCGGCGGTCCGCGGTTGCTCCATCTCGGCAAGCGCTTGCGCCACCTCAGCCGGCTCGCCGGCCCGCAGCGCGTACTCGCGGGCCATGGTGCCGGCCAGGCTGGACAGCTCGATCACCATCTGCGTGGCCAGGTCGAACTTGGCCAGCTGGCCGGCGCGGTCCAGGATGGCGCGCTCGGTGGCGTCGAGACCGACGATGTCAGCCAGGTCGGCGGCCACGCCGGCGATGCGCTGCGCCCGGTCGGCGACCGAGCCCAGCCGCTCCTCGAAGGTCAGCTTGGCCAGACCGGTCTTGTGCTGCTCGGGCGACTTCTTCTGGTCGGCCCGCCAGAAGAACGCGGCGTCCTCGTAGCGGGCCCGCAGCACCGACTCGTAGCCGGCGCGCACCAGGTCGACGTCGCACGAGCCGTTGGCCACGGCGACGAAGTTCGGCAGCAGCGCGCCGTCCTGGCTGCGGACCGGCAGGTAGCGCTGGTGCTTGCGCATCACCGTGGTCAGGATCTGGCTCGGCAGCTCGAGGTACTCGGCCGCGAACGAGCCGAGGATCGGGTTCGGCTGCTCCACGAGGTTGGTGACCTCGTCGAGCAGGGCGCTCTCGGCCTCGAAGTCCACCGCGCCGCCGGCCTCGGCGGCCAGCGTCGTGGCGCCGGCGACGATCTGCTCGCGACGCACCGCGCCGTCCAGCACGATGTCGTGGCGGCCGAGGAAGTCGACGTAACCGTCGGCCGAGGCGACCTCGACCTCGGGCTCCGCCGCCGTCCGGTGCACGCGCGTGAAGTTGCTGCTGGCCAGCGAGGACACGGCGACCGGGATGACGGTCTCGCCGAGCAACGCGACGAGCCAGCGGACCGGCCGCGTGAACGACAGGCCGGCGTCACGCCAGCGCATGTTCTTCTCGGCCCGCAGTTCGGCGATGACCTGGCCGAGCAGCTCGCTGAGCACCTCCACGGCCCCACGGCCGACGTCGGTCTTCACGACGCCGACATGCTCGACGCCGTCGACGTCGATGCGGAGCAGTTCCTCGGGCGCGATGCCCTGGCCGCGGGCGAAGCCCTGGGCGGCCTTGGTCGGGTTGCCGTCGGCGTCGAACGCCGCCGTGGCGCGCGGGCCACGCACCGTGCGCTCGGCGTCGGGCTCACGCGGCTGCACGTCGTCGACCAGCAGCACGATGCGGCGCGGCGTGGCGTGCACGGTGATGGCGCCGTGGCCGAGCCGGGTGCCCTCGAGCTTCGTGGTCAGAGCGTCGCGCACTGCCTCGGCGCTGCGCACAACCTCGACGTGCGGCAGCTCCTCAAGGCCGATCTCGAACAGCAGCGTCGCCGCGGCGTCCACGGTCGGCAGCTCGGCCGGCAGTTGCGCGGCGGCCGGCGGCTCGACGACGCCGAGCGGGTAGCCCATCTCCTCGCGGCGCTCGGCCCACAGCTGGGCGGCCTGCCGGGTCAGGGTGCGCATCTGGCCGAAGGCCTTGGCCCGCTCGGTGGTGCTGATCGCGCCGCGGGCGTCCAGCACGTTGAACGCGTGACTGCACTTGAGCACGTAGACGTACGCCGGCACCGGCAGCCGCTCGTCGATCATGCGGCGGGCCTCGGTGGCGTACTCGTCGAACAGCCGCTGGTTGACCTGGATGTCGGCGTCGTCGAGGTAGTAGCGGCTCATCTCGTACTCGGACTGGCCGAACACCTCGCCGTAGGAGATGTCCGGCGCGTACGCGATGTCCTTGAAGTGGCCGACGCCCTGCAGCGCCATCAGGATGCGCTCGATGCCGTAGGTGATCTCCACCGACACCGGGTCCAGGGTCAGGCCGCCGGCCTGCTGGAAGTAGGTGAACTGGGTGATCTCCAGGCCGTCCAGCCAGACCTCCCAGCCGAGGCCCCAGGCGCCGAGCGCGGGCGAGGCCCAGTTGTCCTCGACGAACCGGATGTCGTGGGCCTTGATGTCGATGCCCAGCACCTCGAGGCTGCCGAGGTAGAGCTCCTGGGGGTTGCCCGGGTCCGGCTTGAGGATCACCTGGAACTGGGTGTGCATCTGCAGCCGGTTCGGGTTCTCGCCGTAGCGGGCGTCGTCGGGCCGCACGCTGGGCTCGACGTAGCCGACGTGCCACGGCTCGGGACCGAGCACGCGCAGCGCCGTGGCAGGGTTCGCGGTACCGGCCCCGACCTCGGTGTTGAACGGCTGCACGACCATGCAGCCCCGGTCGGTCCAGTACTTCTGCAACGCGAGCAACGCGTCCTGCATCGTCAACACGGGTGAACCCTCTTGCCATCGGTCGCGGGCAACTTGAGCTGGCCGAACACGCACCAGAGACCCTCGATCCTAGGCGGTGACGGCGGGCCGCCCCGGCCCGGGTGTTCGCCGAAAAACTGGGGTGTAACGAACACGGTGTTTGCAGCGTCACCCATTCGTGTACAAACGCACTGTCTGGTGGGGAGCAGTGGGAGCGGCGACGACCCTGGTCACGTCGCTCATGGCGGTCACACCGCCCGCGGCCGGCGCGAACGCGCCCGCCGATCGGGCGACCGCGTTCGTCAACGTCGTCGCCCATGAGGACGACGACATCCTGTTCATGAATCCCGATGTGGTCGGCGGCATCAGGGCCGGTGCGCCGACCACGACGATCTTCCTGACGGCGGGTGAGAACGCCTTCAACGGCAACACCACCGGCGATCCGGCCTCGCCGTACTGCCCGAAGCTGCCCGACGACGGCACCAACCATTTCGGCGACCTCAGCCGTGAGCGGTACGCGCAGTGCCGCCAGCGGGGCAGCCAGGCGGCATACGCCCAGATGGCCGGCGTGGACAACGTCTGGGACGGCGCCCTGATCGACGTCACCGGCGGCGACTTCGCCGAGCAGTACACGCTGCGGGCCAAGCCGTCGATCAAGCTGGTGTTCCTCGATCTGCCCGAGGACGGTGACTCGGCCGCCTGCTGTTCGCTGTACCACCTGTACTTCGGCGACCAGCCGAACTTCGTCGCGCACACGCTCGTGCCGACGAACGGGGTGGCCACGCAGAGCTACAGCTACGACCGGGCCCACATGATCAACGCGCTCGTGACCCTCTACGGGATGTTCGCGCCGACCGCGGTCCGCCTACAGGACACCAACCCGGACGCGCGGGAGCAGATCGGCGAGTGGATCTTCCACGACCACACCGACCACGTGGTCGCGGCGCGGCTGGCGACCGAGGCGTTGCGCGACTACACGCAGCAGACCGGCTACAACCGGATCTCGCTCGAGGAGTTCCGCGACTACAACATCGCCTGGGCGCCGGTGAATCTCACGCCTGATGCCCGGGCCGACAAGAACGCGACCTTCCAGGCGTACAAGCCGCTCGACCCGGCGAGCTGGGAGGTGAACGGCCCGCTGTACTCGGACCTGCCCAACCGCATGTACTACCGGTGGCCGACCGGGACCAACTGGGTCGGGCACGACCAGGACGGCCGGCTGGAGGTGTTCGCCGTGCGCGGCGGCACCCTGCTCAACTGGTCGCAGACGTCGACGGGGACCTGGACCGGGCCGGTCGACCGGGGCGGCGGGCCGTTGGAGCCGGGCCTGGCCGTGGCCAGCGAGCATGACGGCCGACTGAGCGTCTTCGCCCGTCGCGCCGACACGGCCGCGATCGTCGAGCTCGGGCAGACGGCGGTCAACGGCGCCTGGGCGACGAACTGGACGTCCCTTGGCAACCCGAACGCCGGCAACACTGCCGGCGAGCAGCAGGTCGGCACGCCGATCGTGACGAAGAACGGGGACGGCCGGCTCGAGATCTTCATCCGCAACGGCGGTGGCGGCGTGAGCACCTCGTACCAGCAGTCCGGCAGCTATGCGTTCAGCGGCTGGCTGGACATGCACGGCAGCAACATCCAGGAGGACCCGGCCGCCGTGACCACCAACAGCGGCCGGATCGAGCTGTTCGCCAGCACGAAAACCGGGATCCTGCACTGGTACCAGCCGACGCCGAACAACGGGTTCAACACGGACTCGTCCTTCCCGTCGGCCACGCCCGCCAGCGGGCCGACAGTCGCGGTCAATCAGGACGGTCGGCTGGAGGTCTTCTACCGGCAAGCCGACAGCGGGGCGGTCGCGGTGTCCGTGCAGGCCGTGGTGGACGCCTGGTGGCAGCAGACGCCGGTGGTGCTCGGCGGGCAGGCCGGCGTCGGACCCCCGGCGTTGGTCACCGCACCGGCCGGTACCGACGGTCGGGTCTCGGCGTTCACCCGGAACGGGTCCGGTGGTGTGAGTTCGGTGCGGCAGGCCGCGGCCAACGGTGCGTTCGGCAGCTGGACCGATCTCGGCGGGAACTTCATCGGGCTGCCGACGGCGGCCGTCGACAGCAGCGGCACCGTGGTGCTGCTGTCGATGGGGGCCGGCGGGCAGCTGGCCGTGAACAAGCAGACAGCCGCCGTCGGGGACGCCCCGTTCGGCGGCTGGCAGCAGGTCGGGAGTTAACGCAGGCCGGCGAGGAGATCCCGGACAGCCTGGAGACTGGCCCGCCACACGCCGGTGGCCAGGCTGATCCGGGCGACCCCCAGGTCGCCCAGCTCGCTCACCGACGGCCCCGTCGACTTGAACATGATGTTGACGGGGGCGTCGACCTTGCGGACGAACTCGCCGACCAGTGGCTCGGCCAACATGATCGGGTAGACGCAGTCGGCGCCGGCGTCGAGATAGCGCTTGGCCCGCTCGACGCCCTCGGCGAAGACGTCGGCGTGCCGGTCCGGGTCGCCGCTGCGAATGAACACGTCGACCCGGGCGTTGATGACCACCGGCACGCCGGCGGCGTCGGCCGCCTTGCGGATCCGCGCGAGGCGCTCGGCCTGCCAGCCCGGCTCGCGGAGGCCGCCCGCGGTGGCGGTGTGGTCGGTGTCTTCCAGGTTGATGCCGACCGCACCGGCGTCGAGCAGGGCAGCGACCAACTGTTCGGCGTCGAGGCCGTAACCGGCCTCGACGTCGGCGGTCACCGGCAGGTCGACCGCTTTGGCGACGCGGCGGACGGCCGCGAACACCTCGTCGGCCGGCGCCTGCTCGCCGTCGGGGAAGCCGAGGCTGTTGGCCACGGCGCTGCTCGACGTGGCGACAACCGGGAAACCGGCCTCGGCGACCAGGCCCGCGGTCGCCGCGTCCCAGACGTTGGGCAGCACCAGCGGGTTACCCCGCTGGTGCAGCGCACGCAGCGTCTCGGCGTGTGCGGCGAGGCTGCTCACTCGGCGTCGCCGAGGGCCGGCGGCTGGTTCCGGCTGATCACGCTGATCCGGTTCCAGGCGTTGATGGTGGCGATCAGGGTGATGATCTGGGCCAGCTCGGCCTGGCTGAACTGCTTCTCGGCCTCGGCCCACGTCTCGTCGCTGACGCCGCCGTCGGCCAGCAGTGTGCCCTCTTCGGTCAGCGCGAGCGCCGCCCGCTCCCGCGCCGTGTAGAAGGACAGCTCACGCCACGCCGGCAGCGCGTAGATGCGGCGCTCGTGCTCGCCGTGCTTACGGGCGTCCGTGGCGTGCATGTCGATGCAGAAACCACAGCCGTTGAGCTGCGAGGCGCGGATCTTGATCAGCTCGGCCAGGATGGGGTCGATGCCGTCGTGGGAGGCCTTGCTCACCAGCAGCATCGCGCGATAGGCGCCGGACGCCTCCTGGGCGACGTTGATCCGGGGCAGGTGGCTCACGTACTCGTCAGAACTCACGGTCACGACGCTAGTCGCGGCCTGGTCCACTCGTATGATCCAGCTTGATGCCGAAATCATGGACCAGCGGTGGGCTGGAGCTGCATCTCGACCTGGAGCCGGGAGTCGGTCGCCGGGCCGCGCTGGAGCGCTCGCTGCGGGAGGCCATCCGATCCGGAAGGTTGGCGGCGGGCACTCAGTTGCCGTCGTCCCGGGCGTTGGCAACGGACCTCGGACTTTCACGCGGGACCGTCGTGCAGGCGTATGAGCAGTTGCTCGCCGAGGGCTATCTGACGAGTCGGTCCCGGACGCACACCGAGGTGGCGGCCGTGCCGGGCACAGGAACTCGTACGCAATTGAGGAGTTTGAAAAACTTCTCCGTTCCGTACGACCTGGCCCCGGGCAACCCGGACGTCAGCCAGTTCCCGCGGTCGACGTGGGCGTCAGCGCTGCGGCACGCCGTCACCGTCGCCGCCGACGAGGACCTTCGCTACGGCGATCCCCGCGGACACCCCGAACTGCGCCGCGCACTGGCCGACTACCTGGGCCGAGTGCGCGGTGTGCGCATCAGTTCACAGGCAATTATCGTGTGTACTGGGTTCACAAACGGCCTGCGGCTCGTCGCCACCGCCCTGCGTGAGCGCGGCGGCCAGATGATGGCCGTCGAGAACTACGGCCTGCCGTTCCACGTCGAGGCAATCGAACACGCCGGACTGCGAACGGAGACCGTCCGGCTCGACGACGACGGCCTCGTCGTCGACGAACTTCCCGACGCCGACGCAGCGCTGGTCACCGCTTCGCACCAGCTGCCGTGGGGCACGCGGCTGCACCCCGCACGGCGCGGTGCGTTGGTCGACTGGGCGCGGGACAACAACGCGGTGGTCGTCGAGGACGACTACGACGGCGAGTTCCGCTACGACCGCCAGCCAATCGGCGCGATCCAGGGGCTGGCCCCGGAGCACGTCATCTATGCCGGGACCGCCAGCAAGTCGCTGGCCCCGGCCATGCGGATGGCCTGGCTGGCCGTGCCGGAACGACTGATCGAGCCGATCGTCCGGATCCGCCTGCTGTCCGAGCGGCAGTGTCCCGTCTTCGAGCAGTTGGCGCTGGCCCAGCTCGTCGACAGCGGTGGACTCGACCGTCATCTTCGTCGAATGCGCACGCATTACCGGAAACGGCGCGACTACCTGCTCGACGCCCTGGCCGCCGCCGTGCCGCAGGTCCGCCCGATCGGCATCGCCGCCGGCTTGCACGTCACCTTGCTGCTCCCCGACGGAATCCCCGACGACGAAACTCGAGCCGTGCTCACCGAACACGGCGTCGACGCCCATCCGCTGTCCGCCTACGCCCGCCGCCACGATGCCGCGCCGGCCGGGCTGGTCATCGGCTACGCCACTCCCCCAGGTCACACCTACCCGGCCGCCGTGCAGGCCCTGGTCACAGCGTTGGGCAAGCTGGTCTGACCCCGAACCGGTCTAGGCCGTGCGTTGGTACGGCAACGCCGTGGTCAGCGCGTGTCGGAACTCCTCGACGATGTCGGTGAACACGTGCTCGACATCCGGGTTGATGGCCAGACCGCCCTCGGTGTCGACCTGGAGATCCCGCTCCAGCAGGAAGTAGCTCTGGATCACGTGGCGTGGGGCGAGGGACTGGATGACCGGCCGCAGGCCGTAGTCGAGGGCCAGCACGTGGGCCAGGCTGCCGCCGGTCGCGAGCGGCAACACCGTCTTCCCGGACAGGCCGAACTGGGGCAGCAGGTCGAGGAACACCTTCAGCAGGCCCGAGTAGGCAGCCTTATAAGTAGGTGTGGCGAGCACGACCCCGTCGGCATCCGCGAGCGTCGCCGCGGCCCGGGCAATCGCCGCGTCCGACGTGTCGGCCGCGAGCAACGGTCCCGGCGGTAGGTCACGCAGCCTGACGTGTTCGGTGACCAGACCCGCGCCGGCCAGCCGATCCGTGACGTACTCGGCGACCCTGGCGGTCTTGGAGTCGCGCGACGGACTTCCGGAGATGACAACAACAGCGGGCATGACCACTCCTGGGCTGTTGGTGAGTGAGAACGACTGCGCCGGCGACTTGGACTCGGTTGGCGAACTGCTGGCGCGTGCGCGAACTGCTGCGAACCGCCGTCCTTCTGCTCGGCTGACAAACTTGTGGAAAATGCAAAACTGCTCGAGTTCGTCGGCCCGGCCCGGCGGGAAAGCACAGGTCGGCGGGGTCACGGGTCAGCGGGGACACAGGTCGCTGCACACGTGACAGTTGTCAACGTGCGCCCTCGTGCGGAAGTCCTCGGCCTGTGCCACGCCTTCGACGCTAGGTCAGGCCCCAGGCACCGACAAGTTCGTCTCACGGGGTGAAAACCGGAATTTTCAGTCGACCGGCAGCAACTTCGTCGACGGCCGGACGGACGGTCCGAGGCGGCGCATCGCTCGTGGCACGAAACCGTGCGGAGCCCGCCACCGGACCGGCGCGGGGACGAGCAGCGCCGCCGACCGGACGGCGCGGAGCATCGCGGTGCTCGCAGCCGGCGAATAGGCGGGGTGTCCGTGCAGTCGGATCGCCCAGCGCGGTAGCAGCGAGTAGGCGAGGTGGGCGACCGTCGGCTCGTAGACCGGCAGCCCGAGACCGAGCACACCGGGTAGCGGCGGCTTGTGCAGGAACTTGTAGACGACCTCGGAGTCCTCGCCTCGCCGGAGTTCACCGCGCATGTCACGCAGATAGGTGGACATCTGCGCGGTCGAGCCGGGCACCTCGTCCGGGTCGAGGCCGACGAGGGCGGCGGAGTGGCGCTGTTCGTCGAAATAGCGGTCGGCTTGCGCCTTGGTCAGCCGGAATCCGGCCCGCCGGACGATCGACATGAACATCGCCACCTCGGCGCAGTGCACCCAGAGCAGCAGGTCGGGCCGGTCGATGCGGAACGTCCGTCCGGTGTCCGGGTCCTTGCCCCGCAGGCTGCGGTGCACGGCCCGGACCTTCGCGGCACCGGCGTGCACCTCGTCGAGCGGCGCATAAGTGCTCATCGCGACGAATTTGGCGGTGCGCATCAGCCGGCCGAGCGGGTCCTCGCGGAAGTTCGAGTTCTGCACCACGCCGGCAGCCGCCAGTGGATGCAGCGACTGGAGGAACAGACTGGCGATGCCGGCCAGCCACATCGCCGGGTCGGCGTGCAGTTGCCAGGTGACCGAGTTCGGACCGACCAAGCCAGGGTCGGCCTCATTCGACGGCACAGCGCTCACCTGTGCGAAGTTACGCCGTCACTGGGCCCGATTCGAACCGCCGGCTCAGTGGTGGTTGTGGTCGTGACGACGATCAGCGAGGCCAGCCGTTGCTCGCCAACAGCCACATCAGCGACGGCAGCCGCGATGGGCCGCCAATGCAGTCCCGAACTCGGCACCGACAAGCTTCGCTCCGGCACCGCTACCCAATCGACCGATGTCGACGTCGTGGCCGGCCGCGCCGCATTGCTGGGACAATCTCGAAATGATGAGAGCGCTCTCACGCCAAGAACCCTCGGAGCAGGGAGGCGGTTCCCTCCAGGTGCTCGGTCATGGCTCGGCGCGCGGCCGTGGCGTCGCCGGCGAGGATGGCCTCGACAAGGGCGGCGTGCTGGCGGTTGGAATGCTCGATATTCTTGGGCAGCAGCGGGATTCCGTCGAGCAGCTCGTTGAGTCGCATCCGCACGTCGGCGACGGCGGCGGTCAGGGACGGCGAGCCGGTGAGCTCGGCGACGGCCAAGTGCAGTCGGGAGTCCTTGCGCCGATAGTCATCC
>DATJJB010000569.1:0-10876 GCA_035492655.1 Kutzneria sp. | reverse complement strand
GACGACTAAAAACGATACCTCCGACAGCAACCAAAAAACACCAACGCCACGAGCGGAGCAGCAGGTCATCGCCGTCTGCGGCTCTCCTGGAGCCGGGAAAACCACTGTCGCGCGGGCGATCGCGAGTCGCCTCGGGGTGCTGCTGCTGACCCGCGACGAGATCACCACCGGCCTCCGTCAATCCGCCGCCGTGGCAATGCAGGGAAGGACGCCTTACCTGCATTCAACGCAGGTAAGGCGTCCTTCCCTGCATCACTCCTATCGGGACCAGGCTGAGGCGATCATGATCGACCTGGGTCAGCGGCTCGCGGCCGGCGGCGTGCGCTTCGTGCTGGAGACCTCGTTGGTGCCCAAGGAACTGGCGGTCACGGTCGGCCTGTGGGTGCACGTCGTCGCTCGCCCCGAAGTGATCGACGCGCGCCTGCAGGCGCGCCCGGACCGGCGGCTGGCCGATCAGCTCCGGCGGGGCGAGATGCCGGCGACGATCTTCGCGCCGCCGGCCGGTGTGGACGCCGTCGAGATCGACACCTCCGACACCGCGAACCCGGACCTCGAGCCGGTCATGACCAGACTCGGTCCAGGTCCTCGGCGTACATCGTGATGGCCCGCTCGTAGCGCCGGATCTCCTGGTCGGACGTGGTGTCCACCAACAACGTCAGCAGGCCGGAGACGGCTTCCTTGGCGTCGCCGACGTTGTACTGGGCCATTGCGAGGAACACGGCCAACGCCCGGTCGGCGGGGAACTCGTGCACACCGGCGGTCAGCACGTTCACGGCCTCGATGTACTGGCCGAGGGTCCGGTACGTGCTGCCCAGCCCGAGCATGGCGCCGCGGCGCTCGACGGCGGTGAGTCCGTCGCCGTCGAGCGCCCGCTCGTAGAACGGGACGGCTTCGCGTTCCAGGCCGAGGGCGTCGTGCACCCAGGCGGTCTGGTAGGCGATCTGGCTGTTGTCGGGCGCGACCGATGACAGTTCCAGCAGCAGCTCGCGGGCCTCGTCGAGGGCCCCGGCCTCCCGCAGCGCCACGGCTCGGGCCAGCTTCGCTTCGGTCACCCGCTGACCTTCTCACGCAGCAGCAGCGCGCGTTCGAATGCGGTCCAGGTGGTCGTGGTGAGCAGGTAGATGCCGGCGGCGAGCGGCACGAACATGGCGAAGACGACCGAGGCGTACGGCACGGCCCGCAGCAGCTTGGGGCCGCCGGTCATCCGCAGGGCCGACCACGTGGCGACGGCGGCCATGAGCAGGAACAGGCCGACGGCGGCGATGCTGGGCGAGGTGAGGAACACCGTGCTGAGTGGGGTGCCGAGCAGGGTGTGGGTGAGCAGCAGGTTGGGCTGGCCGCCGACGGTCGGTGAGAGGAACAGCCGGTACATCACGGAGAAGATGGGCAGCTGGATGAGCATGGGCAGGCAGCCGGCGAACATGCCCTTGCCTTCGCCGCCGTAGAAGGTGGCGAGTTCCTGGTTGAGGCGGTCGGGGTTGCCGCGGTGCTTGTCCTGGATCTCCTTGAGTTTGGGCATGATCTCGGCCCGCGCCTGTTCGCCGCGGACCTGGACGCGGGCCAGTGGGTGCAGGCAGAGCCGGATGATCATGACGAACACGACGATGGCGCCGGCGGTGCCGGTGAGCGGGGCGAGGAAGGAGACCAGGTGGTAGGCGGCCGTGATGAACGGGTCGAGAAAGGACAGCATGGAAGAGCCCTTCAGCGGAGGGTGAGTGCGGGTGCCTGGGGGTGGTCAGGCGGCTGAAGGTGCTCGGGATCGGGTGTGTCCGGCCGCGTCCGGGTCGAGTTGGCGCAGCACGCGGCGGCTGCGGGCCTGTTCGCGGGTGGCGAGGCCGACGGTGCGCGGGATGGCGTGGTCGGCGTGCCGGGTGGAGCGCAGGTGGATGGCCAGTGCGGCGATGAGGACGCCGGCGAACAGGATGAGGCTGGCCAGGCCGGGTCCGACGGTCATCAGGGTGGTGAACGTGGTGACGAGATCGTGCACGGTCCACCCCCTGGTTCTGCTCGGTCCGTGTCGAAAGCGTACGACATCGGTCGCAGGTGTCCTGACTACATGACACGATTCACGAATGGATGAAGTCTTCCCGCTGGAAGACGGAGTCGGGCTGAACGTGGTTCGGTCCGGTGCTCCGGACGCACCGGTGACCGTGGTGCTGGCGCACGGTTACGCGTTGGATCACCGCAGTTGGCATCGGGTGATCCCGGAGTTGGCGCACGACGAGTTGCAGGTCGTGGCGTACGACCATCGTGGTCATGGGCAGTCGGGTCCGGCGACGCCGGAGACCGCGACGATCGAGCAGCTGGGTGACGACCTGGCCGAGTTGATCGAGCGGGGGGTGGATTCGGAGCGCGTGGTGGTGGTCGGCCATTCGATGGGTGGCATGGCGACGATGGCGTTGGTGGAGCGGCATCCGCGGTTGTTCTCGCAGCGGGTGTCGGGGCTGGCTTTCCTGTCGACGGCCGTGGGTCGGCGTGGCGAGACGTCGCTGGCGTGGCCGCAGGCGGTCGGCAAGCTGGTGGAGGAGTTGGAGAAGGTCTTCGGGCCGGTGGTGCGGCATATCCGGGGTCGGATCGAGCCGGCCAAGGCGGCCGGGTTGAAGTGGTGGTTGTTCGGTGACGAGCCGGATGACGAGGATGCGGCGTTGACCGCGGAGATGGTGGCGGAGCACTGGCCGGCCACGGTGGCGTTGTTCCGTCCGGCCTTCGACCGGTATGACCGGGAGGCGGCGTTGACGGTGGCGGCGCGGGTGCCGGTGGCGGCCGCGGTGGGGGAGCGGGACCGGTTGTGTCCGTCGTCGAACGCGCAGGCGTTGGTGAAGGCGGTGGGGTCCGGGGACGCGGTTGTGCTGCCGGGCGCCGGGCACATGTTGCCGTTGGAGCGTCCTGACGAGGTGGTGCGGTTGGTGCGGGGGTTGGCCGGCCCGGGGTGATCGATCAGCTGATGGGGCCGGGGGCGAGGCTGTCGGCTCGGCGTTTGCGGCGGAGCCAGACCTTGCGGGTGCCGTCGCCGTAGAGCAGGACGCGGGACAGTTCCCAGCCGGCGAACTCGGCGTGGATGGCGAGTTGGGTGGCGGCGGTGCGGCGGGAGACCGCGGGCGGCAGTCGCAGGCCGCGGTATTCCCAGTCGCCGTCGACCACCTCGTTGGTGGCTGCTGTCATGGGGTGATCACCTGTACTCCTGCGCCGTCGGCGGATGCGACGAGTACGCGTCCGGTGGTGGGGTCGACCGCTACCGAGTTGGGTTGGCGGACGGTGTCGATGCGGTGTTTTTCGACGGGTTCGCCGCCGGCGACGTCGTAGCCGACGACCTGGTTGGTCGCGGTGAGGGTGACCCAGGCGAGGTGGCGCTGTGGGTCGTAGGCGATGGCGTAGGGGGCGCCGGGGACGGGGTATTGCTGGAGTTCGACGAGGGTGTCGGGTTTGTAGACGAGGAGTTCGCCGCCGCGGCGGTCGGTGACCAGGACGCGGCCGTAGTTGTCGGTGACGGCGTTGGTGGCTCCGTCGCCGGCGCGCAGGCCGGCGCCGATCTTGCCGGCGGCCGGGTCGAGGTCGAAGACGGCGGTGCGGAGTTTGTCGAGCACGACGGCTTTGTCGCCGACCTGGAGGGCTTGGTCGGCGCTGGCGAGGCCGGTGATGGTGCGTTCGGTCTTGTCGCCGTTGAGGACGGCGACGGCTTTGGTGTCGTGGAGGGCGACGAGGGTCCGGGTGCCCTGGGTGTTGGCGGCGACGGGTCCGCCGGGGAGTGTGATCTTGTCCACGGTGCCGGTGGGCAGGGTGATGCGCAGGAGCTGGTTGGCGGTGCGGACGGGGGCGAGGATGACGTCGCCGGTGGTGCTGAGGTTGTCGACGCGGCCGGGCAGGTCGATGGTCTTGGGGGGCGCATCGATGCTGGTCAGGTCGTAGAGGCGGAGCGCGGGCGGGTTGTCGACGGCGACCGCGGCGGTGTGCTGGGCGGTGTCGACGGTGATGGCTGTGGCGTTCTGGCCGAGGGCCAGGACGGTGCCCGCGGGGGTCTTGCCCTGCGCTGGTGAGTCGGCCGGGGTCGCGGCGGTGACGGTGTCGGCGACCTGGAGGTCGTCCCCCGTGTTCGTGCCGGATGAGCAGCCCGTGACCAGGGCCGATCCGGCGATGAGGACGACAGCGAGCCGGCGCAACGGGTGCCTCCTTGGTGCGGTGCTGTCCCCAGCATCCCCTGCCGGTGCGTTGTGGTCACGTGGGGGTCACTTGCGTGTCATGCACGACACCCGGTCAGCCGAGCGGTCGTTCGGGATAGGTGAGCTCGATATCGCTCACGTCGTCGAGGGCGGCGCGGATGGCTGGTGGGAGGGTGAGGTCTTCGGCGCCGAGGCTGGTGTGGAGTTGGTTGGTGTCGCGGGCGCCGACGACGGGGGCGACGACGCCGGGTCGGTCGCGGACCCAGGCGAGGGCGACGGCCAGGGGGGTGGTGCCGAGTCCGTCGGCGGCGGTGACGACGGCTTGCACGATGCGGGCGGCGCGTTCGCTGCGGTGGTGTTCGACGTAGGGGGCGTAGTGGGGGGAGGCGCCGCGGCTGTCTGACGGGGTGGCGTTGCGGTATTTCCCGGTGAGCACGCCGCGGCCGAGCGGGGCCCAGCACAGGATGCCGAGGCCGTGGTGTTCGGCGGCGGGGCGGACTTCGCGTTCGATGCCGCGTTCCAGCAGGGAGTATTCGACCTGGGTGGAGATCAGTGGGAAGTCGGCTTTGACGGCGGCGGTGGCGAGTTGCCAGCCGCTGTAGTTGGAGACGCCGGCGTAGCGGATCTTGCCGGCGCGGGCGGCGGCGTCGACGGCGCTGAGGGTTTCCTCGAGGGGGACGGTGTTGTCCCAGGCGTGCAGTTGCCAGAGGTCGATGTGGTCGACGGCGAGTCGGCGCAGTGAGCCGTCGAGGGCGGTGAGCAGGGCGCCGCGGCTGGCGCCGCCGCCGAAGGGGCCGTCGTCGCGGCGGGCGACGGCTTTGGTGGCGATGATGATGTCCTGGCGTTCGACGACGTCGCCGACCAGTGCGCCGAGGATTTCTTCGGCGTCGGGGTGGACGTCGGCGGTGTCGACGAGCGTGCCGCCGGCCTCGATGAAGGCGGTGAGCTGCCTGGTCGCCTCTTCGGCGTCGGTGTCCTTGCCCCAGGTCATGGTGCCCAGCGCCAGCCGGGAGACCCGAAGGCCGCTGCGGCCGAGGTGTCTTTGCTGCACGGGTGGGAGCCTATGCCGATCTTGGCCGTTGGGCCTGTTGCCGTAGAGGTTACTGGCGGGTAGGGTCCGGCTGGTGCGACTTGGGCTGAACCTCGGATACTGGGGCGCGGGTAACGACGCCGACAACCTGGAGCTGGCCAAGGAGGCCGAGCGGCTGGGCTTCGCGGTGGTGTGGGCCGCCGAGGCCTACGGCTCGGACGCGCCGACGGTGTTGTCGTGGGTGGCCGCGCACACCAGCACGATCGACGTCGGCAGCGCGATCCTGCAGATCCCGGCGCGGACCCCGGCGATGGCCGCGATGACCGCCGCGACCCTGGACACCCTCTCCGGTGGCCGGTTCCGGCTCGGTCTGGGTGTGTCGGGTCCGCAGGTGTCGGAGGGCTGGCACGGGGTGCGGTTCGACAAGCCGCTGGCGCGGACCCGGGAGTACATCGACATCGTGAAGTCGGCGTTGAGGCGGGAGAAGCTGCGCTACGAGGGCAAGCACTACACGCTGCCGTTGCCGGACGGGCCGGGCAAGGCGTTGACGCTGACCGTGCATCCGGTGCGGGAGCAGATCCCGATCTATCTGGCCGCTGTTGGCCCGAAGAACCTGGAGTTGGCCGGCGAGATCGCCGACGGCTGGCTGGCGGTGTTCTACTCGGCCGAGTTCGCGTCGGAGTCGTTGGCGCAGGTCGCGGCCGGTCGGGCCAAGGTCGGCAAGACCCTTGAGGGCTTCGATGTGGTGCCGACGGCGCCGCTGGTGCTCGGTGACGACTGGCAGGCGGCCGCCGACCAGGTTCGTCCGTATGCGGCGCTGTATGTGGGCGGCATGGGCAGTCGGGAGAAGAACTTCTACAACAACCTGGCTTGCCGGATGGGCTTTGAGGCGCAGGCGGCCGAGGTGCAGGAGAAGTACCTGGCTCGCGACTACGCCGGCGCGATGGCCGCGCTGCCGGTGGAGTTCCTGGGCGCCACGTCGCTGCTGGGCCCGGTGGAGCGGATCGCCGACAGCATGCAGGCGCTGGCCGGCGCCGGTGTGACGACGTTGACCGTGTCGCCGATGCACTTCGACCTCGACCTGAACGTGAAGGCGTTGCGGGCGGCGGCCGAGGCGCTGGACAAGTCGGGCGTGGCCTGACCGTAGGCTGCGGGTGTGGCGACTCTGATTCTGCTGCGGCACGCGCAGTCCACCGCTAATGGTTCCGGTCTGCTGGCCGGCCGGTCTCCTGGCGTGGAGTTGGCCGAGGCCGGCCGGGCCCAGGCGGCCAAGCTCGTGGAGCGGCTGGCCGGTGTCGAGCTGGCTGGCATCGTGTCGTCGCCGTTGCTGCGCTGTCAGCAGACCATCGCGCCGCTGATCGCGGATCGTGGCATCGAGCCGGTGGTCGAGGACGATCTGTCCGAGGTGGACTACGGCGAGTGGACCAACAAGGCGATCAAGGATCTGCTCAAGGAGCCCTTGTGGTCCGTCGTCCAGCAGCACCCGTCCGCCGCCGTTTTCCCGTCCGGTGAGGGCCTTGCCGCTGTGCAGGCCCGGGCGGTGGCCGCGGTCCGCCGGCACGACGCCCGCATCTCCGCCGCCCATGGCGACGAGGCCGTGTGGTTGGCGTGCAGCCATGGCGACGTGATCAAGTCCGTGCTGGCCGACGCCTTGGGCACGCACCTGGATTCCTTCCAGCGCATCGTCGCCGACCCCTGTTCGGTCTCCGTCGTGCGTTACACCCAGACCCGGCCTTTCGTGGTGCGGATGAACGACCACGGCTCGGAGTACGCCGCCATCGTGCCGGTGAAGCCCAAGTCCGAGGAGGAGGCCAAGGCCGCCTCCGACGCCGTGGTCGGTGGCACCACCGGCCCTTGATAACCGGAACGCTCACTCCGTATCCTGGGTTCACCAGCGAACCCAGGGGGAGAACCATGCCGACTCCGGCAGAAGTGTTCGAGCAGTTCCGTCGGGCGGGCGAGCACAACGACGTCGAGGCCTTCCTCGGCCTGCTCGCCGACGACGTGCTGATGGAGTGGATGTACCCCATCCCCGGCTTCCCGTCGCAGATGAAGGGCCGGTCCCAGCTCCAGGAGTTCTACGGCCGCCAGTCCTCCCGGGTCGGCAGCCACCGCAGCACCTACCGGGACGTCGTGCTGCACCAGTCCACCGACCCCGAGGTCGTCATCGCCGAGTACGTCCGCGACATGACCGCCGTGGCCACCGGCGAGACCACCACCAAGCCCTGCGTCGCCGTCCTGCGCGTCCGTGACGGCAAGATCCTCAACTTCCGCGACTACATCCGCTTCTGATCGGCCATTTCGAGCAGGCTGGCCCGGATCTGGTGGGCCGCGACGAGATCACCGGGGCGCGTGAACAGGTCAATGCTCTCGCTGTTGGCCGCGAGGGCCTGCTCGACGTCCTGTCCGGACACGACCCGGGACATGGCGAAGGCGTGCAGCGCCGCGGCCCGGGCGGCGTCGCCGACGCCGGTGGCCGCCGCCAGCGCCTGGTCGGCTCGGGTTGCCGCCGACGCGACCTGGCCGGCCAGGACCAGTGCCATGGACAGGCCGGCGAGGAACAGGACGTGCTGGTCGGCGAGGCGCGGGTCGGCGCGGGCGGTGTCGGCGAGCAGATCCACCCATTGCTCGCCCAGCTCGGCGGCCGCGGTGTGCCGGTCGTTCTGCACGAGCGCAGGGAGCAGCACGAGCAGTGCGCCGACGAGCATCCCGCGGTCGGGGCCGAGCTCGTGCCGGCCGGGGTGGTCGGCCACGGCGCGCGTGAGCAGATCGAGGACCTCCTCGCCGGGCGCGCCGTCGAAGTACAGGGCCGTGCCCAGCAGTCCGGAGGTCCGGGCCAACGGTTCGGGGTCACCGTGTTCGCGGATCGTGACGGCTTCGCGGAGCACGGTCGTCGCCTCGGTGAACTTGTCGAGGGCGATCAGGGTTACCCCGAACTGATCGAGTCGGCGCGCCAGCAGATCCGGGGTGCCGGTGTGGTGCGCGATCATCGACCGGGTCAGCTCGACCACGCGGCGTCGGACGATGGCGACGTCCGCGGTCCGGCCGGCCTGCTCCAACCGGGTGAGGTGGTCATCGAGCTCGTCGGACAGCATGTCGGCCAGCGTGTGGTCGGCGCCGAGCCGGATCGCGAGCTCGGACGCCTCGTCCAACAGCGGCCAGACCTGCTCCCACTGGCCGGCCTGGTGGAGGAAGCCGGCCAACCCCACCAGACATTGGGCCAGCACCGGGTGCCGGCCGCGGGCGATGTCGACGGCGCGGCGGGCCAGCTCCTCGGCCGCGCGGAAGTCCCCGATGTCGGCCTGTCGTGCCGCGTCGACCAGCAACGCCCTGGCATGGCGGTCGGCGTGGGCGGCCGGATTGAGCTCGGCCAGGCGGCCGGTCGTGGCCAGGGCTTCGCGGCTGTGGCGCTCACTTTCCGATCCCTGTCCCAGCCGTTGCAGGCAGCCGGCCAGCAGGGCGTGTATCGCCGACCGTTCGGACTCGAACGCCATGGGGTGCTGGCTGCGGGGTCCGTCCAGCGCCGCGACCGCGCGCTGCAACACCGGCAGGGCGTCGGCGTACCGACCGGCGACCATGAGCGTCTGACCGAGCCCGGTGAGCGCGCCGGCCAAGCCGTAGCCCGGCAGGTCGTTTTCGTCGGTGCGCTGCGCCTGTTCGACTGCCTGGGTGAACAGGCCGAGTGCTCGCTCGTGGTCTCGGGCGTTCCGGGCCGCGTTGCCGAGCACCAGCAGTGGCGAGATCAGCAGCGCTGCGGCCTCGGAATCCTCTGCCGCGACCGCGGTGAGCAACCGACGTGCTTCCTCGGCCATCTCCACGGCCTCGGCGGTGTGGATGTCGGCCAGGAGTTCGCTGGCATTGCTGAGCTTCATGGCCAGCTCGACCGGGTCGATGCCGGGCAGTGCTCGGGTCAGCGCGACTGCTTCCCGGCACAGTGGGACCAACCGTTCGGTCACACCGGCTGCCCAGGCCCGGGTCGCGAGTCTCATCAGCAACGCCGCCCGGGTGGCGTCGTCGATGGCGTCGGGCAGGGTCGTGACCACGGCGTCGAGCACGGCGAACATGCCGACATCCAGGTTGGGATCCCGGACGGGGAAGGTGATGTCGACCGCGACCAGGGTCACGGGCGACAGGTGCGTCAGCGCCACCAGTGCCGCGCCGCCGGCATCGACAGCCAGCCGCGGGTCGTTCTGCAGCAGCGCCTCCAGATGGGTGGCGACATCGGGGTGCCGGCCGGGCGCGGAGGCCGCGGCCAGGAAGGTGATGGCCCGTTCGACGCCGATCGGCGCGGCCCCGTCGGCCGGACGGGACAGCAACGCCGCCAGGTCGGACCCGGCCCACTGCTGCGCGCGCAGGGTCAGGGCCAGGAAGTCCTCGGCCAGCCGGTCGGGCAGCAGCGGCTGCAGGACGTGGCTCGGGTCGGCGGCGGGGTAGCAGTACGAGTGGTCGATCAGCACGGTCTGCGGATCCGACAGGTAGGCGAAAGCTCGCGTGGCCTCGGCGTACGGGCGGGCGCCGATGAGGCACGCGGCGAACACGGCGCGGCGCATGGCGTGCGGGACGGTGCGGAAGTCGGGGCGCTGGAGGAGCCGGACCCAGTGGGCCTCCTCGCGATCCAGCAGATACGTCGACAGGTCGGCGGGCCGGGTGGGCGGTGTGACCTGACGCAGGTGGGCGTCGACGGCGACCAGCGCGGCCATGTGCAAGGACAGTGCGAGCCCGAAGTCGGGGTGGTCGAGGTCGGCCGGCGGGGTGATCACGTCGGCGTCGGTGACGCCGAGGGCCTTGGCGAAGGCATCGCGGGCCAGGGCGAACACGCGGGCCCGATCAGCGACCGAGTCGGCCAGGGCGGGCAACGACAGGTCGGCGGCGGTGGCGTCGCGGCCGGCCAGCTCGTGACGCAGCGCCGACCAAGGCGAAGTGGACCGGGCCAACAGGAGGATCCGCGTGCGGTGCCGGGCGCCGGTGTGCCGGTCGAACAGGGCGACGAGGTCGGTGTGCGGCACGCGGTCGGCGTAGTCCACGACCACCAACAGATCGCCGCGCTGCCCGGTGGCGCCCCAGCTCGCCTCGACCCGCCAGCCGGCCTTCGCGGAGCCGGCGGCGAAGCGTCGGCCCAACCGGGTCTTGCCCTGGCCGCCGGGGCCGTGCAGCCACAGCGCCGACAGCTGGGCCTCACCGTCCCGCCACGCGGCGAGCTCGGCCAACTCGGCGACGCGGCCGGTGAACTCGACGATCTCGTGCTCGGTCACCAGCAGTTGGCTCGGCCGGTCGGCGAACCGCGCCGAGTCGACCACCGGCGTCAGGGCGGCCGCGTCGAACGCCCGCAGCCAGTACCCGGGACGCAGCTTGTCCGCGGCGAGCCTGTCGGCCGGCTTCCCGGCTCCGATGCATCCGACCACGAACGCCTCGACGGTCTTTCGTCCGGCTTCGGTCTTGCCCCGCAACAGGTCGCTGAAGGTGGAACTGCCGATCTCGGTTTCGTTGTCGCGTCCGAAGAAGCCGCGTTCCTGCGCCGCCGCCGCGATCTGGCGATACGACGGCTTGCCGAAGTCGGCATGGAGCTGACGCAGCACGTCGAGTCCTGGCCCAGCAGGCAAAACCCGTCTCCCTCCGTCCGGTTGGTCCGGCCGGACCAACCGGACGGAGGGAGACGGGTTTTGCCTGCTGGGCCAGGACTCGACGTGCT
>DATJJB010000568.1:0-7788 GCA_035492655.1 Kutzneria sp. | reverse complement strand
TTCGCCGACGCGGCGATGTTCGAGGCCAAGCGGCGCGGCGCCGGACGGGTCTCGCTGGCCTCGGCGGCGTTGATCGCCTCGGCCGACCGGCAGGTGCACCTGGAGGGTCAGCTGCGCGAGGCGCTGGCCAAGGACGGGCTGACGCTGCACTTCCAGCCGGTGGTCGGCGTGGACGGCACCGTGCAGACGGCCGAGGCGCTGGTCCGCTGGCCGCACCCGGACCGCGGGCTGCTCGCGCCGGACGCCTTCCTGCCGGTGGCCGAGCAGGGCGACATGATGCGTGAGCTGGACCGCTGGGTGCTGCGCACCGCGCTGCGCGAAGCGTCGACGTGGCCGGTGCCGAACGGCAAGCCCGTCGCCGTCGCTGTAAACCTTTCCGGGCTTGTTCCAGGCGACCCGGACTTCGTCGACGCGGTGTCCAACGCCGTGGCCGAGTCGGGCATCGCCTGGGACCGGGTGGTGCTGGAGCTGGTCGAGACGGCGCTGGTCGACCTGCCCTGCAAGACCATGCAGCAGATGGACATCCTGGTGGCGAAGGGCGTCCGGTTCGCCGTTGACGACTTCGGCACCGGCTATTCCTCGCTGGCCCGGCTCAAGGACCTGCCGGCGCAGATCATCAAGGTGGACCGCCGGTTCGTGTCCGGCGTCGGCAGTGACCCGTCCGACTTCGCGGTGGCCCGCGCGGTGGTCGACATGGCCCGGGCGATGGGCCGCAGCTGCGTCGCCGAGGGCGTGGAGACCGCGACGCAGTTCCATGTGCTGCACGGGGTTGGCGTCGACGCCTATCAGGGTTGGCTGTTCTCCCGACCGGTGCCGCCGCGCGAGTTCCGGGCCGTGCTGGCCTTGGGACCACTGCACGTGCCCAGGGCCGGCTGACCCCGCGAGCCTCGCTCAGCGGCATGGGGAAATACGTGCTCAGGCAGAACCGGCGATCGCCTCGATCCGGTGGCGTGGCAGGTCGATCAGTCGCAGGTCCGTCTCGCCGGGGATCTTCGCCGCCACGATTTCCTTGGCCTCACGCTTGGTCAACGTGCCGCCGGACTCGCTGATCATGGCTTCCCGCAACATGTTGCCGAGCTTGCCGTGCACGCGGTCCAGCAGCCCGGTGCCGCTGCGTGTGGCCACCACGACCGCGTGCTTGCCGTCGGGAGTGCTGCGGTGGAACCGAAGCCGGTACTTCGACGCGACCACAGTGGACAGTGACTTCTGGCCACGCTCGTCACGGATGTCAGGGTGGTTGTTGGGCACCAGCACCGAGAGCTTCTCCGCGTTGCACGCCAACAGGATTCGCAGCAGCCACGGGCCGGGATCGGCCGAGGCGTCGACCGTGAGCGAACGTCCGGTGATCGGCTGAGTCCAGTCGGGTTGCTGTACAACGGAATCCCCGGTGAACGCCAGCAATGCCGACTTGTCCACAGTAGACACGGACTCGATGGACTGCGGCCCGTGGGTGTAGATGCCGGTGCGCTGCGCCGCTTTGCGGCCGCGGGAAGTCGCCTGGCACACGTACAGGTCGGCGGCGCTGCCGATGGCCTGCGCGCCGTCGAACCGGTGGAAGCCCGGCAGGATCGCCTCGAACGCCAGCCCGATGCCGAGCAGCTCCTGCTGCACCTTCTGGCCCAGCGCGGGCGTCCGGTCGCTGAAGCCGTAGGCCAGCAACAGCCGCCCGGACCCGGTGTCGCGCAGCGCCTCGATGCCGCGGCCGGCGAACAGCGCCATGCCCTCGGGCGTGTAAGGCGGGTCGCTGAACACGAGATCGGACGATTCGATGACGGCCGGCGGCAGCCCGAAGCGCAGATCCGTGTGCAGGCAGCGGATGTTGAGCCCGCGCTCCCGTGCCCGGCTGTCGATGTGGGCCAGCACGCGATCGTCCAGATCGACCACCAGCACCGCGACGTCCGGGTTGACCGCGGCCACCGCGAGCGAGGTCAGGTCGTGGTCGCCGAGGCAGAGCAGGGTACGTCCGGACAGTTCATACTGCTCGTTCAGCCATTTCGCCCGCCGCGCCACGGTGTCCGGCGTGGCCTGCACGTGATCGAGCGCGGCCAGCGCCGGCGGCACTGAGTCCACATCGGATCGGATGACCGCGAGATCCGGCTCGCGGCGCGGCGGAACCGCGAAAGCCTCGGTGTACGACGCTCTGGCCGACGCCTGGATCTCGTACGTGTCACGGTTTCGCACCAGGTCACCGTCCAGCGCGGACAGCAACTCCTCGACCCCACGCCGTGGCATGGCCGACTCGCGCACCAGCTCGGCCAGCGAATGCGGCCCCGCGCACAACATGCCGATCACGCGCCGTGCCGGTTCGGTGCGCGCTCCGTGGCCGGAAATAACGGCTCGGGCCTGGTCCAGGGGGGTCACAATCGGGTAAGCCTACTGCTTCGCACATGCTGGAACGGAATGCCGCCGTCAGATGTTGCGGCTACTGTCTCCGGCAATACCGCTACGACCGGAGGGACCTCGGGGTGATCGAGTTCCAGGCCGTGACCAAGCGGTTCGATGATGGCACCGTCGCCGTCGACGAACTGAACCTGACCGTCGATCCCGGCCGGATCACGGTGTTCGTCGGACCATCGGGCTGCGGGAAGACGACCTCCCTGCGCATGATCAACCGGATGATCGACGCCACTTCGGGCGCCATCCTGGTCGACGGCAAGGACGTGCGCCAGTCGGACCCGCCGCTGCTGCGGCGGGGCATCGGCTACGTGATCCAACAGGCCGGGCTGTTCCCGCACCGCACCGTGCTGGACAACGTCGCCACCGTGCCGGTGCTGGCCGGCTGGAGCCGGGCCAAGGCTCGCAAGCGGGCCGAGGAGCTGCTGGAGACGGTGGGCCTGCCGGCCAGCATGGCCGGCCGCTACCCGGCCCAGCTGTCCGGCGGCCAGCAGCAGCGCGTCGGCGTGGCCCGCGCGCTGGCGGTCGACCCGCCGGTGCTGCTGATGGACGAGCCGTTCAGCGCGGTCGACCCGGTGGTCCGCGAGGACCTCCAGACCGAGCTGCTGCGGCTGCAGGGCGAGCTGGACAAGACCATCGTGTTCGTCACGCACGACATCGACGAGGCGATCAAGCTGGGCGACAAGGTCGCGGTGTTCCGCACCGGCGGCATCCTGGCCCAGTACGACAAGCCCTCGGAGCTGCTGGCCCGGCCGGCCGACGACTTCGTCAGCAACTTCGTCGGGCGCGACCGCGGCTACCGGGCGCTGGGCTTCCTGACCGCGTCCGGGCTGACCGTCGGCGAGATCGCCAGCGTGCGGCTGGGCGACACCGCCGGCGACGCGCGGCGCAAGCTCAGCGACGGCTGGGTTGTCGTGGTCGACGAGCGCAAACACCCGTGCGGCTGGCTGTCCGCGGACCGTCTGTCCGGTGTGGACGAGCAGGCCGCGGTCGACGCGGATCTGGTGCTGTCCGGCGGTTCCCTGTACGACACCGAGCACGGCTCGTTGCGCAGCGCCCTGGACGCGGCCCTGAGCTCACCGTCGGCGCAGGGCGTCGCGGTCAACGGCAGCGGCGAGCTCGTCGGGTCCGTGACGGCCGACGAGGTGCTGCGGGCGCTGGCCGCCGCGCGCACCGCCGGCGAGGTCCCGCAATGACGTGGGTGTTCGACCACCTGGGGTTGCTCGGCGACCTCACGGTGACGCACGTCTACCTGTCGGTGCTGCCGGTGCTGCTCGGCCTGGTCATCGCCGTCCCGCTGGGCTGGGCGGCCAGCCGCTGGCGGCCGGCGCGGGCCGTGCTGCTGACGGTCAGCGGCCTGCTCTACACCATCCCGTCGCTGGCCCTGATCGTCATCCTGCCCGCGTTGATCAGCACCAAGACGCTGGACCCGGTCAACGTGATCATCACGCTGACCGTCTACACCATCGCGCTGCTGGTCCGGTCCATCGCCGACGCGCTGTCCTCGGTGCCGCCGACCGTCGTCGCGGCGGCCACCGCCATCGGCTACCGGCCGTTCAAGCGGTTCGTCGGCGTCGAGTTCCCGCTGGCCGTCCCGGTCGTGGTGGCCGGCCTGCGGGTCGCCATGGTGTCCAACATCAGCCTGGTCAGCGTGGGCGCGCTGATCGGCATCGCCGGCTACGGCCAGCTGTTCACCAACGGCTTCCAGCTCCAGTTCGTCACCGAGATCGTGACCGGCATCGTGGCCACGCTGCTGCTGGCCCTGGTGGCCGACCTGCTGCTGCAGCTGATCGGCCGGCTCGTGACGCCGTGGACCAGGGTGGGGAGGTAGGCCCGTGAACCTGTTGACGAGCTGGTTGTTCGACCCCACCAACTGGAGCGGCCCGACCGGCGTGCCGGCCAGGCTGCTGGAGCACCTCTGGTACACCGCGCTGGCGCTGGCCATCGCCATCGTGATCGGCTTCCCGCTGGGCGCGCTGGTCGGGCACACCAAGCGCGGCGGCTTCGTGCTGGTCGGCGCGGCCAACGTGCTGCGGGCGCTGCCCACCGTCGGCGTGCTGACGCTGGTCGTGCTGCTGGCCGGCATCGGCCTGGTGCCGCCGATCGCCGCGCTGACCCTGCTGGCCATCCCGCCGATCATGGCCGGCGCCTACGCCGGCATCGGCGCGGTCGAGCCGGTGGTGGTGGACGCGGCCCGCGGCGTGGGCATGCGGGAACGCGAGGTGCTGTTCCAGGTGGAGATCCCCAACGCGATGCCGCTGATCTTCGGCGGCGTGCGCAGCGCCGCGCTGCAGGTGGTGGCCACCGCGACCATCGCCGCCTACGTCGGACTCGGCGGCCTCGGCCGGTACGTGTTCGACGGGCTGGCGCTGCACGACTATCCCCAGATGGCGGGCGGCGCGATCCTGGTCGCGGTGCTCGCGGTGCTGGTCGAGCTGGTGCTCACCGGCGTGCAACGGCTGGTTGTCTCACCCGGGTTGCGCCCGGTGAGGACGAGTGGAGGAATCCAGAGATGAAGCGAACCGTAGCCGGCCTGGTCACCGTCCTGGTGGCGGCGCTGGGCCTGACCGCCTGTGGTGGGGGCGGCGGTAGCGACCCGTTGGCCAACAACAACACCGGCTCCCAGTCCCCGTCGGACACCATCACCGTCGGGTCGGCCAACTTCGCCGAGAGCCAGCTGCTGGCCGAGATCTACGCGGCCGCGCTGACCAAGGCGGGGGTGAAGGTCACCAAGAAGCTGAACATCGGCAGCCGGGAGACCTACCTGCCGGCGCTCAAGGACGGCTCCATCGACCTGATCCCGGAGTACAGCGGTGTGCTGCTGCAGTACTTCAAGAAGGACGCCACCGCGACCAGCGCCGACGACGTGTACGCGGCGCTGCAGAAGGCGGTGCCGGACGGCCTGTCCGTGCTGGACAAGTCGGCGGCCGAGGACAAGGACGCCATCGTCGTCACCAAGGAGACGGCGCAGAAGTACAACGCGAAGTCGCTGGCCGACATCGCCCCGCACTGCGGTGACCTGATCCTCGGCTCGGCGCCGGAGTTCCAGAAGCGGCCGGACGGCATCCCCGGCCTGCAGAAGAACTACAACTGCACGTTCAAGAGCTTCACCTCGCTGGACGCCGACGGTCCGCTGACCGTGGCCGCGCTGTCCCAGGGCTCGATCCAGGCCGCGGACATGTTCACCACCGACAGCACCATCGAGAAGAACGGCTGGGTCGTGCTGGAGGACCCGAAGTTCAACTTCGCCGCGCAGAACGTGCTGCCGCTGATCAACACCAAGAAGGCCAGCGACGCCGTGAAGAAGGCGCTCAACGCCGTCTCGGCCAAGCTCGACACCAAGACCCTGACCGAGCTCAACACCAAGCTCGCGGCGCCGGACAAGCCGGACGCCTCCAAGGTCGCCAGCGACTGGCTCGCCAGCGCCGGCCTGTAGCCCCTGATGCAGGGAAGGACGCCTTACCTGCGTTCAACGCAGGTAAGGCGTCCTTCCCTGCATTCGTGGGGGTTACCTATGGCCGCCGATGCGGATGGTCAGCTCCTCGGCCGTGCGGCAGACCTCGGCGGCGATCTCCGGCCAGTCGAGGCCGCAAGCGCTTGCATCAGGGCACACGTGCCGGAACGTGGTGCTGATGGCGGCGATGGGACGGCCGCCATGGTCGAACACCGGAGCGGCGACGGAGGCGAAGTCGGCCGTCACGAAACCGTCCTCGACGAACCAGCCGCGTTGCCGTTCGAACGACAGCAGCCGGCGTAGCGACGGCAGGTCGCGCGGCCCACGGCCGGTGCGGTCGACGAAGCTGCCGACCCCCGGGAACAGGGCCCTGACCTGCGCCGGCAGCAAGTACGCCAGCATGGCCCGGCCGGACGCCGGCAGGTGGGCCGGCAGCCGCACGCCGACATCGGAGACCAGCGTGTTGGGCTGCCGGGGCTGTTCCCGGAGCAGGTACAGCGCCTCGGCCCCGTGCAGGACCCCGAGGTGGGCCGTGGCGCCGGCCCGGTCGACGAGCCGGCGCAGGAGCGGGCGAGCCAACCGCTCGAGTGGATCGTGGCGCAGGTACGCCGAGCCAAGTTCGAAAGCCGCGACGCCGAGCCCGTACCGGCGCTCCTCCGGCAGGTGCGTCACGAAGCCGGCATCGGCGAGCTCGGCCAGCAGGTGGTACGCCGTCGACCTGGGCAGCTCGAGTTCGCGGGCGATCGTGGCGGCGGACATCGGGCCCGGGCGGGTGGACAGCAGGCGCAGCACGGCCAGCCCGCGGCGCAGCGCCGGCACGTCGCTGCTGCTACCCATGGGTAGACCTCCTGATGTCTGGCATCCCAGACACTGACACGGCCGCTGGACTCGTGCAAGCGGCTGCCACCAGCTGTGATGGTGCACATGGCACACCCGGAGGCAGTGCAGCTCGGCGCGAAGCCGCTGCGGCGTGACGAGGTCGTCGCGGTCGCCCGCGACGGCGTGGCGGTCGAGCTGGAACCGGCCGCGGTCGAGGCCGTCACCACGGCCCGGGCGCACATCGAGGAGCTGGCCAACGCGACGACGCCCACCTACGGCGTCTCGACCGGCTTCGGGGCGCTCGCCGTCCGGCACATCCCGCCGGACCGGCGCGCGCAGCTGCAACGCTCACTGATCCGCTCGCACGCCGCCGGCGCGGGTCCGGAGGTCGAGCGGGAGGTGATCCGCGCGCTGGCCCTGCTGCGGCTGCGCACGCTGGCCACCGGCCACACCGGCGTCCGTCCGTCCACTGTGGACGCGATGGCCCGGATGCTCAACGCCGGCATCACGCCGATCGTGCACGAGTACGGCTCGCTTGGCTGCTCCGGCGACCTGGCCCCGCTGTCCTCGGTCGCGCTGGCGCTGATCGGCGAGGGGCAGGTCCGCGACGCCGACGGGACCCTCCGACCGGCCGCCGAGGCGCTGGCCGAGGCCGGCATCGAGCCGGTGGCGCTGGCCGAGAAGGAGGGCCTGGCCATGATCAACGGCACCGACGGCATGCTCGGCATGCTGGTGCTGGCGATCACCGACCTGGCCAAGCTGCTGGACATCGCCGACCTCACCGCGGCGATGAGCGTCGAGGCGCTGCTGGGCACCGACCGCGTGTTCGCCGCCGATCTCCAGGCACTGCGCCCGCACCCGGGACAGGCACGGTCGGCGGCTCGCATGAGCCAGATTCTGGCCGGCTCGGAAATCATGGAAAGCCACCGCGGCCCGGACTGCACGCGCGTGCAGGACGCGTACTCGCTGCGCTGCTCCCCGCAGGTGCACGGCGCGGCCCGCGACACCCTGGCCCACGCCGAACTCGTCGCCGATCGTGAGCTGGACTCGGCGATCGACAACCCGGCCGTGCTGGCCGACGGCCGCGTGGAGTCCAACGGCAACTTCCACGGCGCGCCGGT
>DATJJB010000567.1:0-10491 GCA_035492655.1 Kutzneria sp. | reverse complement strand
CGGCCCTGGTTGGACGGGACTCTGACGGCTGGGCAACCTATCGTGTTCGTACCCGCGCCAGACGTAGCCGCAGATGGGAAGGGCCGTGGGCGGAGTCGACTACTACGAGTTGCTGGAGATCAAGCCTGGCGCCTCCCAGGCGGAGATCAAGTCTGCCCACCGGTCCCTGGTGAAGGTGCTGCATCCGGACGCCGGTGGCAGCCAGATCATGTTCCGGCTGGTCCAGGAGGCGTACGAGACGCTCTCCGACCCGACCCGGCGCGCTGCCTACGACCAGCGCCGGGCCCGTGGCGTGCCCGAGCAGCGGCGGCCGCGGCCGCCCACGCCGGAGTGGGAGACGTGGGAGGAGTACCAGGAGGAGGCCGCCCACGCCGAGCGCGAGGAGCGGCCGCCGGAACCGCCGCCGCGACCGGCCGGCTTCCCGTCCGGGCTGCGGACCATCCCGACCGACACGATCCCGTGGTGGCAGCGGGTCAACCCGGACGCCAAGGTGCACTGGCGGCCCGGCTTCGGCTGGGCCCAGCGCTGGTTCTTCACCGTCGCCGCGGTGTGGACGGCGCTACTGGTCGGCACCGTGGTGCCCATGCTGGCCAGCGGGTTCTCCTATGTCGCGGTGATCGTGATCGTGCCCATCGCCTACGTGGCCGTGACGATCGCGGGCAAGGCGACGCCGAAGTTCCTTTCGGTGATCACCTACATCTGGGCCGCCGGCATGGCCGCGCTGGGCTTCTACGCCATCACCACCGGCGCACTGTCGGGCATCGCCGTGGTGCTGCTGGCCGCCGGCGTGTTCGCGCTGCCGCCGCTGGGCCGCTGGTACCTGTCGTCGCGGGTGACCGAGCGGATCTTCACGCACGACTTCCGCACGTTCAACCTGTTCGGCGCGCCGGGCACGCGGCTGCTGCCGTCCGAGGACGAGCCGGTCAAGGACTGCACCCGCAGCGAGTGGATGACGCTGGATCTGCTGTCCGGCTATCTGGGTCAGATCCCGGCCGCGCGCATCTTCCACGGCCTGGCCTGGCCCGGTTCCTCGCGGGCCGAGGTCGACCACGCCGTGCTGTGCGGACGGAAGCTGCTGCTGATCGAGTCCCGGGCGTGGCCGGCCGGGCACTACACCAGCGACGGCAACGGCGGCCTGCTGCGTGACGGCGAGAGCTTCGAGGGCGCGTCGCTGCGGCTCAGCCGGACCGTCGCCGCGTACCAGATGCTGCTGCCGAAGGTCCAGGTCGAGGGCATCGTGCTGGTGCACACCGACGAGCCCGGCCTGGTGACCTGCCGGATGCCGGACAGCATGCCGCTGGAGGTGCTCAGCCCGGAGACCTTCGTCCGACACGTCGGCGCCCGGCTGGCCGACGAGCCGGCGGTGGTCGAGCGCGACGTGTTCCTGACGTTGTTGGACCAGGTCAAGGCGTGACGGTCGGGCACTGACGCACCGCGAGGACGTCGGGCCCGAGCACGGTGACGCCGGCCGAGGCGATGGTTTCGGCGTTGGCGTCGCCGGAGCCGTCGGAGGAGATGCGGAAGTCGGAGCCGCCGTTCTCGCGGTGCGCGAACTTGGCGTCCTTGACCGTGATGGTGACGTCCTTCCAGGTGTTGGTGCCGGTCTTCTGGATCCGCTTGGCGTCGACGTAGGCGGCGTTCACGGCGTCGTACTGGACGACGAAGGTGTCGGTGCCGCTGTCGAGGTACCGCACGGTGATGGTCGCGTCGTAGGGCCCGGTGCCGGGGATGGCGCGCTGGTCGGCCTGGAAGTACAGGTAGCGGTAGTCGCCCCAGTCATGGGCGTGCACCATCTTGCGTCCGGCGACTCCGCCGACCTCGACCGGCGCGGTGGCGCCGTCGTTGGCGTACTCGACCTGGGTGAGCCCGCAGTCGGTGTTGGTCGCACCGAGCGTGCTGCATCCGGTGGTCGTGTGATCGGTCCCGGCCACCGCGAAGTACGCCGTGGCACGCTGCTTGTCGCCGAAGTCCACGGTCACCGGATAGATGCCGTTCGCGGTGGCAGTCACCGTGACCGGCGTGCTCGCGGACCCGTTGGCCGGGACCACGAGCTGTCCTCGCGTCAAGGACGCCGTCACGCCCGCGGGCACGGTCAGCGTCCACGGCACCGGAACTGGCTCGGCTGTCTGGTTCCGTGCGCCGATTTGGAACGTGCCCGCGGTCGAGGTTCCGAGCGGAGTCACGTAACCGATCGCCGGTGCCTCACCGTCGCGATAGGACTTGGGCGGCGCGGCGGTCCAGCCGGTGCCGTCGCCCAGCCGGTACGTCACGCGACCGCCCCACGAGAGCAGGTCCGACGGCAGCCACGTGCGGTTCCAGTTCACGCCGTTCACCGCCATGCCCTGGATGTGCGGTCCCGTGCCCTGAGTGTCGATCACAATCCGGCGGCCGGTGCCGGTCCTGATCTCCGCGTGCGGGAACACCGGCGTGTTCACCGCCAGGTCGGTGGTGCCGGGGGTGACCGGGTACAGCCCGAGCGCCGACCAGACGTACCAGGCCGACTGCGCGCCGAGGTCGTCGTTGCCGGGCTCGCCGTCGGGCGTCGCGGCGAACAGCTCCGTCTGCACGCGGCGCACGACGTCCTGCGTCTTCCACGGCTGGCCGAGATAGTCGTACGTCCACGGCACGCTGAACATCGGCTCGTTGCCGGCCCAGTAGTACGGCTCGACCGGGCCCACGTTGAGCTTGGTGAACAGGTCGTCCAGGCGTTTCACCGCGGCGTCCCGGCCGCCGATCGCGCCGATCAGACCGGCCAGGTTCTGCGGAACCATCCAGGTGTACTGGGCGGCGTTGCCCTCGGAGTACCCCGTCGGCGCGAACTGGCCGGGCGGCGGCGGGACGAGCACCGGACCCGGTGAGTAGGCGCCGTCGGTGGCGTGTTGGCGGACGTAGCCGGTGGTCGGGTCAAGGACGTGCTGCCAGTTCTGGCCCCGCTTGGCGAAAACCGCCGCCGTGTCGTCATCGCCGAGCGCGTCGGCGAACTTGCCGATCGCGAAGTCGTCGATGGCGTACTCCTGGGTCATCGACACGTTCTCGTCGTTGCCCATCGGCACATAGCCGAGCTGCTGGTACGCCACGACATTGGGCCGTTCCTCGTAGCCCCAGCCGACCTTGCCGTCCTTCGTCGCGCCCTTGATCAGCTGGGCCAGGGCCTTGTCGGTGTCGAAGTCGCGGGCCCCGTACGCGTAGGCCCCGGCGATGATCGGCGCGATCGAGTCGCCGTTCATGACGCCGGACTCGTCGTTGTAGACCGGCCACTTGGGCAGCCAGCCGTACTGGTCGGCGTCCTCGACCAGGGACTGCATCATGTCCGAGGTCTCGTCCGGGGCCAGCGTGGCCAGCAGCGGGATCTGGCAGCGGTAGATGTCCCAGCCGGAGAAGTTGGCGTACTGGACCCGGCGGCCGGCGTTGTGGAGCCGGCCGTCGAAGCCGGGGTAGCCGCCGTCGACGTCGCTGAAGGTCACCGGGTACTGGAGCGAGTGGTACAGCGCCGCGTAGAACGTCTCCTGCTGCGCCGGTTGGCCGCCGGCAATGCCGATCCGGCCCAGGTACGACGCCCAGCGCTGCTTCGTCGCCGCCCGCATTCCGTCGAAGTCCCAACCGGACGCGTCGGCGGCCAGGTTCTTTGCCGCGCCGTCAACCGACACGAAGGAGATCGCCACCTTCGCCCGTACCGTCGCGTCCTTGCTGGTGTCGAAGTCGAGGGTCGCTCCGACCTGCGGGCCGGCGATCTGCGGACCGGCCAGGCCGCGGGCCTTCTGCCCGGGCGTGACGACGTTCGGGGCCACCCGCGCGCTGCCCGTCCATGACGTCTTCGCGGTGAACGGGCGGTCGAAGGTGATCAGGTAGTGGACGGTGTACTTGTTGCCCTGTCCACAGAATCCGCCGGACGTGGCCGAACCGGTGACCGTGTGGTCGTCCGGGAAGGCCACGCTGGCGGCCGTGTCGCCGTTGAGGCTGCCGCCGGCCTTGACCAGGACGTGCGCCGGGGCGTTGGGCGGGAAGGTGAACCGCCCCTGGCCGGCCCGCAGTGCGGTGGTCAGCTCGGTTTTCACGCCGCCAGCGGTCACCGTGTAGTAACCGGGCGAGGCTTGCTCACCTGCGTGGGTGAACGGCTCCTGCAACGACCAGGGGGCAGCGCCGACGTCGCCACTGACCGGCAGGATCGGGACGTCGCCGAACTGGCGGCAGCCGACCGAGGCGTGCGTGAGGCTGAAGCCCTTGATGGTCTTGTCCTCATAGGAGTAGCCCGCGTAGTGGTCGGCGGTGTCCGGGCTCCACTGCAGCATGCCGAACGGCGTGCTCGGGCCGGGGAAGTTGTTGATCTCGCCGACGGCCGCGCCGGCGGAACCGGTTCCAAGCATCGGATCCGTCAGCGCGACCGGATCGACCAGCGCGGGTTGGCCTGCGAGCGCCCGTGACGCGAGAGGGACTGGCGAGGCAAGCGCCAGTGCGAGCAGGGAGACGATCAGCGGGCGCATCGGACCCCCAGACGGTGACAACGTTGACAACGCCGTTAGCAGTGTCGAGCCGTTGTCGCCGGCCCGACAAGTGATCGTCAAAAACTCGCACGGATGGTCGCAAGAGGCGCACCGCGAAGGTCACTCGGAGGGGTCGCTATCAATCACCAAAACGAGTGACTACTCTAACGTCCACTTCAGACACGGCAGGCCGGGAGATGGGTGGTGCCGCGTTGGCCGGCGAGAGCCTGGACGCACCGAGTGAAAAAGTGCACCCGACTGGCGGACTGCCGCCCCTGCTAGCCAGTGCACTGCGTGACGGGCCGTTCCATCAGGCCCTGCATCAGGCGATCACCCACCGCGGGCTGCCGCTGGCCCGGCTGCGCGCGGCGCTGGACGAGGCCGGCACACATATCGGGCAGTCCACCCTGAGCTACTGGCAGCGCGGGCTGCGACGGCCCGAGATGCCGCGGGCCACCGAGGCCGTGCTGGCCCTGGAGCAGGTGCTCGACCTGCCGTCCAACTCGCTGCTCGGGCTGATCGAGCCGATGGGCGAGCACTCCGGGCGGTCCACCAGCCTGGCCGCTGAGGAGTTCGAGGCCGATCTGCGCAACGCCTGCCTGGACGTGCTCGCACTGCACGAGGTCGTCACGGTCAACGCCGCGCGGACCCGACGGTCGGTGCTGAGCCGGCTCGTCGTGCGCGGCAGCACCGACGGGTCCGACCGGTATCTCGCGCTGCATCCGGCCGACGAGCAGGGACACGTCGAGCATTCGGCCGTGCACACCGGCGAAGGCTGCCGGGCCGGGCGGATGCGCAAACGCGGGCCCGACGGCTCGGTGGCGTTCGAGCTGCTCTTCGATCGACGGCTGTCGCCCGGCGAGATCCATGTCTTCAGCTACACGGTGATCGACACCGCCACCGGGCAGACCGGCGGGCATCTGCGCCGCTTCCCGTCCAGAGCCGGCAACTACCTGTTGCAACTGCGCTTCCACCGCGGCGTGCTGCCGGCACGCTGTTTCCGTGAGCAGCACGGCGACGACATCCGGCACGACGAGCTCAGCTACGGCCTGGACGGCGTGGTAAGCGCATACTTCGAGCCCGTCGACTGCGACCGCGCCGGCATCACGGTGCACTGGGGCCCGGCATAGGAAAGGGGCCCAACCTGGCGTTGAACGCCAGGTTGGGCCCCTGCCAAGCAGCAGATCCGCTCGGCACCGGTCACGAGGGGCCGCGCCGAGCCGCCGAAGGCGGCGCTGAAAAACTCAGTAGCGGTACGCGTTCGGCTTGAACGGGCCCTCGACGTCCACACCGATGTACTCGGCCTGCTCCTTGGTGAGCTTGGTCAGCTCGCCGCCGAGGGCCTGCAGGTGGATCTTGGCAACCTTCTCGTCCAGGTGCTTGGGCAGCACGTAGACCTCGTTGTCGTACTCCTTGTACTTGGTGAACAGCTCGATCTGGGCGATCGTCTGGTTGGAGAAGGAGTTCGACATCACGAAGCTCGGGTGGCCGGTGGCGTTGCCCAGGTTGAGCAGGCGGCCCTCGGACAGCACGATGATCGACTTGCCGCTGGGGAAGACCCACTCGTCGACCTGCGGCTTGATGTTGATCTTGCGGATGCCCGGCACCTTGGCCAGGCCGGCCATGTCCAGCTCGTTGTCGAAGTGGCCGATGTTGCCCAGGATCGCCAGGTGCTTCATCTCGGCCATGTGGTGGGCCATCACCACGTCCTTGTTGCCGGTGGTGGTGATCACGATGTCCGCGATCGGCAGCACCGACTCCAGGGTGGCCACCTGGTAGCCGTCCATCGCCGCCTGCAGGCCGCAGATCGGGTCGATCTCGGTGACGATCACCCGCGCGCCCTGGCCGACCAGCGACTCGGCCGCGCCCTTGCCCACGTCGCCGTAGCCGCAGACCACCGCGACCTTGCCGCCGATCAGCACGTCGGTGCCGCGGTTGATGCCGTCGATCAGCGAGTGGCGGATGCCGTACTTGTTGTCGAACTTCGACTTGGTCACCGAGTCGTTGACGTTGATCGCCGGGAACAGCAGCTCACCGGCGGCGGCCATCTGGGTCAGCCGCAGCACGCCGGTGGTGGTCTCCTCGGTCACGCCGCGGATGCTCTTGCCGATCTTCGTCCACTTCTCGGCGTCGGCGTCCAGGCTGTTGCGCAGGACCTCGAGGATGACCTTCCACTCCTCGGCGTCGTCCTCCTCGGGCTGCGGCACCACGCCCGCGGCCTCGTACTGGGTGCCCTTGTGCACCAGCAGCGTGGCGTCGCCGCCGTCGTCGAGCAGCATGTTCGGGCCCTGGCCGTCCGGCCAGGTCAGCATCTGCTCGGTGCACCACCAGTACTCGGGCAGGGTCTCGCCCTTCCAGGCGAACACCGGCACGCCCTTGGGCTCCTCCTCGGTCCCGTGCGGGCCGACCACGATGGCCGAGGCCGCGTGGTCCTGCGTGGAGAAGATGTTGCACGAGGCCCAGCGGACCTCGGCGCCCAGCGCGACCAGGGTCTCGATCAGGACCGCGGTCTGCACGGTCATGTGCAGCGAGCCGGAGATCCGCGCGCCCTTGAGCGGGAAGACCTCCGAGTACTCCCGGCGCAGCGCCATCAGGCCGGGCATCTCGTGCTCGGCCAGGCGGATCTCCTTGCGGCCGAACTCGGCCAGCGACAGGTCCGCGACGGCGAAGTCGACACCATTGCGGTTTTGCAGCTTCGGCGGGGCGATCGCCGTCATCGTGGAGTCCTCCATAGCCAGGTTGGTCGACAGCAATGCACACTAGCCGGTCCGCCACGCCGGGGGCTCGGACGCGGGTCAATGGCCACTGAATGCCCCAGGATGGCCCCCGTGCTGATAGCAGGACCCGACACCCGTGTCATCGAACTTCGGGTGCACGGTGTTATGGGGACCACACCGGAATCACTGGTCGACGCGGTCGTCGCCGTGGACGTGGCGGGCGACGGCGTCGGCCGGCTCGTGCGCCCGGCCGACCGGCTGCGCAGACCGGCCCCCGGGCCCGTGCTCCAGTCGGGTGGACGGCCGGTGCCACGCACCGTCGAGGGCTACCTGTGGAGCGCCATGACCTCCGGCGGCGTGGCCAAGGCCGCGTGGGCCCTGCTGTTGCCGTTCTCGCTGGTCAACATGGCGCACTGGATGCTGCCACCGACCGGACGCTTGCTCGGTGGCACGCTGCGGTCGCTGGTGCGGCTGGCGGCGCTGGTGTTGACGATGCTGTTGGTGACGCAGTTGACGGTGGTGAGCCTTGACCTGGTCGCCGGGCAGTGGCTGGACCAGTTCTCGCAGCTCCAGCCGTGGCGGGCGCCGATCGGGCTGGCGCCGGTGCTGATCGTGGTGGTGCTGCTGCACAAGCTGTCGGCCATCGACTGGAAGGTGCACAAGCCGTCACCGGCGCCGCAGCGGGATCTGCTCCCCGGGGCCAGGATCGCCGCCGATCCCGACGCCCCGGCGCTGCATGTGCTGCATGCCACAGCCGGCTTGGCGTCGGCTGCGCTGCTGGCCACCGGTGGCCCGTTCGGGCCGTCGTCGGATCGGGTGTTCGCGGCGTGGGTGGGCGCGTTGGCGCTGATCGGGTTGAGCGTCCTGATCACGTTGGCGTTGGACGCGCCGACCGAGGGCCGGTGGTTCAAGCCGTGGGCCCGTCGAACTCTGGTCGTGGTGACGCTGCTCGAGTTCTGCGCGGCGGCGCTGACGCCGATGCCCAGTCACGGGCAGCACTTGCCCGGCACCGATCCGACCGTGGAGTCGATCGCGGCGGTGCTCGGTCTGGTGTGCATCGCCTTCGGGCTGGTGCTGATTCCGGCCGCGCTGCTGGCTCGGGGCGGTTGGTCGAAGCTGCCGGCGTCGTTGCGGCCGTGGGCCGGTGGGTGGATGGCCGCGCCGGTGCTCGTGATCGCCTCGCTGCTCGGCGGCGGGTTCGGTGCTGGCGTCGCGATCACCGTGCAGAAGGCGCTGGGTGACGACGCGTTGCAGCTGCCGCCTGGATATCGGTACGTGACAACGCTGTGGGGCATCGCGGCGGTGCTGGCCGTGATCGCCGCGTTGGTCGGTGCGGCGATTTTTGTGCTGCCGCGGGGGCGGAAGCCCGTCGAGATCGATCTGCTGCACGGCGGAAAGCCCGAGGATGCCGCTCAGGCGACGAGGGCGTGGCGGGCCGCTCGATTGAAGCGGAATCATGCCCACCACGCGGTTCTCGTCACGGCGGCCGTGCTGTCCGTCGGCACCCTGGTGTCGTTTCTGATGCAGGTGCGTGGGGTTGACCTGCCGTGGTGGGCGCAACCCATGCCGGGCATCGGGATCACCGCCCTGGGCGCGTTCGCGATCGGCGCGCTGCGTCAGGTCTACGTGGCCACGAAGTCGCCGGGGGCGGCGCGACAGTTGGGGCTGCTCAACGACATTGCCGGTTTCTGGCCGCGCGAGGCACATCCTTTGGTGCCGCCTTGTTATGCGTTGAAGGCGATTCCGGAACTTGTCGACCGGGCCCGGGAGCATCTGGCCGATCCGGGCGCACGAGTGGTGTTGGCCGGCTACAGCCAGGGCAGCCTGCTCGCAACCGTTGCCGCGGCCAGGTTGCTGGACACTTTGCCGGCGCACGAGCGTGAACGCGTCGGGTTGGTGACCGCGGGATCGCCGCTGCAATGGGCCTACCCGCGGGCGTTTCCAGCGGTCGTGTCACACGATTCGCTGGCTGAGCTGGCCAAGGCCATGAACGGCCGGTGGCGTGCGGTGTGCCGCGGCACGGACGCGATCGGCGGCGGCGTCACGACGTGGGACCGACAGGCGTTCGACGGGCAGCTGCTCGGCGCCGGCTTCGAGGGCGCCCTGGCGGCCGCCGAGCGCAGCCCCAGCGGGGCGCTGGTGCTCGGCGGCGACCACTGGCTGCCCGATCCGCAGCACGGGCCGGTCTCCGGACGTCGTTGGAGCCCAGGCATTCTCCGGCACCGCGACTACACGTCCGATCCGGAGTGGGACCACGCGATCGCCGCGGCGGCCGGGCTCGACATGGCCGAGCCGCCGCTGACGCTGTGGAACTTCAAGCACTGAAGTGGTTGGCCAGCAACGCATCGGCGGTGTCGACGCGGCCGGCGTCGGCCAGCAGGCCTGCCGGCGCCAGCACGTAGCGCCGGTCGACGGTGATGGCCGCGTTGCGCAACACCGGGCGTAGCACCGGATCCGCACGCAGGCGGTCCTCGATGTCCTGCAGGCGCTGCGGTGTCGCGTGCCGGAAGACGCCGCCGGACAACACCAGCAGTCCGGCACCCTTGGGGCCGAGCTGTCCGTCGACAAGCCGCAGGTGCCGGCGCACCGCCAGTACCGCGGCGAGTCCGGCCAGCGTCGCGTCCACGTCCCGACCGTGATCGTCGTCCGGAATCCAGTCCACAGTGGTCGATCGTTTTTCCGCCTCGTGCTCCAGATCCTCTGGCGCGCCAAGGCGTTCCACCTTCGCCTCGGACACGATGCCCGGGGCCGACCAGCGCATGCCGAGGTCACCCTCGACCGTGCGACGGTCAGCCGGCAACGCCACCGTGCGCTGCATGGCGTTATCGTCCACTGTGGATACCGCCGAATAGACGTCGGTCGTCGCGCCGCCGACGTCCACCACCAGCACCGCGCCGGCCTCTCGGGCGGCCAGAATCGCCGCCAGGCGGGACACGCCGCCGAGCACCGCGTCCGGCGTCACCGCCTTGACCAGATTGCGGAAGGTGTTGCCTTTGGACAGTCCCTTGCCGCCGATCACGTGCCGCAGAAACAGTTCCCGGATCGCCGCGCGCGCCGGCCCGGGCGCAAGCTCCCCGACGTCCGGCAGCACGTTGTCCGTCGCCACCACCGTGCGGCCGGTCTCGCGCAGCAGCGCCTCCGCCTCGGCGCGGGCGTCCGCGTTGCCCGCCAACACGATCGGCGACTTCAGCCGGTTGGCCGCGATGCGCTTCGCGTTGTGCAGCAGCACGCTGCGGTCGCCGCCGTCGGTGCCGCCGGCCAGCAGCACCAGATCCGGCCGGGTGGCACGAAGT
>DATJJB010000566.1:0-38318 GCA_035492655.1 Kutzneria sp. | reverse complement strand
ACCTCACCGAAGGTCGTCTCACCGGACTTGATCGAAGCAAGCAGCGCGGTGCGGGCCTTGCGGGCTTCCGCAGCCTTCGCCAGCGCTTCCGCACGCTGCTCAGGGGTCAGTGTGGGCAGAGCCAACTTCATGGTCCTTTCTAGCGACGAGAGGGTGTTGCTCGACCGCCATCATGCACGCTGACCACGACTTTCGTCAGCGTTCGCGCCTGTTGGCGCGTCGTGGCAACCCCGTGGGTGACGCTACGCCAGCCTTAGGAGTGACACCGGGCGAGCGAGATAAGTTCATCCAGGTGAACCGGGGCTCACGCGGAGTTCACGCCGGACAGACCCGCAGGTCGGAGCCGGTTCGCGCCGCAAGCACCCCACCTGTACTGCGAAAACGTCCCGACTCGGGGCATTCGGCCAGGTCAGCGGCACGCCCGGAACCGATCCAGGCCGACAACCCGCGGTGACCGCGGCGGCCGCGGCGCCACCGGCCGGCACCACCCCATCCGGCGACCACGGGAGTGTCGTACGCCACCTGATCGAGATACCCGGCCGCCCTGGCGTGTCGGCGGCCGCCACTGATCCACATCGCCGCCCGAAATGGCGGGTTCCGCGGCGGCGACAGCAATCTCTGAGCCAACTTTCAGCAAATACCCCATTGGCACGCTCGGTGATCACCCATACGGCGCAATACCGCCCGTTCCGGGGATAAAGGGTGGGGTGGAACGGGCTGGTCAGGTGCACAGCGCGGCCCAATCCTCACCGGATCGCGGGTCGCTCCAAGGAACGAGGCAACGCCGAGGCCCCCACCACGTCCTATCCGTTGTGAGGCCGCCGCCTACCCTTCTCTGGAGGCGAGGTCGGCCACGAATGGGTCTGGGCTGATCCGGGACACGGGCCGTGAGTGAAGAGGGTTGCATGTCTGTCGCAGGAAGCACGGGGCGCCGTCGGCGCCTGGGGTCCGCTGGGGTTGTCGGACTCGCCGTCGCGGCGCTGGCGCTGAGCGCCTGTTCGTCCAGCACGGACGGCTCGGCGGTGGCGACGACATCGGTCAAACCTCCCGCGCCGGCGGCGCAGGTGACGTTCTCCCCCGGCGACCAGGTCAGTCCGGTCACGCCGATCACCGTCAAGGTGGCCAACGGCAAGCTCACCACCGTCACGGTGACCAACTCGGCCAAGGGCAACACGGTCAAGGGCGACGTCTCGGCCGACGGCCTGACCTGGACCTCGAGCGAGCCGCTGGGCTACGGCGCCACCTACAACGTGGTGGCCGACGCGACCAACGCGGACGGCAAGAAGACCGAGCAGAAGAGCACGGTCACCACCGTCACGCCGCAGGCACAGGCCTACCCGGCGCTCACCCCGGCGCCGCCCGGCAGCGGCCAGACCTTCGGCGTCGGCCAGATCTTCGGCGTCTCCTTCGACGTGGCGGTCACCGACAAGGCCGCGGCCGAGAAGGCGCTGACCGTGACCTCGACCCCGGCCCAGGCCGGCTCCTGGTACTGGCTCGACGCCAAGACCGTGCACTACCGGCCGGAGAAGTACTGGCAGGCCGGCACCACGGTGAAGCTGGACGCCAACCTGTACGGGGTGAACCTGGGCGGCGGCGTGTACGGCAAGACCGACCGGTCGGTCACGTACACCATCCATGACTCCTGGGTGGCGCAGGCCGACGGCAACACCAAGCAGATGGCCATCCTGCACAACGGCGCCGTGGTCAACACCATGCCGATCAGCCTGGGCAAGGACTCGACCCCGACCCAGATCGGCCCGCACGTCATCTCGGACAAGCAACAGCAGGTCGTGATGGACTCGTCGACCTACGGCGTGAAGGAGGGCATGCCCGGCTACTACAAGTCGACCGAGTACTGGGACCTGCGCATCTCCAACGACGGCGAGTTCGTGCACGAGAACCCGAACACGGTCAACCAGCAGGGCAACTCCAACGTCTCGCACGGCTGCGTCAACCTCAGCCCGGAGAACGCGCAGTGGTTCTTCAACCATTTCAACCTGGGCGACGTGGTCGAGGTGACCAACTCCGGCGGCGGCAAGCTGCCGCTGTGGGACACCTTCGGCGACTGGGAGCTGAGCTGGCCCGATTGGCAGAAGGGCAGCGCCCTCAAGGGCTGATCCGCACCTGACCGTCTTCAGGGCCGCGCTCCGCTGGGGCGCGGCCCTTGTCTTTCTCCCCAGCCAGTCACGCGGTCCTGCCCGATTTCGGGCAGGATCGTTGTCTTTCCCCGTCAAGACGGGCAGAGTCGCTGCTCGTGTCCGCCGCCAATCACCCGTTCGGGGAGCTCGTCTCGCACCTGATGCGCACCACCGCGCTCGGTCCGGGCGAGGCCTCCCGGGTGGTCGCCGACGTGCTGGCCTACTTCGACGAGCCGGTGGAGGCCGTGGTGCGCCGCCGCCACGCCGAGCTCAAGTCGGCCGGGCTGACCAACGACCAGATCTTCGAGCGCATCGCGGCCGAGCTGCCGCAGCGCCGCGTCGCGGCGCCGGAGCTGTCGGTTCGACAGCTGCGCCGCATCGTCTACACGTGAGGGAACGACCATGTGCGGAATCGTGGGATACGTGGGGCCGCGGGACTGTGTCCCGATCCTGCTGGAGGGCCTGGCCCGGCTGGAGTACCGGGGCTACGACTCGGCCGGCGTGGCCGTCGTCGGCAAGGGCAAGCTGCGGGTGCGCAAGGTCAAGGGCCGGGTCGGGCAGCTGACCCAGGACGTGCCGGCCCGGCTGTCCGGCCCGGTCGGCATCGGCCACACCCGGTGGGCCACGCACGGCGTGCCGAGCGAGCAGAACGCCCACCCGCACGTCGACGGCTCGGGCCGGGTCGCGGTGGTGCACAACGGCGTGATCGAGAACGCCGAGGAGCTGCGGGCCAAGCTGATCGCCAACGGGGTCGAGTTCGTCTCGGAGACCGACACCGAGGTGCTGGCCCACCTGATCGCCGCGGTCGACGTGGCCGACATCGAGGAAGCGGTCCGGCGGGTGCTCCCCGACATCGTCGGCACCTACGGCATCGCGGTGGTCGACACCCGCCAGCCCGACCGCATCATCGCCGCCCGCAACGGCAGCCCGGTGATCCTCGGCGTCGGCGACAAGGAGCTCTTCGTCGCCTCCGACGTGATGGCACTGGTCCGGCACACCTCGCAGGTCGTGCACCTGGAGGACGGCGAGGTCGCGGTGCTCACCGCCGACGGCTTCAGCACCCGGACCCTGGACGCCACGGTCACCACCCGGCCGCCGACGACGGTGGACGTCGAGGACGACGACTACCAGGCCGAGGGCTACGGCCACTTCATGCGCAAGGAGATCCACGACCAGCCGACGGCCGTCGAGCGGACCCTGCGCGGCCGGCTGGACGACCGGTTCGGCACCGCGCACCTCGGCGGGCTCAACCTGACGCCGCGCGAATCCCGTGAGTTCAAGCGGGTCAAGATCCTCGGCTGCGGCTCGGCCCACTACGCCGGGCAGATCGGCGCCCAGCTGATCGAGGAGCTGGCCCGGGTGCCGGCGGACTCCGAGCCGGCGTCGGAGTTCCGCTACCGCAACCCGCTGATCGACCCCGACACCCTGTACGTCGCGGTCAGCCAGTCCGGCGAGACCTACGACACGCTGGCCACGGTGCAGGAGATCCAGCGCAAGGGCGGCCGGGTGCTCGGCGTCGTCAACGCCGTCGGCAGCTCCATCGCGCGGCAGTGCGACGGCGGCATCTACCTGCACGCCGGCCCGGAGATCTCGGTGACGTCGACCAAGGCGTTCACCGTGACCACGGTGGACTTCGCGCTGCTGGCCCTGCACCTGGCCCGGGTCCGCGACCTGTCGCCGGCCGACGGCCAGCGGCTGGTCCGCGGGCTGCGCGCGCTGCCGGCCCAGATCGGGGAGATCCTCAAGCTCGAGGACCAGATCGCCGGCCTGGCCCAGGAATACGGCACCTGCCCGAACGTGATGTTCATCGGCCGGGTGCGGGGCTGGCCGGTGGCCCGCGAGGGGGCGTTGAAGCTCAAGGAGGTCTCGTACGTGCACGCCGAGGCGTACCCGGCCTCGGAGCTCAAGCACGGGCCGCTGGCGCTGATCAGCCCGGAGACGCCGACCGTGGCGATCGTGCCGGACGACGAGCTGTACGACAAGAACCTGACCACGCTGGGCGAGATCAAGGCCCGCGGCGGGCGGATCCTGGCGCTGGCCCACCGGGAGCTGCCCAGCGCCCTGGCCGATCACACGATCGTCGTGCCGCGGGCCGAGCCGGAGCTGGACCCGATCCTGCTCGGCATCCCGCTGCAGATGCTGGCCTACCACGCCGCGGTCCTGCTGGGACACGACGTGGACCACCCCAGGAACCTGGCGAAAAGCGTGACAGTGGAGTGAACACGCGGTGACACCGGGTTCGGTCGCTACCCTCATGCGGTGGGGAGTTCCGACCGGGCCCGGCGTGCCGCGAAGCAGCAGGCGCGCGCCCGACACACGCAGCGGATGGCCGGTGGCGCCGACGCGCGGTCGCTCGACGCCAACGGCATCGCCACGCGGCTGTGGGCCACGGCCAACGACTACTCGTACGGACAGAAACAGACCGCCGCGGCCGAGGCCGCGTTCCTGGCCGACGCCGACGGCCGGCAGCTCGGCATCGCGGTCGCCGGGGTGTTCGACCGCGCGCTGAACTTCCTGTGGCCCAGCGGTTGGCTGCCCTATGACCTCGTGCAGGTGACCAGCCGGGAATGTGACGACTTCGCCACCAGCCTGGTCGTCGACGTGATCGCGGTGGACATGTCGCAGTACGCCGAGGCGACGATGCACGAACGCTGGCGCGACCAGCTCCGGCAGATCGAAGCGAAGCCGTGGTGGCGGCACGACCGGCAGCACTTCGAGCAGTGGCTGGCCCGGCACATCCTCACCGCGGAAGAGGGGCTGGAGGTCGTCATCGTCGCGCTGGCGACGTTGATGGCCCTGCCCAAGCTGCCGCGGATCCTGCCGCTGCCCGGCAGCGCGACGACGGCGGATGTGTTGCTGGGGCACGGCGTCGACCAGAAGGTGTTGGCGCGAGTACGAGGATTGCTCGCAAAAGCCGAGTCGACCGACTTCCCGGAGGAGGCCGAGGCGTTGTCGGCCAAGGCTCAGGAGCTGATGAGCCGGCACGCCTTCGAACGGGCTTTGCTGGACGCCGACGAGCACGTGGCGCAGACGGCCAGTTCGCGGCGGGTCTGGCTGGACACGCCGTATGTCGGCGCCAAGGCGCAACTGGTGGCCGCGGTCGCGGCGGCCAACCGGTCGAAAGGCGTGGTGTACGAGAAACTCGGCTTCATCGCGTTGATCGGGTCCGACCTCGACCTGGAGATCACCGAACTGCTGTCCACTTCACTGCTGTTGCAGGCGACGCGGGCGATGGTCGCCGCCGGCGCGGGCGGCGACACCCGCAGCCGCACCTATCGGCAGTCGTTCCTGTTGGCCTACGCCACCAGGATCGGCCAGCGGCTGCGGGCCGCGGCCGAGGAGAGCGACGACCACACCGCCGACGACCGACTGCTGCCGGTGTTGGCCGATCGGGAGAAGGCGGTGTCGGAGCTGTTCGAGGAGCTCCATCCGAGCACCGTCAAGAAGTCGTACACAGTGGGCAGCGCGGCCGGTTGGGAAGCCGGCACGGCCGCCGCGGATCAGGCCGACCTCGGCCTGAATCGGCCGAACTTGACGCCCACTCGGTAATAGGCAGGCAACGCGTGACAGACATCGAGGACCTCACCGCTCGGATTCGGGAGTTCGCGGCGGCCCGGTCGTGGCAGCCGTTCCACACCCCGAAGAACCTGGCCATGGCGCTGGCCGGCGAGGCCGGCGAACTGCTGGCCGAGCTGCAGTGGCTGTCCGACGAGGAGATCACGACCGCGCTGTCCGAACAGGACGCTCGGGACCGGGTGCGCATGGAAGTGGCCGACGTGTTCATGTATCTGCTCCGTTTCGCCGATGTGACCGGCATCGATCTGGCGCAGGCGACGTTGGACAAGATGGCCCGCAACGAATTGAGGTACCCGGCCGAGAAGTCACGGGGAAAATCGACAAAGCATGACCGACTATAAGTATCTGACCAGCAAATTCACCTGACGGCTACAGACGGGCAACGTCGAAAACATCCATCGAACCTGTTGCCGGCCACCTCGATCGGTCGCGGCCCGATCGGACCAGCTCACCAGGTCAGCGGGGTTGTCACCGGGGCTCAAGTCCCAAGCAGACGCTTGAGCCGCGCTGAACTTCCACGCAAACTTTCCTGAACTCACCAGTTCCTCAATTGACGAAATGGCAGCTTCGGCCATAGCCTTTCCGCTCGGATCCACCCAATTAGGGTGTGGCTACACCGATGTGCGCACCCATAGGTCCCGTATACCCTGCGGAGGCTCGATGGCTGCGAACACCTCCGGCTCTGGATTCACTCGGAATCTCGTGCTGGGAGTAAGTCCCTTCGCCGTGCCGGACGCCCGATTGGTTTCCGCGGTCGGTCGCGCCGGCGGCGTCGGCATCCTCGATCTCGGCGTCGGCGACCGGCACAGCCGCGAGGCCCTTGACCTGCTGCTGAGCTGGGCCGGTGGGCCGTTCGGCGTGCGCGTGACCGGATCCTGTGCCCGCCAACCAGAGGATCTTCCCCAGGACCACGTGGACACCGTCCTGCTCGGACACGACGCGAAGTGGTCTATTCCAGATCTGGCCGCGCGGCACCGGGTTCTGGTCGAGGTGTCGAGCAGGGCCGAGGCCGTGCGGGCGGCTGAGCAGGGCGCGCACGGGATCGTGGCCCGTGGTCACGAAGCCGGCGGTCCGGTCGGCGAGTTGAGCACGTTTGTCCTGCTACAGCAGCTGGTTGACGCCGTTGACCTGCCGGTGTGGGCATGGGGTGGCATCGGTGTTCACACGGCTGCCGCAGCGGTGGTCGGCGGCGCGGCCGGCGTTGTCCTCGACACACAATTGGCCCTGCTCTCGGAGTCCGATGTGGACGACGAGATCGCCGCGGCAATCCGCCCAATGGATGGTTCCGAGACGACCGTTGTGGACGGTGCGCGGCTGCTCATCCGCCGCGGCGCCGGTCAGACCCGGATTCCCGTTGGCCAGGACGGTTTTCTCGCCACTCGCTTCGCGGATCGCTACGGTCGTGTCGACCGTGTGGTGCGGGCGGTCAAGGACAGCGTGGTCACGGCGTTGCGGCAGCGGCCGGTCGCGCCGAGCCTGATCGCCCAGGGACCGATGACCCGGGTGAGCGACCGCGCCGGTTTTGCCGCCTCTGTCGCGGAGAACGGCGGCCTGCCGTTCGTCGCGTTGGCGTTGGCGACCAAGGAGCAGACCCGAGCTTTGCTCCGGGAGACAATGGACCGCCTCGGCGATCGCCCTTGGGGCGCCGGCATTCTCGGCTTCGCGGCTGAGGAGGTCCGCAACGGCCAGCTGGAGGTCATCGAGGAGCTGCGGCCGCGGTACGCCATCATCGCCGGCGGCCGGCCGGCTCAGGCCGCCGCGCTGGAGGCGCTGGGCATCACGACGTTCCTGCACGTGCCCTCGCCCGGGCTGCTCAAGCAGTTCCTGGACGCCGGCGCGCGGCGGTTCATCTTCGAGGGCTCGGAATGCGGCGGCCACGTCGGCCCGCGGTCGAGTTTCCCGCTGTGGGAGGCGCAGCTCGGGGTGCTGCTGGACTGGCTCGCCGACAACGCCGAGGCCGAGGTGGACGTGCTGTTCGCCGGCGGCATCCACGACGAGCGGTCGGCGGCGATGGTCGGCGCGCTGGCGACGCCGCTGCGGGACTACCGCTGCAACGTCGGCGTGCTGATGGGTACCGCGTACCTGTTCACCGAGGAGGCCGTGCGCGACGGGGCGGTGCAGCCGCTGTTCCAGCGGCAGGTGATCGACGCCTCCGCGACGGCGCTGCTGGAGACGGCTCCTGGGCACTCGACGCGCTGCGTGACGAGTCCGTTCGCCGAGGAGTTCCTGGCGTTGCGGGACTCGTTACGCGAGCGCGGCGTGCCGGACCGTGAGGTGTGGGAGCAGCTGGAGCAGCTCAACATCGGGCGGCTGCGGATCGCCAGCAAGGGTGTGGAGCGGGACGGCTCGGCGCTGCTCGACGTGAACGAGGACCGGCAGCTGACCGAGGGCATGTTCATGGCCGGTCAGGTCGCGGTGCTGCGCGACGCCGTGACCACGGTGTCGGCTCTGCACGAGAGCGTGACCGCCGGGGCCGTCGAGTTCCACGCCGCGCGGGCGCAAACGCTTGGCATCGTCGCCGACCAGGTGGCGGAGCCGGAGCCGCAGCCGCTGGACGTGGCGGTCATCGGCATGGCCTGCATGTTCCCGCAGGCCCCCGACCTGCCGACGTTCTGGGCCAACGTGCTGGCCGGTGTCGACGCCGTGACCGAGGTGCCGCCGGAGCGCTGGGACGCGGACATCTACTACTCGGTGGGGCAGGCCGACCGGACGCCGTCGAAGTGGGGCGGCTTCCTGCCGGAGATCCCGTTCGACCCGCTGCGCTACGGCATTCCGCCGGCCTCGCTGGCCAGCATCGAGCCGGTGCAGCTGCTGGCGTTGGAAGCCGCTTACCGGTCGCTCGTGCACGCCGGTTACGGCGATCGGGCCTTCGACCGGGCCAAGACCAGTGTGGTGTTCGGCGCGGAGTCGGGCAGCGACATGGCCAGCGCGACCACCCTGCGCACGGTGCTGCCGTCGTACCTGGGCACGCTGCCCGAGGAGCTGGACCGCCAGCTGCCGCGGCTGACCGAGGACACGTTCCCGGGCGTGCTGGCCAACGTGATCGCCGGGCGGATCGCCAACCGCCTCGACCTGGGCGGCGCCAACTACACCGTGGACGCCGCGTGTGCGTCGTCGATGGCCGCGGTGGACGTGGCGTGCAAGGAACTCGTGCTCGGCACCAGCGACATGGTGCTGTGTGGGGCCGCCGACCTGCACAACGGGATCAACGACTACCTGATGTTCAGCTCGGTCGGCGCGTTGTCGCCGTCCGGCCGCTGCAAGACGTTCGACAGCAGCGCCGACGGCACCACCCTGGGCGAGGGCGTCGCTTGCGTCGTGTTGAAGCGACTGGCCGACGCCGAGCGGGACGGCGACAAGATCTACGCGGTGATCAAGGGCATCGGCAGCGCCAGCGACGGCAAGTCGTTGGGGCTCACCGCGCCGCGGCCGGAAGGCCAGCGCAGCGCAGTGGAACGGGCCTATCGCCACGCCGGTGTGTCGCCGGCGCAGGTCGGGTTGGTCGAGGCGCACGGCACCGGCACGGTCGTCGGCGACCGGACCGAGCTCGGGACGCTGGCCCAGGTGTTCGCCGAGCACGGCGCCGCGCCGGGCAGCTGCGCCATTGGGTCGGTGAAGTCGCAGATCGGGCACACCAAGTGCGCGGCCGGGCTGGCCGGTTTGATCAAGACGACCTTGGCTCTGCACAACGGGATCAAGCCGCCGACGCTGCACGTGTCACGGCCGAACGCCGCCTGGGACTTGGCGGGCAATCCGTTCGCGCTGCACGCCGAGGCCGCCCCGTGGGCCGCGCCGGCGGCCGAGCGGATCGCCGCGGTCAGCGCTTTCGGCTTCGGTGGCACCAACTTCCATCTCGTGCTGTCGGCGTACGACAAGGCCCCGATTCCTCGGCACAGCAACGACGAGTGGGCGGCCGAGCTGTTCACCTTCCGCGGTGCGGACCACGCGTCGGCGGCCAGGTCGGTGGAGTGGCTGCTCGGGTTGGCCGCACAGGACGGCTGGCGGCTGCGGGATCTGGCCAAGACCGCGTCGCGGCGGGCCGAGCAACGCAACGAACCGGTGCAGATCGCTGTCGTGGCAAGGAATCTTGCTGAGCTCCCGGGGCTGCTGCGGGCCGGCATTGCTGGCGAGCACGACCCCAAGCGTGGTGTTTTCGTTGCTGCGGACAGGCTTGACGGCAAGGTCGCGTTCCTGTTCCCGGGCCAGGGCAGCCAGCGGCCGGGCATGCTGGCCGAGCTCTTCGTGGCGTTCCCCGAGATCCAGCACCTGCTGCACCTCGGCCGGGACTGGGCCGACGCGCTGTTCCCGCCGGCCGCGTTCGACCAGGACGGCTTACAGCGAAGCAAGGACCGGATCACCGACACCCGGGCCGCGCAGCCGACGCTCGGCATTGCCGGGCTGGCCGTCAACCAGCTGCTGACTCGATTGGGGGTCAAGCCGGATCTGTTGGCCGGCCACAGCTACGGTGAGCTCGTCGCGCTGAGCGCCGCCGGATCCTTCGGCCCGGCAACGCTTCTCGCGTTGAGCAAGGCCAGGGCCGAGAGCATTCTCGGTGCGGCGGGTGATGATCCCGGTGCCATGGCGGCCTTCACCGCCGGGGCGTCCGAGATCGCGTCGGTGCTGACCGACGAGCTGGTGCTGGCCAATCACAACGCCCCCAGGCAGACAGTGATCTCCGGGCCGACCGCTCAGGTCCGGGCCGCCGTCGAGACGCTTCGCGGCCTGGGCATCTCCGGCAAGCAACTGCCGGTCGCCTGCGCGTTCCACAGCCCACTGGTGGCCGATGCCGGGCCGGTGTTCGACAAGGCTTTGTCCGTACCGGACATCCGCGATCCCGAGCTTCCCGTGTGGTCCAACCGAACCGCCGCCCCGTACTCCGGTGACGTGCGGACCGAGCTGGCCGCGCAGATCGGCTCGCCGGTGCGGTTCGTCGACCAGATCGAGTCGATGTACGCCGCCGGCGCGCGGGTGTTCGTCGAGGTCGGGCCGGGCAAGGTGTTGTCCCGCCTGGTCGAGGCCATTCTCGGCGACCGGCCGCACGTCCGTGTGACCACCGACGGCGGCGTGCCCGGCTTCCTGGCCGCTGTCGCCCAGTTGGCCGTTTCCGGCGTCAATGTCCGCACCAGCTGGCTCTTCCACGGCCGGGACGCCCTCGACGTCAGCACCGCCACCCCGCCGAAGCGTCCCGGGTGGACGATCGACGGTCAGCTCGTTCGCACCGCCGACGGGCAGTACCTGGCCGGCGGGCTGGTGCCCGCCCGACGAGTGGAGTTGTCGATGACGTCCCAGCCGAGCGTCGGTCAGGACGCGCTGATCAGCGAGTACCTGCGCACCAGCCGCGAGATGGTCGCCGCCCAGCGCGACGTCCTGCTGGCCTACTTCGGCGGCACCGCCAACGCCCCGGCGCGGATCGTCGAGCATGTCGCCGCGCCGGTCGTCGAGCCGCTCAAGCCGGTCGAGGTCGTCGCGGTGGTCCCGGAGCCCGAGCCCGTCACCGACGTGCTGACCACCGTGCTGGACGTGATCAGCCAGCAGACCGGCTACCCCACCGACATGATCGATCCCACTCTGGACCTGGAGGCCGATCTCTCGATCGACTCCATCAAGCGCACCGAGATCGCCGGCACGCTGGTGACCCGGCTGGGGGCCGCCGCGACCTCGGACGTGGAGGAGCTGACCAAGGCCAGGACCGCCCAGCAGATCGCCGACCTGTTCGGGGCGACCCCGGTCGAGCCGGTCGCGGCCGAACCCGTGGTCGAGCCGGTGGCCATTGAACCTGTGGCAGCCACGGCCGGCCGGCCGCCGCGGCGGTTCGAGATGGTGCCGACCGAGGTCGGCGCGGCCCGCGCCCTCGACTTCACCACCCTGTCCGGCAAGGGGTTCCGCATCATCGGGGGCCAGCCGGAGCTGGTGACCGAGGTGACCGCGGCGTTGGCCTATCACCAGGCTTCGGTCAGCGACAACGCGGACAACCTGCTTTACCTGGGGGCGCTGTCGCCGGGGGATGACCCGGTGCTGCCGGGGGCGTTCACCGAGTTCAAGGCGGCGCTGGCGCGGGGTCCGCAGTGGGTGGTGGCGGTGTCGCCGGTCGCGGAGAACGCGGACGACCGGGTGGTGGGCCTGCGCGGGTTCTTCCGCACGATCTCCCGTGAGTACCCGGAGACCACGGCCAAGCTGATCGAGGTGGACCCGGTCACCGCGGCGGAGAGCCTGATCAACGAGCTGCTGGCGGACGACCGGCACCCAGTGGTGGTGCGGGGCAACGACAGCCGCAAGACGATCGACATGCTGCCGGTGGAGCTGGGCTCGCTGGGCACGACCGGGGCCGGCCCGGCGGGTGACGGGACGGCGGAGGCGCAGGCGATCGGGCTGGATCGGGACTCGGTGGTGCTGCTGGTCGGCGGGGCGCGCGGCATCACCGCGCAGTTCGCGACGAAGCTGGCGGCGACGAGCGGGTGCCGGATCGAGCTGATCGGCCGCACGCAGTTGCCGGCGGAGCCGGAGGACCCGGCTACGGCTTCGGCGCTGGACAAGACGGCGTTGCGAGCGGCGTTGATCGCACAGGGGCAGCGGAATCCGGCGGACATCGAGCGGATGTCGGCGAAGATCCTGGCGGCGCGGGAGGTTCGGGCGACGCTGGACGAGCTGCGGGCGCTGGGCAGCACGGTCGGCTATCACTCGGCGGACGTCCGCGACCAGGAAGCGTTGCACCGCATCGTCAAGGAGATCTACACGGACCACGGTCGCATCGACGGCGTCTGCTACGCAGCCGGGGTGATCGAGGACAAGCTGATCGCCGACAAGGACTCCGACTCGTTCCGGCGGGTCTTCGACACCAAGGTGGACGGGGCTCGGGCGCTGCTGTCCGCGGTCGAGGAACTGCCGACCCCGCCGCGCTTCGTGACGTTGTTCGGCAGCATCGCGGCGGCGCTGGGCAACCGGGGCCAGATCGACTACTCGGCGGCCAACGACGCCTTGCAGACGCTGGGTTCGTTGTGGGCCAAGAAGACTGGGACGCGAGCGCTGACTGTCCACTGGGGACCGTGGGCGCCGGACCCGCGGCACGGCGGCATGGTGACGCCCGAGCTCCAGCAGGAGTACGGCCGCCGCGGCATCGACCTGATCGACCCGGAGGAGGGCACGATGGCCCTGCTGCGGGAGCTGGCCTTCGGCGACCACGGCGTGCGGGCCGTGGTCTACACAGCCTCCGGCTGGTGACGCGAATGCCCGATGTCGCCATCGTCGGCATGTCGGTGCTGCTGCCCGGTGCCCCGGATCTCCAGTCGTACTGGCGAAATCTGGTCACCGGCGTGGACGCGATCACCGACGTGCCCGAGCACCGCTGGGATCCGGCGTACTACGACCCGGACTATTTCAAGCTCGGCGCTGATGCTCGGGCCGATCGGCTGTACTGCCGGCGCGGCGGCTTCGTCGACGAGTTCGCCGACGTGGACCCGACCCGGTTCGGCATCATGCCGAACTCGGTGGCCGGGGCCGAGCCGGACCAGCTGATCGCGATGCGTGTCGCGGCGGCGGCGATCGCCGATGCCGGGGGCGACGACCGGCTGCCGGCGCGCGACCGGATCGGCGTGATTCTGGGCCGTGGCGGGTATCTCACGCCTGGCGTGGTGCGGCTCGACCAGCGCGTACGGACGGCCGTGCAGTTGGTGCGGACGTTGGGCGAGCTGGTGCCGGGTCTCGGTGCGGCCGAGCTGGAGCGCGTGCGGGCGGCGTTCACCGAGCAGCTCGGTCCCGAGCAGCCCGAGTCGGCGATCGGCCTGGTGCCCAACCTGGCCGCTTCCCGCGTGGCCAACCGGCTCGATCTTCGCGGCCCGGCCTACACGGTGGACGCTGCCTGCGCGTCATCGCTGATCGCGGTCGACCATGCCGTGCACGAACTCGGCAGTGGACGTTGCGACGTGGTGTTGGCCGGCGGCGTGCACCACTGTCACGACATCACGTTCTGGAGCGTGTTCACGCAGCTCAAGGCCCTGTCGACGAGCCAGCGGATCCGGCCGTTCCATCGCAACGCCGACGGGATCCTGATCGGCGAGGGCACCGGCGTGGTGGTGCTCAAGCGGCTGGCCGACGCCGAGCGTGACGGCGACCGGATCTACGCCGTGGTGCGCGGGACCGGTGTGGCCAGCGACGGCCGCAGCGCCAGCCTGTTCAACCCCGACCCTGGCGGCCAGGTGCTGGCCGTGCACAAGGCTTGGGCCGCAGCCGGATTGGATCCCGCCGCGGAAGGATCTATCGGCCTGCTGGAAGCACACGGCACGGCGACACCGGCCGGTGACTCGGCCGAGTTGTCCACGCTGGCCACGGTGTTCGGCGGCCCCTCGGACGAGCCGGCGGTGATCGGCTCGGTGAAGTCGATGATCGGCCACACCATGCCGGCCGCCGGTATCGCCGGCCTGATCAAGGCGGCGTTGGCCGTGCATCACGGCGTGCTGCTGCCGACCCTGCACTGTGACGACCCGAACCCGGCGCTCAACGCCACCCGGTTCCGGCCGATCGACCACGCCGAGGTGTGGACCGACGAGGTGCGGCGGGCCGGCGTCAATGCCTTCGGCTTCGGCGGCATCAACGCCCATGTGGTGTTGGAGCAGGCCCCGTCGGCCAAACCGGCTCCGACAACAGTTGTTGTCAATGAGCCGGTCAAGGTCCTGCGCATCGCGGCCGACAACGCCAACGAGCTGCTGGAACGGCTGCACAGGGGCGAGAACCACGAGGCCGGCCGGCTGCGACTGGCCATTGTGGACCCGAATGCCAAGCGGATCGCGTTGGCGGAGAAGGTGATCGCCAAGGGCGCGGCCTGGCGCGGGCGGAGCAACGTCTGGTTCAGCCCGGAGCCGCTGCTCCCCAAGGGCGGCATCGCCTTCGTCTTCCCCGGCCTGGAAGCGGATTTCGAGCCGCGCGTCGACGACGTGGCCGATCATTTCGGGCTGCTGCGGCGATCCGTCGGCAACGGCGACCTCGGCCGGCACGGCATGAGCGTGCTCGGCGTCGGCCGGCTGCTGGACACCGCGCTGCGCCGCATCGGCATCGCGCCGACGGCCCTGGCCGGGCACAGCATCGGCGAGTGGACGGCCATGTCGGTCAGCGGCATGTTCTCCGACCAGGCGGTCGAGGACTCGCTGGCCCGGTTCGATCCGACCAGCGTCGAGGTGCCGGGCGTCGAGTTCGCCACCCTGGGCTGCGGCGTGGAACGGGTGGCCGAGGCCATTGCCGGCCGACCCGATATCGTGCTGTCGCACGACAATTCGCCGAACTCGACGATCGTCTGCGGCCCGCCGGCCGAGATCGCCGAGCTGGTGGCCGAGTTCCGCAAGAAGGCCGTGGTCAGCACGGTGCTGCCGTTCCGCTCCGGCTTCCACACGCCGATGCTGCGGCCGTACCTGCAACCGTTCGTGGACCTGGCCGACCGCCTGGACATGGGCCGGGCCACGCTGCCGATCTGGTCGGCGACCACGGCTTCGCCCTATCCGACCGACCCGGACGGCGTGCGGGAGCTCTACATCCGGCACCTGATCGAACCGGTGCGGTTCCGTGCCACCGTGCAGGCCATGCACGACGCCGGCATCAAGGTGTTCGTTCAGGTCGGCGCCGGGCAGCTCGGCTCGTTGATCGACGACACGCTCAAGGGCAGCGAACACCTGACCGTGGCAGCGAATTCGACCCAGCGCGGCGGCGTGGATCAGCTGCGACTGGTCGCCGCGGCGCTGTGGGTTGATGGCGCGTCGCCGGACTTCTCGCTGTTGGAACCGACCCGCCAGCCGGTGACGCTGCAACTGGGCTCGCCGCTGGTCAAGGTGGGCACGACGATCAGCACCGCCGGACCGTCGCGTTTGGACGCTCTCACGGCCGACTTCCCCATCGCGGCGGAACTCGAGGCCTTGCTGCGGGAGACGGCCGAGTCGGCGGCACAGGTGATCGCCGCCCGGCAAGGGCCGAAGATCCGGCCGCTGACCAAGCGGCTGACCATCTCCACCGACTCGATGCCGTTCCTGCTGGACCATTGCTTTGCCCCGCAACGGGACGGCTGGCCCGATCTGCCCGACCGCCGCCCGGTGGTGCCGGGTACGACGCTGATCCAGCTGATGATGGCCGCCGCCGAGGAGGCCACCGACGGGCTCACCGCCGTGCGGGTGCACGACGTTCGGTTGCAGCGCTGGCTGATCGGCGCGCCGGCGGTGGACGTGACCATCACCGTCGAGCCCATCGGCCCGGACCGCGTGCGGGTCGCGGTCGGCGATCACTCGCAGGCGGTCGTCGAGCTGGCCCCGCGGTGGGCCCCTCGGCCGCATCGCCCCTGGTCGGTGGCCCAACGCAATCAGCCGGACATGACCGCGCGGGAGTTCTACCAGCGGCGGGTGATGTTCCACGGCCCGGCGTTGCAGGGGATCACCGCGCTGACCAGCGTCGGGGCCGACCACGTCGCCGGCGTGATCACCACCCCGGACGTGCCCGGCGGCCTGCTCGACAACGTCGGCCAGCTGCTGGGCTACTGGATCTGGAAGACGCAGGTGACCAAGCGGATCGCCTTCCCGGTGCAGATGGGACGCATCGAGTTCTTCGGCCCGCATCCGGCCGCCGGCACGCCGGTCGACTGCCTGATCAAGGTGGTCGACGTGAGCGAGCGGATCTACCAGGTCGACGCCCAGCTCACGGTGAACGGCGTGGTGTGGGCGGAGATCGGCGACTGGCGGGACCGCCGCTTCGACAGCCACATGGACCTGGACGAGGCGTGGCGGTTCCCGGAGCGCAATGCCTTGTCTCAGCGGCAACCCGGCGGCTGGGTGGCCGTCGCCGAGCGCTGGCCGGACCTGGCCTCGCGGGAGCTGTACCTGAGCAAGTACCTCAGCGGCCGCGAACGCGCCTGCTACGACAGCTTGCCGCCGCGCAACCGGCGGCACTGGCTGCTCGGTCGCATCGCCGTCAAGGACGCCGTGCGCACCCTGTTGTGGGACAACGGTTCCGGGCCGGTGTTCCCGGCCGAGATCCTCGTCGACGACACCGCCGACGGGGTCAAGGTCTCGGGACACAACGGCTTCCCACTGCCGGTGGTCTCGGTTTCGCTGGCGCACAAGGACGAGCTCGGGGTCTCGATCGCCCGGTTCGGACACCAGCCGGTGAGCATCGCCATCGAGGATCCGGACAGCGCGCCGGACGGCCGAAGTCGGGCCGCCATCAGCAATCCGGCCGATCTGCCGGCCCGGCAGTACGTCGTCGCGTGGACCGCCGGTCCCGCCGATCAGGAGGAAGAATGACCACCACCGAGGCGTCCCGCGACGTCGTGTTCACCGAGATCGACGGCATGCTGCGCCAGGTGCTGGCCGAGCTCGGTGTGGACGACGTGGAGATCACCGAGCAGACCTCGTTCAACGAGGACCTCGAGCTGGAGAGCATCGACCTGGTCACGCTGACCGCGTTGATCTCCGAGCGCTGGGGCGAGCCGGTGAACCTGGCCGAGTTCCTGGCCGACAAGGAGCTGGACGAGGTGATCGCGCTCAAGGTCGGCGACCTGGTCGACTTCGTGTCCGGGGCGCTGGCCCGCGCGGGAGGCTGACATGGGCAAGATCCTGGCCAACGGCATCGACACGCACTTCCAGCGCATGCCGGCCAAGGGCGTCGACCCGGCGACGGCGCCGACGGTGGTGTTCGTCCACGGCCTCGGCACCGACAGCCTGGCCAGCTTCTACCTGACGCTGGCCGCGCCGGTCGCCGCGGCCGGGATCAACGTGCTGGCCTACGACCTGCGCGGGCACGGCCGCAGCGGCTGTCCCGACACCGGTTACACGTTCCAGCATTTCGTCGACGATCTCGGCGCGCTGCTGGACGTCCTGGAGCACCAGGGTCCGGTTCACCTGGTGGGCAACAGCTTCGGCGGCACTGTCGCGTTCGGCCACGCCTTCGCCCGGCCGGGGCAGGTGGCCAGCATCGTGTCGATCGAGTCCGAGCCGCCGACGCAGCCGTGGGCCGACCGCATGGTGCAGGCCATGGACTACATGGCCGTGCAGCTGTCCAGCGAGCAGACTTTCCTCGATCTGGAGGCCCAGAACGGGGCCCATCACGCCAAGTTGGCCCGCAAGGCCGCGGCCAAGCTGTTCGCCACCACCATGATCAAGGAGGTCTGGCAGGGCCGGTTGATGTCGGCCGCGGAGCTGCGGGCGCTGCCCACACCCGTGCTGCACATCCTTGGCGGAGAAGGACTTCAGGGCGAGGACCCACGGGCGTTGGAGCGGGCGCTGTCGCACTGCCGCACGGTCGTGATTCCCGGGCAGGACCATTCGGTGTTGGTCGACGCCCATCGGAAGGTGCGGGAGCTGCTCATCCCGTGGGTGCGCGGGATCCACACCAGCGTGCCGTGGATCAGGGTGGCGGACGAGGCCCGCGAGCTGATCGCGTGAGCCGGTTCCTGTTCGTGGTTCCCCCGCTGGTCGGGCACATCAACCCGACCGTCGGGGTGGCCGCACGCCTCCAGGCTGACGGCCATGAGGTGGGTTGGGTGGGGCCGACCGCGGCGCTGGCCGGGCTCATCACGCCCGCCGCCCCGGTGCAGCAGCCGGCGCCGGTCTTCTATCCCTCGGACCGGCCGCTGCCGGACTTCGCGGTGGCCGGTCGGCCGCCCACCCTCCGCGGGTTCGCCTCCCTCAAGTTTCTCTGGGAAGAGTTCCTGATCCCGTTGGCCGACACCATGGTTCCGCTCGTGGACGCCGCGGTGGCGGAGTTCCGGCCGGACGCGATGCTGGTCGATCAGCAGGCATTGGCCGGGGCATTGGTCGCCGAGCGGCGGGGCATTCCGTTCGCCACCTCGGCCACCACGTCGGCGGAGCTGCTGGAACCACTGGCCGAGCTGCCGAAGGTGGCGGCGTGGCTGGACGAGCTGCTGGCCGGCCTGCGAAGCCGCCACGGATCGCCGGACGCCACCCATGACCTGCGGTTCTCGCCGTACGGGGTGCTGGCCTTCAGCACCGAAGAACTGGTGGGGCCGGCCAAGGGCGACATCGTCTACGTCGGACCGTCGATCACCGAGCGGCCGGACGACACACCGTTGCCGGAGCTGGACGGCCGGCCGGTCATCCTGGTCTCTCTCGGCACGGCCAACGCCGAGGCCGGCAGCAAGTTCCTCGGCACGGCGGTGGAAGCGCTCGACGGCATGCCTGACTACCAAGGGATCGTGGTCGATCCGACGGGCCAGGTGACCGACGTGCGCCGGGTGCCGCAGCTGGCGTTGCTGCCGAAGTGCGCGGCGGTGGTCTGCCATGCCGGCCACAACACGGTGTGCGAGACGCTGAGCCACGGCGTGCCGCTGGTCGTGGCCCCGATCCGTGACGACCAGCCGATCGTGGCCCAACAGGTGGTCGACGCCGGCGCGGGCGTGCGGGTGCGGTTCGGCCGCGTGACGGTGGAGCAGCTGCGCCAAGCCATCACGGAGGCCCTGGGTCACGCCGAGGGCGCGGGCCGGATCCAGAGGTCGTTCGCCTCGGCCGGCGGGGCGGAGGCGGCGGCGAACTGGCTGAGCGAACTGGCGGCGACGCGGACGAGCGAGCTGAAGCGATAGTGGAACTGACCGTTGAAGGTCTCGACGGTGGCCAACTGGTGCTCGACCAGCGACTCCAGGATGGCCTCGGCGGTCCGCTGGTCACAGCCCAGCAGCGCCGCCGCACCCCGGCTGGTCAGCGGCTCGTCGGTGGCGACGGCCAGCCGGAAGAAGGCGTCACGATGGACCGGGGACAGCGCCCGGCAGCTCAGCTCGATGCTGCCCTGCAGGTCGACGCGGGCGTTGACCAGCTCGTCCAGCCAGTCGCCACGATGCCGCAGCCGTTCCAGCAGCACCGCGATCGTCCAATGCGGACGGATGGCCAGCCGGTTGGCCGCGGCCACCAGGGCCATCGGGGACGCCTCGAACAGCCGGATCAGCTTGCGGGCCTGGGGCAGCTCGGCCCGCAGCCGACGCCAGCCGATCACCGAGCCGAGCAGCTCCAGCGCCTCGTCCTCAGCCGGCGGTCGCAGGTCGACGGCCAGGCTCGTGCCGCGCAGCGGCAGCCGCGTCCGGCAGCCCACGATCACCGCGCAGCCACCGCCGCTGGGCAGCAGCGGTGCCAGCTCGACCGTGCTCACGGCGTTGTCGATCAGGATCAGCACTCGGCGCTCGGCGGTCCAGCCCCTCAGTAGCTGGCTGCGCTCCTCAATGCTGTCCGGCAGCTGCGCACCCGTGCCGCGGATGGCCCGCAGGAAGCCGGTGAGCGCCTCGACCGGGGTCTGCTCGGCCAGGTCGGCGTGCAGCTGGCCGTGCGGGAAGCGGGCCCGCACGCGGTGCGCGAGATGCGTGGCGAACGCGGTCTTGCCCGAGCCCGGTGGTCCCACCACCGAGACCACGGCCGGCGCGGACCGGGCCGGCTGTTGCAGCTGGCTCTCGGCCGCGGCCAACTCCACCGTCCGACCGACGAAGACCGGCAGGTCGGCCGGCAGCTGCGCGGGCGGGTCGACCCAGCCGCCGGTACGGACCGCGCCGCTGGGCGTCAGCGCGTCCAGCTGCGGATTGCCGACCAGCAGGCCCCGGTGGACCTGTTGGAGCTGCTGCCCGGGCTCAAGGCCGAGATCGTCGACGAGCGTGGACCGGATGCGCTGGAAGACGTGCAGCGCCTCGGAGCGCCGGCCCAGCAGATGCAGGGCCATCATCAGCTTGACGTGCAGGCCCTCGTGCGCCGGATAGTCGCGGACCAGGGTGCTCAGGTCGTTGATGACCTCGTGGTGGTGGCCGAGCATCAGCTCGACCTCCATCCGCTGGTCGATGACGCCGACCTTGGTCTCCTCCAGGCTGCGGATGTGGTGCGCCAGCACCGGCCCGGCGTCCACGTCACTGAGCGCCGAGCCACGCCACACCGCCAGCGCCGCACGCAGCGTCTCCGCCGCCGACTCGATGTGGCCGCTGTCCAGCTCGGACCGGCCGCGCGCGACCAGCACGGCGAACCGGCCGGCGTCCACGTCCTGTTCCGGCAGCGTCAGGGCGTAGCCGACGTGCCTGGTGTGCAGCACCGACACCGTGGAGTCGTGGGAGGCGAGCAGCCGGCGCAGATGTGACATATAGGTCTGGAGCGTGCCCATCGCCTTGGTCGGCGGCTCCGGGCCCCACACCTCCTCGATGAGGTGCTCGACGCGGACCACGTTGTTGGCGTTGAGGGCGAGCAGGGCGAACAGCTGCCGAAGTTTCGGCTGCGAGGGGGTGATGCGCTCCTCGCCCCGCGTCACCTCGAACTGGCCGAGCACCCGTACCTGCATGTCCACACCTCCCGCCAGAGGTTGTCTCCCGGTCCGCAGTTCCTATCGCGCCCTGGCGGTCCCGTCCAGCGTGAGTAAACGGACGGTCACGCACTGTGCCTCAATGGTGCCCGTCGGTCGGCTTCATTGTCGTCGCTGCGAGAATCGGCGCCATGGCAGAGGTGAAGGCAACCGCCGAGCGAGTCATCGACAAGCCCTCGGACGCGGTCTACGCGGCGCTGGCGGACTACGCCGGCACCCGGGCGGGGATCCTGCCCGAGAACTACAGCGAGTACGAGGTGCTGGCCGGCGGCACCGGCGCCGGCACCAAGGTGCACTGGAAGCTCCAGGCCACCAAGAAGCGGGTGCGGGACTGCCTGCTCGAGGTGACCGAGCCGGCCCCACGGACGCTGGTGGAGACCGACGCCAACTCGACCATGGTGACGACCTGGACGGTCACGCCGCAGGGCGAGGCGGCCAGCGCCGTGCACGTGCAGACGACCTGGCAGGGCGCGGGCGGCGTGGCCGGCTTCTTCGAGGGCACGTTCGCGCCGCTCGGACTGCGCCGGATCCACACGGCGACGCTGGACAAGCTGGCTGCAACCGTTCGCAGCTAGGCTCGGTGGGCCACCCTCGGCCTTGTTCGCTCGTTCGAGTGAACAAGGCCGAGAGATCATGGACGGCTTCATCCAGCCGGTACGCTTCCGCCACCGCGGGGCATGGCAACGGCGAGGTGAACCCGAGTGTCGGTAGTCCAGCACGGTGACGGGGGCGACGCAGGCGCAGGCCGATCGGCATGAGCGTCCCGCAGCCGCGTCAACCGAGCGGGTCGCGCGAGCGGACCAGGCTCACCAAGAAATGGGCCTATCTGGTCGCGCAGTCCAACTATCTGCCACTGGCCACCGGTGAGGTCGAGGAGCGCTTCGCCACCATGCTGGACCAGCTGGTCCGGGCCGTCGAGGCCGAGCCGATGGACACCGCGGCCGCCGGCCGGGTCGGCCGGCAGCTGGTGGCGCTGAACTGCGTCAGCGAGGAGAGCCTGGCCAGCACCGTCGAGGTGCTCGGTGGCGGGCTGATGATGCAGCCCGAGCTGCGGGGCCGCCACAAGGTCGCCGAGCGCGTGGTGACGATCCTGGGCGCGCTGGCCGCCGGCTACGCCGACGCGACCAAGCAGTCCATCTTCGAGCAGCAGAAGAACCTGACCGAGTCGCTGTTCACCGCGGCCAACGAGACCCAGCACAGCCTGACCGCCGCGCTGGCCCGCTTCGACGAGGTCTGCGCCGCGTCGGCCAGCGGCATCGGCATCCTCGACCACGCCGGGCGGTTCCTGCGCAGCAACGAGGCGCTGCGCCGGATCCTCGACATCGGCGAGAACGAGCTGGCCAAGCGCACGCTGTTCGATCTCATGCCGCCGCCCGAGGCGACCCGGATCCGCACCGCGTGCACCGAGCTCACCGACGGCCGGGTGGACCGGATCCGGCACCGTCGCACCGTGCTGTACTCCGGTGAGGAGGCCGTGCGGCCGCTGCTGTCCATCGCGCCCGTCCGTGACGGCCGGGAACTCGTCGTCGTGCTGGACGACGACTCCGAGCTGTCGCTGCTGCGCAACCAGCTCAAGCACCAGTCGCTGCACGACGTGCTGACCGGCCTGCCCAACCGGCAGTTCCTCAGCACCCGGCTGGAGGCGCTGCTCAACCAGGCCGACCGCGGCACCGGCACCACGCTGTACCAGCTCGACCTCGACGCCTTCTCGGTGATCACCGACGGGCTCGGCCGACCGGCCGGCGAGCAGGTGTTGTGCACGGTCGCCGACCGGCTGCGCGAGGTGTTCCTGAGCGAGCGGGCGATGATCGCGCGTATCGGCCGCGACGAGTTCGCGGTGCTGGTGGAGAACAGCGCGGCCACGCCCGGCGTGGTGGCGACCATCGAGCGCATCAACGAGGAGCTGGCCGAGCCGGTCTACCTGCCCGGCGGGCAGGGCGTCACGGCGTCGGCGACGATCGGCGTGGTGCACCGGCCGCTGGGCAGCATGTCGATGGACGACGTGTTCCAGGCTGCCGACCTCACGCTGCGGCGGGCCCGGCGCAAGGGCACCTCATGGGAGCTGCACGACGTCGTGCTGGACGCCGCCGACCAGGATCGCGCCGCTATGGCCGCGGCGCTGCCCGGCGCGTGGGAGACCGGCGAGGTGCAGGTGGGCTTCGACCGTCAGGTCGAGCTGGCCACCGGCCTTCCGCACGGCGTGCAGGCGGCGCTGCGCTGGGACCGGCCCGGTCACGGCGTGGTCGACCACCGGCAGTGCGTGGAGCTGGCCGAGCAGACCGGCATGATGCTGCCGCTGGGCAGCTGGCTGCTGCGCACCGCGTGTGAGCAGGGCGCGGGGTTGGACGCCGCGGTGGAGATCAGCCTGCCGACGTGTCTGGCCAACGACGAGGAGCTGGTCGCGCGGGTGCTCGGGGAGCTCGTGCAGAGCGGCCTGCCGACGGCACGGCTGCGGGTCGGCCTGCCGGCCGGCGCGCTCGGCGGCGCCGCCGCGGACAACGTGGGCTTCCTGGCCGACAACGGCATCGACGTGATCGTCGAGGAGTTCGGACTCGGCGCGCACGATCTCGTGTACCTGGAGGACCTCAAGCTCCGGTCGGTGCGGATCGCCCGCTGGCTGGTGGCACGGCAGGCCCGGCCCGAGGGTCCCGGCCCGATCGTGCAGCGGTCGCTGACGCAGCTGGTCGGCCTGGCCCACGATTCCGGGGTGACGGTGGCCGTCGACGGCATCGAGTCCGAGGAGCAGGCCGACTGGTGGCGTGAGCTGGGCTGCGACGTCGGCGCCGGTCCGTACTTCGACTAGCAGCGCGGCGGGGTGCCGTTCGGGCCCAGCACGCGGTTCGCCCAGGCCAGGGCCTTGGCGAACCAGTCGGGGGCGTGCGGTGCGAGGTTGAGGTCGTGGCCGGCGTCGGGCAGCTCGTAGGTGTCGACGCACTGGGCTTTCGGGTAGTGCGCGGCTTCGTGCGTGAGCGCTGCGGCGTAGGCCAGGTCCCGTTGGCCCTCGGCTACCAGCACCGGCACGGCGATGTCGTTGGTGATCGGGGATGCCTGCGCCACAAGGGTGTCGGCCAGTTCCGACGCCGTGACGGTGTCCTTGGCCTTCTCGTCAGCGGCGATGACCGCCGGATCGTCGTGCGGACCGTGCCAGAAGACCTGGCGGGTGCCGGGGCGAGTGGTCAGGTAGGTCGGGTCGAGCGAGGCCGGCACCAGCGAGGTCGCTACGGGCACGGCCGCCGCCGGCTGGACCTCGTGGGCCATGCCGGTGATCAGCAGCGCGTCGACGTCGGCGTAGGTCGCGGCCTCGTACCAGGCGACCACGGATCCGTAGGAATGGCCGGCCAGCAGGACTCTCGTGAAGGTGCCGCCGAGTTTGCCCAGCCGCGCGGCGTTGACGACCTGGTGCACGGCGCTGGCTTCGCTGGCGTTGGTCAGCAGCGGGCCGGCCGGGTGCGAACTGGCCCCGGTGCCCGGACGGTCGAGGGCCAGCGTCGTGTAGCCGGCGGCGGTGGCTCGCCGCACGTACGAGTAAGTGTCGGGCAGGTAAGGAAAATCCCAGTACGCGCGGTTGTAGGTGGCCCCGGCCAACAGGATCTGCACGGTCGGCGTCGGCCGTTCCCCGGCCCAACAGAGCTTGCCGGCCACGGTCTGTGTGCCGGCGAGCGGCATCGTCACCGGGACCGCGACGTCCCGACAGGTGGGGGCGGCGGCGACAGGCGTGAGCGTCGCCGCGGACATCAGGACCACCAGTGCCGCTGTGAACACGGGCCGGAGTCTAGGGTCGCCGCCGGGACAGCCCGCCCGGTTTCACCCCATCAGCTGACGGAATGCGAGCGATCGTCGTAGCGGATGAAGCCCCGCAGCCCGGCCGAGCCCAGCACCGCGACCACGCAGGCCAGGCCGCCGGTCCAGATCGCCGGCCGGACGCCGAGCAGGCTGGCCATGCCGCCGGCCCTGATCTGCGACAGCTGCGGGCCGGTGGTGTAGCTGAGCAGCTCGATGCCGGCCAACCGGCCGCGCAGGTGGTCGGGAATGGTCTGATTCCACATGGTGCTGCGGAAAAGTCCGCTCACGCAGTCGGCGGCACCGGCCAGCACGAGGAAGAACAGCACCAGCCAGACCGGTTTCGACCAGCCGGCGCCGGCCATCGCCAGTCCCCACGCGCCGGCGGCGACCGCGACCAGCAGGCCGTGTCGGTGCATCTTCGACGTCCAGCCGCTGGTCAGGGTCACGGCCAGCGCGCCGACCGACGTGGCCGCGTACATCAGGCCGAGCGCCCACGGCGCGCCGATTTCGTCGGCCAGGAAAGGAAAAAGCGCGTTGGGCATGGCCAGGATCATGGCCGCGATGTCCACCAGGTACGTGCCAAGCAGCTCCGGCCGACTTCCCGCGTAGCGCAGGCCTTCCAGGATGCCGCGCAGCGACGGCTTGTCCGCATCGGACGGTGGCGGCACGGCTTTCAGTTGCGCCAGCAGGGAAAGCGCGATGGCGAACGAAACGAGGTCGCACGTGTAGGCGATGGAGACGCCGAAGGTGGCGGCGATCAGACCGCCGATCGCCGGGCCGACGATCGCGCCGACGCTGAATCGCATGGAGCTCAACGCGATCGCAGCGGTCAGCTGATCACGAGGCACGATGCGCGGCAGCAGCGCGTCCAACGACGGCCGTTGCAGTCCGTCCAGTGCCGCGGCCAGCGCCACGACCACGTACATCAGCCACAGCATCGGATGCGGCAGCAGGGAATTGGCCAGCAGCAGCAACGACATCAGCGCGAGACCGGCCTCGGCCAGCAGCACGATCCGGCCGCGGTCCACGGCATCGGCCAACGCGCCGCCGTACAGCCCGAACACGATCATCGGCACCAGCTCGACCAGGCCCATCGCCCCGACCGCCAGGTACGAGCCGGTGAGTTCCTTGATCTGCAACGGCACCGTCACGTACGTGATGAAGCTGCCCAGCACCGAGACCGCGCCCGACGACCACAACAGCCGGTAGTCGCGCGAGGTCCGCCACGGACGCAGATCGAGGACAGTCACAGCCGGTCATGCTGACCGCAGTCAGCGGCTGAGCGCCACCGATTAAGCCCTACCCGTTGCAGGGAAGGACGCCTTACCTGCGTCCAATGCAGGTAAGGCGTCCTTCCCTGCATCAGGGGATGCAGGTGACGCCGCTGGCGTCGATCTGCGGGCGGTCCGGGGTCGCCGTGGTGGTGGCCGTCGGGGCCAGCTGGAGCTGCCCGGCGCCGGCAACGCCCTGGGCCTCGCCGGAAGCGGGACCGTGATAGGCGTTGCCCAGCAGCACCAGCACGCGCCCGGGACGCACCTCGGAGCTGACGGCCATCGGCAGGTCGCCGAGCGCGGTCGCCACCAGCTGGGCGGCGGCCTTGTCACCGGCGGCGTACTGGACCAGCGAGGTGGGCCGCTTGGCCGGCGCCGTCAGCACATCGCCCTTGGTGTAGCCCTGGCCGACCATGTACGTCGACACGCGGCCGGCCAGCCCGCTCATGGTGCTGGCGTTGCTCACGTCCACGGTGATCGCCGCGTTGGCGCCGGCCGCGGTGGAGGTCGTGGTCGGCGCGGCGCTGGTCGCCTGCTTGCCGACCTTGCTGAACAGCGCCTTCACCCACGCCTGCACGTCGCTCGGCGTCACGATCACCACGTCGGCCCCGCCGACCTTGCCGTCGACATTGGTCACCGGCATGGTGTTGAAGGTGATGCTGCCGCCGGACAGGCCCTGCATCTCGCCGGCGAACTCCAGCAGCTGCCAGCCGGAGTCGACGACAACGGCGTTCTGCACCGCCTTGACGATGGTGTCCAGCCGGGACGGGTTGGTCAGCACACCGGTGGTCAGCATCTGGTGGGCCAGCGAGGCCAGGAAGGCCTGCTGCCGGTGCTCGCGGTCGAGCTCGTTGATCAGGCCGTGCCGCTGCCGCACGAACTGCAGCGCGTTCACGCCCTGCACGGTCTGCTGGCCGGCCTTGAACCGGGCGCCGGTCATGTCGTCGTAGGTGTCGTGCAGCAGGCACACCGGCACGCCGCCGACGGCGTCGCTGATCTGCGCGAAGCCGTACAGGTTGACCTCGGCGTAGTGGTCGATGGTCACGCCGGTGAGCTGTTCGACGGTCTGCACGGTCTTCTTGCGGCCGCCGTCCATGCCGGCCAGCGTCAGCTTCTTCTGGTCCTTCTCGCCCTGCCGCTGCGCGTCCTGCTTGGCCTCGTTGAAGCCGTAGCCGAAGGCCGAGTTGATCTTGTCCTTGCCGTTCTCGCCGACGATGCTGACCCACGAGTCGCGGGGGATGGAGAAGGCCGACGCGGCGGTGCCGTCGCCCGGCACGTGCACCACGATCAGCGTGTCCGACTCGATCTCGCCGTCGTCGGGGCCGGCGTGCAGCGACGCCAGCAGGTTCGGGTCGAGCGGGTCGCCGTGGGCGTCGGTGCGGCTGTCCATGCCGACCAGCAGAATGTTCATGTCCTGCCCGGGCGTCTTCGGCGTGGTCTTGCTGTCGATCACGTCCGCGTGCTGCACGCCCGCTTCCGCGTTGGTGACCGTCGACCAGCCGTAGTACGTGGTGCCCAGCACGAGCACCGACACCGCGGCCAGCACGCTCTTGCCGCCGATGAGGGCGATCCGCGCGCCTGTGCCCACCATGGAACAACCCACCCCTTCGTCGAACCCACGCCCGCACCACCGGAACTCTTCCGGTCCCCGAATGCTGTTCAGACGCCGTCCGGACCAGGCAGGTTGCAATACGCCAGGCTACATGGCGGGCCGGACGCCCCCGGCCCGTTCGACGAACGGTTCTATCCCGAGGGTACAGAGGTGTGCACGACGGCCGCGGTGGCGAGGTCGGCAATGGCGGTGCCGATGGACTTGAACACGGTGACCTCGCCCTGGTCCAGCCGCCCGGCGACGGTGCCGGCGCACAGGTCGAACAAGGTGCCGCGGACCTTGGGCGAGATGCCCGCGGCGGCCGGTCGAGCCAGGTCACCGGACTCGCTCAAGGCCGTCGACGTGTCGAGGAAGACCGACGCGTCGGCGATGAGAGCGTCGTCACCTTCCCTGGTGTACGGCGTGAAGCTCCCCGCGAGATGCACGAAAGTGCCGGGTTTCACCCACGCCCCGGGCAGCACCGGTTTCGAGCTGGCCACTGTGGCGCAGACCACTACGTCGGCGACGGCCAGCGCCGCCGCCAGGTCTGTGACGGCCGCCACCATCACCCCGTCGCAGACGAAGCCGGGGCCGTCCCCGAACACCAGCAGCCGTTCCAGGTCGAACACCGCCTGATAGGCCTGCGCGGTTGCCCGGGCATACCGATCTTCGCCGATCACCAGCAATGTCCTGCTATCCGGACGGGCCAGGTAACTGGCGGCGAGCGCCGAGACACCGGCCGTGGCGCGGCGGGTCAGCTCGCCACCGTCCATGACCGCCAGCGGATGCCCGGTTCTGCCGTGGAGGAGCAGATACGTCGAGGAGAACGACTCCAGGTCGGCGAGGACGTTGCGAGGAAAGACGGTGCTCACCTTGACGCCCAGGTAGTTCCGGGTCCACGAGGCGCCGATCAGCATGGTGGCGTCGAGCTCGTTGTCCACCCGGTGCCGGTGCCGCTGCGGCGCGACGGTGGCCCGCTGCCCGTGGGCGAACGCGGTGCGCAGGGTCGGCACGAGCACGTCGAACGACAGCAGCTCGCCGATCCTTGCCGCATCAACGGTCAGCACCGCGCGGTGACCCCCGGTTTTCGGGTCTCCCTCAGTTCACCTGATGTGACCGCAGCGGCCCGATCTTCAGACCCCGATGGTCGCACTCGGCGAAGATCCGCGGCAACGCGCCCAAGGTCGCCGCCCACGAACCCGGCACGGAAGTGCAGTCGGAGTCGTGCAACAGGACGGTGCCGCCGCCGTGCAGGCTCTTGGCCACGTTCTGGTGGACGTAGTCGGGGTTGGCCCGTTTTTCCCAGTCCCGGCCCCAAGAAGTCCAGAGCACGGTCCGCATGCCCAGGCGGCGGGCGGTGATCGCCGCGGCCGTGGACAGCACCCCGTACGGCGGCCGGTACCAGTGCGGGACCACGCCGGTCACCTCGGCGATGTACTCGTAGGCCCGGGTGATGTCGTCGCGGGTGCTCAATGGCCCACGCAGCACCAACATCCGATGTTCCCACCCGTGCACGGCGATCTCGTGCCCCGCGGCCACGATCTCCTTGCCCAGCTGGGGATTGCGCACCAGCTCCCGGCCCAGCAGGAAGAACGTGGCGTGCACGTTCTGCTTGGCCAACACGTCGAGAAACCGTGGCGTGGCAACGGGATGCGGCCCGTCGTCGATCGTCAGCGCGACCCGCGTCTGCTCGCCGACACCGCTGAGCCCCGGCGCGACACGACGCCGTAACGGGGCCGAGGCCAGCACGGCCGGCAGTGCGTGCGCGATGACTGCGGCACCCGCGCCGGCCAGCAGGGGACGAATCATGCCGACAGCTCCTCGATCGACGCCTCCCGGACCGCGTGCCGGTGCGCCACCGCGGCCAGGGCATCGAGCGTGGCATCGAGGTCGCAGTCGGCCGTCGATTCGACCAGGATCACGCCGCGCATGCCCCGCCGCATGGCCGCGCCGCAGTGCACCGTCGTCGCCGGCACGATGATGTGTTCCCGGTGCAGGGCAACGACTCCCAGGTCCACCGGGTCCAGTTTGCCGCTGCTGACCATGAGCCGCGGCGACCGGCCGGTGACCGCGGCGACGCCGGCCGCGACCTGGCCGATGGCCGCCCGGCCGGTGAAGGCGCCGAGCTCGTACGGGGTTCCGTCGGCCGCGTTGACGATGGTGATGTCGGCCTTGGCCAGCGCCCGCACGGTTTCCGGCTGGGCGCGCAGGACATCGGTGCTCACGGCCGCGGCACCGTGCGCGGCGGCCAGCTTCTTGATGGTCCGCGACGACATCGGCCGCGCGCTGTCCACGGCGACCAGGATGTAGACCGCGCCGCCGCGACGGCTGGCCGGCCCGATCGCGCCGCCGGCCACGCCGAGGCTGATCGCCACCGTGGCCAGCCACAACACCGCCACCGTCGCCGCCGCGACCAGGGCCACCCGTCGGCGCGGGCGACGGGCCGGTGCACTCTGGGGCAGCTCGGCCTCCAGCGTGACGCTCGGGCAGGTCGCCGACAGCGTGGCCTTCGTCGGCTGCGCGGTCAGCGCCTCGGCGAGGTCCTTCTCGTCACGGATCCACGGCACCAGGCCGGCTTCGTCGAGCGCGGCGGCGTTGGTGCGGCCGTGTCCGGCCAGGCAGCGGTACGTGATCACCGGCAGCCCGGTGGCCAGCGCCTCCAGCGAGCTCAGGCCGCCGGCGTTCTGCACGACGATGTCGCACGCGCGCATCAGCGTCGGCATGTCGTCGATCCAGCCCAGCGCGATGCCATGACTGAGCTGCCGGCGCAACGTCTCGTTCTGGCCGCACAACACGACCGGCGTCGCCACTCCGGTTTCGGCGATTTCCCTTGCCGTGTCGGCAATGTCGCCTACGCCCCAGGAGCCTGCGGCGACCAGCGCCAGCCGGCCCTCGCTCGGCAGGCCGAACTTCTCCCGTGCCGCTTGACGTTCCACGTCGTTGGCGGCCGGCCGGAACGCGGGGCCGACAGCCGGACCGGTGACGACGACGCGCTTCGCGCCCAGCCGGCGGGCCTGCTCGGCCGCGACCTCGTGCAAGGCGATGTGCAGATCGACGTGCCGTGCCACCCAGAGGCGGTGGACGGACAGGTCGGTGAGGTACGTGACCACCGGAACGGTCACGCGACCCTTGCGCCGCATGCCACTCAACGTCTGACTGGGCAACGGATGCGTGGACACGATCAGATCGGCGCCGGCGACCACTCGGCGCAGCGGCCGGCTGGTCACGGCGAACAGCAGGCAGATCAGGCGGGCGAACAACCGTGACCGTTGCAGCAGACCGAGCAGGACGTCCCAGCTGCGCGGCACGGACAACAGTTGCCGCAGGTAGGCCGCGCCGAGCTTGCGTCCGAGCGAACCCGGCAGCATGTCCAGATAGTCGTGGATGTCCACGGTGTGACCGCGCTCGGTCAGCCGGCGCGCGAGTTCCCGCGCCGCGCCGTCATGGCCGGCGCCGACGCCGGCGGACACGATGACGACCCGGTTCACCCATCTCCAGTCTCGCAAGGAATCCGGTCACGACCGACCGTCCGCGAGGAGACTAGCGAAGTCCGGATCTTGGCGTGAGTCGACCTCGGCTAGCCGACGGCCGCGTGACTGTGGTCGACGGTGCGCCACCACATGTCCAGATGCCGCCGCAGCACCCCGTTGAACAGGCCCGTTCGGCGCTGCACCGCGTGACCCGCCGACTCGACCGGCACCAGCCAGCCGTCCGCCGCCTCGACCAGGACTTCAGCGGTACGCCACAGGGCGCCGCCGAACACCGTGCGCTCGCCGGCATCGTGCTCCGGGCCCTCTCGGCCGCCGATCACCACCGTCATCATCGTGGACAGCGCGGCGACCGCGGCGGCGTCCAGCGGGGCCAGGCAGGCCGGCGTCTCCTTGCGGGCCGCCTCCGCGCAGCGCTCCGGCACCTCCAGCCGCGGTGGCTCCAGATATCCCAGCGTGGCCTGGTACTCCCGGAGGAACTCGGGGCCGTCCAACAGGCAGCTCTGGTCGTGCAGCTCGACGAACTTGCCGGCCAGGTCCTCGACCAGCGAGCTCCCTTCGACCAGTTGGAACAAGGGCGGCTCCACCAGCACGATCGAGGACACCAGGGCCGGCGCCAGCTGGGCGGCCAGCAGCACGCCGGCGGCCGAGCAGCCGGCCGCGACCAGATGGGTGGGGCCGTTACGGCCCAACACCTCCAGCAGCATCCGGGCGTCCGAGGTCCAGCCGGCGGTTGAGGCCGGGTCGGTGATGGCGTAGCCGGGGCGGTCCACGATGCCAAGGCACACGTCGTCGGCCAGCTGCAACTGGCCCAGCCAGCTCGTCGACCCGGTCATCGCGATGTCGTGCAGCAGCAGCACGCGGGGTTGGTCCGGTGAGCCCAGCCACAGCACGGCACCCGGGTCGTCGGCCAACGAGCCGGGCTCGGGGTCGGCGTGGCGCACCGTCCACCTCCTTCTCACGTCGTTGCTGGCGGTACATACCGCTGCCGGCGGCGGACAGTTCAATCGTCGTTCTGGCTGGCCAGCACCCGGGCCACGCCGGCACGGTTGGTCACGCCGAGCTTGGCGAAGATGTGCGTCAGGTGCGTCTCCACGGTCCGGACGCTGAGCACGAGCTTCTCGGCGATCTGCTGGTTGGTGCTGCCGGCGCAGACCAGCTCGGCGACGTCCAGCTCGCGTGGCGACAGCGTGTTGGCCAGCGAGCCCGTGTGCGGCACGCGGACCCCGAGCCGGCGCTGCTCCCGCACCGCCGTGGCGTGCAGCTCCGCCGCCTCGCAGGCGTTGAAGATGGCGGCTGCCGCTTGAAGTTCACGTAGCGCCTCGTCGCGACGGGCGACGCGGGCCAGGCAGGTGCCGGCCGTCAGCCGGGCCGTGGCCTCCCACAACGGCATGCCGATGCGTTCCGCCGCCGCGGCCGCGCTCAACGCCTTGTCGGCGTCGTCGTCGGCGTAGGCCGCGGCCAGGTCGCGGAAGACGACGTCGATGTCCAGCCGACCGTCGGCCAGGTTGGCCGCCGCGTCGGCCCAATGGCGGGCCCGTTTCGGGTCGGCCTTGGCCAGCAGGCAGAGGCTGACCAGCCGGGTGTACGGGTCGATCTCGGCCAGCCGCGGCTGGATCTCCTCGACCGCCCTGGCGTGGTCGCCGGCGTGCACCTGGGCCAGCAGGAGCTGGTTGCGGGCCAGCGAGGCCAGCGCCGGGTGGCCGTCACCGATCGCCGCGACGGCCCGTTTGCCGGAGCGGATCGCCGTCGCGTGCTGGCCGCGCCAGCTCTGCAGCTGGCACCAGACGCCGAGCAGCGCGCCCCGGATGCCGGACTGCGGCTGCATCGACTCCAGCGCCTCCTCCACCGCGGCGAGGCCGTCGGCGGTGCGGCCGGCGACCAGGTAGGCGAAGGCCAGTCCGTGCAGCAACTGTGGCAGGAAGTAGCGGTGGCCGTTGTCCCGGGCCAGCTCCACCGCCTTGGTGAAGTGCCTGAGCGCCAGCGGCTGCTCGCCGATCAGCACCTCGGCCCAGCACAGCATGTGGATCGCCGGCAGCCAGGCCAGGAACTCGTCGTCGTCACTGGCGTCGACAAGCCGCGCGGCCGCCCTGACCGTCTCCGCCGCCTGGAAACGGTTGCCCTCCACCGTTTTCACGTACGCGTGCAGCGCGGCGAACGGGACCGTCCAGCGATTGCGGTCGTCTTCCGGGGCCGCGTCCAGGAACGGCTTGGCCGTGCGGGCCTCGCCCCGCATCGCCGCGTCCAACACCAGTTGCAGGCGCAGCGGCGGGGCTTCCGGCTGGCGGTTCAGTTCCGACGTCAGCAGCAGGCGGGCCCAGTCGAGCTCGCCGCGCAGGTTGGCCAGCAGCGCCGCGAAGGCCGCCACCGGCGCGCGGTGGGGATGGTCCTCGGCCATGGTCTTCAGCACGGCCCCGAAGGTCTCCAGCGCCGGCATCATCCGGCCGCTGATGCCCTGGCAGAAGGCCAGTTCCGTACGGACGTCGATGTCGTCCTCGGTGGCCAGCTGGCGCGCCGCCTCGTACCAGCTCGCCGCCGTCGTCGGCTGGTTGGTGGCGATGGACCGGGCCGCGGCGACGAGGGTTCTCACCGCCTCCTGATCACCGTACTTCGCTGAGCGGAGAACGTGTTCCGCCCTCCTGACGGCCGGTGCGCCGACCTTCGCCAGGTACGCCGCGATGCGGGCGTGGGCACCATGGCGCCAGCCGGCGGCCGCCGAGTCGTAGGCCACGTGGCGCACCACGCAGTGCCGGAACCGGAACCGGCCCGAGCCCTCGACCTCTCTCAACACGTCTCGTGCCACCAGGTCGTCAAATGCTTGCAGCACAACGTGTTCCGGCACCTCGGCGACGTGCGCGATGACCGACGGCTCGAACGTGTCACCGGCCACCGCGGCCGCCTTCGCCACCAGCGCCTCGGTCGGGCCCAGGCCCGCCAGCTCCTCGGCCAGCGTCGCCTTCGCCGACTCCGGCAGCTCCGTGCGGTCCTCGGTCGGGCGGGTGCGGGCCAACGTGTCCAGGTAGAACGGGTTCCCGCCGCTCGCGTCGTACAGGCGTTGCCTCGTGTGCGGGCTCATCGACGTGCCCAGCAACTGGTCCGCGTCCGCCTTGGACAGCGGGCCCAGCTCCACCCTCGTCGCGTGGTCCGCCAGCGCCCTCGACAGCCGGAACGACACCTGGTTCGGGCGGTAGGCCAGCACCAGCAACATCGGCGCCGGCAGCGGATGGCGGACCAGGTAGTCCACCAGCTCGATCGTCGACTCGTCGGCCCAGTGCACGTCGTCCAGCACCACCGTGACCGGCGCCAGCTCCCGCAGCAGCGAGCGCATCGCCCGGTACAGGCGGGGCTTCACCACGTCGTGGGCCGGCTTCTTCGACAGCACCGGGAAGGCCGTCGCCAGCAGTTGTGTCTCCGGCTCGCTCAGCTTGTCGGCCAGCGCGGCGTCCACCCGGTCCACCAGCGCGTCCACCAGCGGCGCGAACGGCACCTCCCGCTCCGACTCCACCGCTCGTCCCCTGAGCACCAGCCGCTTCTTGGTGAACTCCGCCAGCAGCCGGGTCTTACCCGCCCCCGGCTCCCCCACCACTTCCACCAGCCGAAACGCCGTCCTGGCCTGCGCCGCCACGTCCTCGAGCAGCACCAGCTCCGCCGCCCGGCCCACCAGCGGGCGGCGCTGGTTGTCGTGGTCCACGCCAACCTCCGTCCGCCGCCGGTCCCCTCGCCAGTCAAGAGCCCGCCCCGACCGGCTGGATACCCCCGGCCGCACCTGACCGTGCATATGCACGCCACCGTCCAGGATGATCCGCCCAGGCCGGAAGGACAACGCCGAGCTGCGGGATCCCCGCGATCAGTGCGGTTGAGCCGGGTTGGCGGTGTACTCGCCCAGCCGGCCCAGCGCGTCCACTCGGTAGCCGCCGCGCACCGCCCAGCCCGGCACCTCGCCGTCAACGGCCGGATCGACCTCGTACAGCCACTGGCCCGGCTTGGCCTCGGTCGCTGCGACCAGCGGCGACGGCGTCGGGAACCCGTCGACGAAGACCTCGGCCGGCGTGCGAGCGTCCGGCCGGAACAGCCTGGTGGGCGCGGGCCTCGGCGTCGTCCGCTGCGCACGGTCGGCCGTGTTGCCGTCGATGAACGCGGGCGTCGTGATGTTCGGACCGGCGGTGTCCAGCTTGCCCGACGCGCTCTCGAAGACGTGCGTCTCCACCGGCGGCCGTGGCACCTCCGCCGATTGGACGGTCGTGCCACCCGGCAGCGCCTCGATCTTCGCGTGGGCCTCGGCCTGCTTGGCCGCCGCGTCGTCGAAGACGCGCGGGTCGATGTCCTCCGGCGTGTACTCGCCGGTCTCCGAGGGGCGCGGCGCCGGCTGGCCCCAGCCACTGTTGTCGTAGACCGTCTCCTGGAAGATCTCCTCGTTGGGATCGTCGTGCCAACGCGGCTGGTAGGACTCCGGCGGGTATTCGACCGGCGGACGCTCCGGCACGGTGTGGGCGTCCGACCCGTAGTTCCAGCCCGGGTAGTGCGGCTCGGCCCCGACCGCTTCGGTCGATTTCGCCGCCGTCGACTCCGCGGTCCCCGCCGCCGTCCGGCCGGCCGTGGACTCCGCGATGCCGCCGGCCGCCCTGGTCGCCGTCGTCTCCGCGACGCTGCCGGCCGTCCGCGCCGCCACCGAGCCCGCTTCCGCCGCCGTGCCGGCGCCGTCGGTCAGCGCGCCCAGCGCGATGTTGGGCAGCAGCTTGCCGAGAGCCTCCCCGGGGTCCGAGCCCCAGCCCGTGCCGATCAGTCCCTTGACCAGGTCCACCGGGTGCACGACCGAGTGCAGCAGGCCGGCCGCGGTGTTCGACAGTCCGTCCACATAGGACGCCGGGTGGGTGATGTTGTAGGGGTCCATCGGGTTGAGCGACCGGGCGAACTTCAGCATGCCCTCGATGCCCTCGGCCGCGCCCTCCACCACGTGCAGCGCCGTGTCGCCGACCATCACCGTCTGGTCGGTGATCTCGTCGATCATGCGCTCTGCGAACGACGGCTCCTGCGGCGCCTTGGCCGTCGCCGCCTCGATCGCGTGCTGGGCCTGCTCCGCCGCCGAGTCCCGCTGCCGCCGCGCCGCCGCCAGCATCTCCTGGGCCCGCAGGCGATCCGCGTTGCCCGGGTCGCTGAACGGCGGCATCGGCTCCGTGGCCTGCGCCGCCTGCGCGTTGTAGCGGTCCGCCGCGTCCTGTGACGCCTGCTCGGCCCTTCGATACAGGTCCGCCGCCTGTTTCGCCTGGTCCTGCGCCCATTTCACGACGCTGACGTAGCCCTCGAACGCCGCGCCCGCCGCTTGGAAGGCATCCGCCGCCGCCACCCACTGCTTCGGCGAGTCCTGGAACTTCGCCCGGAACGCGTCCGCCGCATCGCCCGTCCAGTGACTCACGTCGATCTCGGCGAAGCCCTTCGCCGTCTCGCCGAACGCCGCCCCCAGCTTCGACAGGTGCGCCGCCGTCTCCGCGATCGTGTCCGCCTCGCCGTTGACCAGCAGCTTCGGGTCGTCCGTCGCGCCGAGCGGCAACTCCGCCCCGACCACGTCCGCGATCTTCTCGTCGACCCAGTTCTGGGCGTTCCTGATGAGGTCGAAGACCATCGCTCAGCTCACGATCTCCTTGAGGCCGCCCAGCTCCTGGCCGATGACGTCCGCACCGCCCAGCATCCTGGCGACCTGCGAGATCCCGTTGTTGCGGACCAGGTCCTCGCCCGTGCGCTGCCAGGTGCTCGCCATGTCGTCCCTGGCCTTGTTGAACGACTCCGGGCTGCTGTCCGGCTTCAGTCCGTCCCCGATCTGCTGCCAGGACTGGTCCTTCGCCTTCGACGAGTCCGCGTGCGGGTCGCCCATCGTGTCCACCGCCAGCCGTTTGAGCAGGTCCGTGGCCACCTGCTCGGCCTTGGCGTAGATCGTGCCCGTGCCCTCCAGGTCGTCCGCGATCCGCCCGCCCGCCTGGATCAGGTCCCGGACGCCCCACTCCCAGCGTGCGCAGAAGTCACCGAACGTCGTCGCCAGCCCGTCGTGGCCGACCGTGCCCTGGCCCATCTCCATCGTCGTCACACCCCGGCCCGCGTCCGCCAGCTCCGCGTTGCCGATCTCCTTCAGCGCCCCGATCGCCTTGCGGATCCCCTCCGCCGCCTCCTTCAGGGCGTCCGGCGAGACCTCGTACCCCGTCACGTGAACGCCATCGGCCGGTCGCCCGCCGCGTCCACCATGATCGCCGCCGGCCGTCCTTCGATCGCCGTCAGCAGCCGCTCACCGCGGGTCGTCACGTACTCCCATTCCCGGTCTTCCTCACCCCGGGCCCGGGCATACCTCGCCAGCTCCACCTCGTCCGTGAAGGCGTGCCACCACTCAAGGCCGCCGTACTCCGTCCGCACCGCCGGCACCAGCACCAGGGCACCCCGAAACGCCGCCAGCAGCGCCTCCGGATCTCCCCTCCGCTCGTGATACGCCACGATCTGCTCCACCAGTTCCACACAGACCCCCGTCTGGTTGGCTACTCAGCGGATCCTAGCGATGACAGCAAGTGATCGCCCTCACATCCGCCCTGATCACCCGTCCGAGACCCCCTGTGGCCCGCCCAACACCCCGGTACTCCGGCGGCGCCCCGCCCGGAGGCGCTATCGTGTGGACCATGGGCCGTTAGCTCAATTGGTAGAGCTGCGGACTTTTAATCCGTAGGTTCTGGGTTCGAGCCCCAGGCGGCCCACGCAAATCCGCAGGTCAGCGCGTTGCGGGGTTCGACCGTCGTCGTCGAACCCCGCGAAAACCCCTCGTTTACTCCTTGGGCGTGGTCAGCGCGTCGTCGAGCGCTTGGGCACCGGCCCGACTCACCGCACCACGCCCCATATAGACGTCCTGCGTCATCGATGGCCGGGCGTGGCCAAGGATGTCGGCGATCTGCCGAGCGGTCAGCCCTGCTTCGTCGAGCAGCGTCGCCACCGTCTTACGGAACGTCCGGAAGGTCACCCAGTCGTAGCCGGCTCGCACCGTGAACGGCTTCCACGCCCGGTTGCGCACATTGGATGCCTCCCGGACCGTGCCGGTCGAGCTTGGGAAGATCGGGCCGTCCAGTCCTGCCGCCGACTGCTGCCGCTCCGTCAGCATCGAGACGCACCACTCGGCCAACGGGATCGGCCGTGC